>JBEKYE010000478.1:0-3622 GCA_049511275.1 Bryobacteraceae bacterium
GCCGCGGGAACAGTGGCAATTCGACGGCTTTCTCCTCGACCCCGCCGGAGATTGTGGTTCGCCGGCCCGGCCGTGTTTTGCTTCGATGATTCTGGGGTTCGACCAGAGCGAGCCCACGCTGCGTCTTGGGCAAGCATCCGGACCAATGGCGGTTTCCCTGAACAATTACCTCCCTTGGTTGCGGCCGCGGCACTATCGGACAGCGGTGCTGGTACGTAAGCTGGTGATGACCTCCCGGGGACCTGCGTCAACCACCTATGGGTACGCGGACCCTCCGCAATATGCCATCTCCAACGCCGTGGAGATTGAAGTAACGGCCGCAACAGAAGCGTGGGTGAAGCAGACCATCGCGAACAGCGCGGCGACTTTGAGCGGCCCGGAGGCCAACAAACCCGAGGCTTACGAAAAGCGGAAGGCTGCCGCGGAACAACTGCGGTTTCTGGACGTGCCCGACTCATGGAGCGCGTCCCTGGCGCTCTTGCCCACGGAGGAGAACATCCTGGTGCAAGGACTGGCGGCGACGCGCGAGCCTGCGCGAGTTTGTGAGTTGATGCAAGAGGCGGTACCAACGCCGATGCAGGCTGTGTCGTCCTATTATCTGCGTGGCATGGCCCAAACGTGTGCGCGCGCGAACCTGCCTGCCGCTCCGCCTTATGCACCTCCGAAGCCGGGTGAGAAGCCGCCGGAACCCACTGCGGAACAAACGCAGTATTGGCGAAAGCACCAGGAGTATGAGCAAGGCGTCATCGAGAAGGCCAACGCCGGCCTGGCCGCGAGCATTGTTCGAAAACAGGGCGAGGCGAAAGCCATCGCTTTCCAAACGCTGATGGAACGGGTGCAACAGGTTCACGCGAACGGGAAGGGAAAGCCATTGCCCGCATGGCTTCCGGCGGTGACGGGGGAATTCACGAAATCGTACGCCAAGATCGAGGGCTTCCGGCAGCGCCAGTTGCTGGGACTATATGCGGGCACGTTACGGTCGCGGGACATGATCCCGCTGCTGGAATCGGCGATGGATGCCTGGAAGCCGGGCGACTACTATGAGGCCTCGCACGAGGCGCTGCAGAACCTGAATGCCATCGACCCGGCGGGCGCGCAGGCGCGGATTGTGGGGGAATTGGCGAAGGAGCGGACGTGGCTGGATTCGCCGGAACTCGAAATGCTGCCGGCGAGCGTGGCGGGGTTCACGGACGAGGCGTTGATCGAGGCGCTGGCCGCCGCACAGCGCGCCGGCGGTTGGAACGTGGGACTGCGGATGACGGCGCTGGCGAAATATGCCAGCCCCCAAGCGCTGCCGCGCATCAAAGCCATCTACGAATCGCAAAAGGACCGGTGCCAGCCGGAACTGATGGCGTACTTCGTGCGCGTCGAGCCGGCATACGCCGACGGAGTGTTCCACAGCCACCCGTGGGACATACGCATAGCGCCGCCACGTTGCACGGCGCAGTATTTCCAGCGCACGCCGCCAATCGCCATGGGGCCGGGGCTGGAACGGTATATGACGGCGTACCTGGTGCAAGGCGACGTGCCACTGAAAAAGATCGCGGCGCAGCAATTGGGGCGGTACGGGTCGCCCGCGGCGGTGGGAGCGCTGTGGGAGGCCTTCCGCTATTTTCACGACTACTGGAAAGGGAAGCCGGCGGAGCTGACTCAGGATAGCGAAGAGGAAGTCGGACTGCGGAACGCGATCGCGCGAGGAACGCATTGGCTGGCGACGGAGGCCGACCTGCGGACCATCGAGTCTCTGTGTATTTCGGAGCGGTGCGTGGACGAGACCGAGCAGGATCTCGACGCCTGGCGACCGCCCCTGAAGATCGAGGTGAGTGGCTGGCCGGGGGTTGGAACTCGAGGACAGGTGGCGCAATACCACGGGATTGAATCGATAGAGGCGCTGGAGGAGAAGCTAGGCCAGTTTCCGAAGGGGACTCAGTTCGTATTGATGGCCGATGGCGACGGAGTCGATGGGGCTGCTACGGTCCGGCTGCGGAACTACGCCGCGGCCCACGGTCTGACGGTGGTTTCGCGGTGACGCGGCGGTCAGGAGCGGGTCCAGGGGGACCCGCGCAGACCAGGGGGTCTGCCCCACTAATTCGCTTGCTTAATCCTCAGCGCGGTCACTTGCCGGACCCACCTGGCGGCTCGCTTCTCGCCCGGCGCCACCAATTGAAACGGGCCGTCCTTGTCGGAGAGCGGCTTGCCGTCGCGCTTCGTCACCAGGTAGACGGATTTATCCATGAACCCGGGGTCCAGCTCCGCCCAGGCGTACACGGCACGGTAGCCGTCCCTGGCTTCCACCAGCATGTAGTACGACGCGGCCGTGCTATGGAATTTCTCGCCCGCCGGCAGAGCGACCTTGGCCAGGACGTCCGCCAGCAGGACGCCTTCAAATGTGGCCGGGGTTTCATGATCGGTGGTCTTCACGGTTTGTTGCGGCAGTTTAGAGAGGTCCGAAGCGGAAAGAGTGACACTCTTTCCGTCCACGCCCTGAACAACCAACGTCGCGGGAACCTGACACAGCGCTGCCGAAACCAGAAGGGTGAAGACGACGCTCAGCTTGATAAGGCTCATATCTACCGATTGTCCGATGCCTCGCGATTGGGCGCAAGGTGTTGGGCAAGTCTGATCAGAAGGTGTAGCTGACGCCGAACAGAGGAGTGAATTGCTCAAAGATTCCGCGCGCCGTATTGTGCGGAGCGGGGACGATCTGCTGCCTGGGGAAGGTGGTGAGATAATCCCGGAACTCCGCCCGCAGGAGCATATGAGGGATGAGGCGGAACTTCAGGCCGCCGCCGACGCTGAAGACGACCTTCCACACATCATTTGCCGTGAGGCTGGCGATTTGCGGAATGGGCTGCGGAAACGGTTCCGGACCGGCGATGACATATTCCTTCGCGCCGGAACCGCCGGCGAGAAACGGGCGCCAACGATGTTCGCGCGTCCTGAAATGGAACAGCAGGTCGCAGGTCAGCGAGTCAGAATTGCCCTGGATATCGGATTTCACGCCGGGCGCCTGAAGGAATGGGTGGCCGTCGTGATAAAGGTATTGAAACTCCGCGGAGACGAAATTTGAAAACTCATCTCCCAGAAAAATGCCGGCTGCGAAGCGGTTTCGAATGCCTGCCTGGGCTGTTCCGGAATCCGAAAAGATGGTGCCGTCCCGGTAGAATCCGTACCCGATGTTTGCCCCAATTTCGTACTGCTGCGCGAAAGCGGCGCCAGCAAGGAGAATCACGATTGCATACTTCATTCCGGTATTCCACTTCCGCCTTCATCATAGCGGACCCGCAATCCACGGAACGCACCGGGCGGACGATTGGGTGTATGCTGGATGTCCGCTCGGGATGTCAAAACGCAAATCCTGGTTTCGAAGGCACGGAGAGGCTGGGCGACCGGCCGGGGAACGGCTGAAGAAGCACTCGTTCTGGCATTCCCTGATCGCCGTGCTGGCGGGGAATGCCATCTATTTCAGCGTGGAGCGGTTCCTGCCGCCGCGCGCGCAACACGGACTTTACCAGATTGATTGGGGATTAGCCGTAGATTTCTGGATCTGCCTGGTGTGTTACGGGTTGCTGCGGCTGATTCGTTGAGACTTTCTTCAGCGTGGCGGGCGGACACTGGCGAA
>JBEKYE010000479.1:0-3613 GCA_049511275.1 Bryobacteraceae bacterium
GTGTCGCCGACACTGAAGGACCAGAACCAGGACCGGCTCATCCGCATCGGCTTCGAAACCGACGATGCGCGGAAGCTGCGCGATTACCTGGCCGCGAAGGGCGTCCAGGTTCCCGCCAGGATCGGCAAGGACGCCAACGGCAACCGCAGCTTCGTGGTGCAGGATCCGGACGGCCACTCGGTCGAGTTCGTGCAGTACATGCCGGGATCGATCCACAGCCGCAATTTTGGCAGGCATCTGGCGGCCACGCGCATTTCGGACCACCTGCTGCACGTAGGCGTGCGCGTAGTCGATCCGGCCAGGGCCGACGCCTTCTACAAGAACATCCTGGGTTTCCGGCTGCAATGGAAGGGCGGGCCCACCGACGACCGCTTCGAGTGGATCTCCCTGATGGTGCCGGATGGATACGACTGGATCGAGTACATGGTCCGCGAGACCACGCCCACGCCCCGCACGCTCGGCGTCCTGCATCATTACGCGTTGAGCACCACGGACATCCAGCAGGTGTACAAAACCGTGGTGGAGCGGGGTTACCAGCCTCCGCAGGAGCCCGCCATCGCGCGCGACGGCCGCTGGCTGCTGCAACTCTACGACAAGGATTTCACGCGCACCGAGATGATGGTCCGCAAACCCGTCCAGACGCCCTGCTGCTCGCCCAATCTGGACGATATCAAGCAATAAGTCGAGCGGGCAATCTTGTTCGAATCCTACTTCGCCACCGTTCCCAAGGCCGCGGTCGCGCCTTGGATGGCCTCGCCCGCGTTCTCCAGGACTTTCCCGACTTTCCCGATCTCTTCGTCCGCCAGCTTCCAGTCCTTCTGCTCGATGCTCTCCCGCACCGCCGGCAGCGTCTTCACGCCATAGCCCGTGTAGAATCCCGGTGCGTAAATCTGGTGCTTGAACCACGGCCGGTTGGGCAGCCCTTCGTTCAGCGTCAGCGCGCGCTCCACGGCCACCAGCTTGTCGTTGGCCTCTTTCAAAGCCGCCCGCGCCAGCGCCGCGCCGCCGTTCTCCATGGCGCTTGCCAGCGCTTTGTCGTATTGCTCGGTGGTGCGCTGCAAGGCTGCCAGGCCGTTGTCCAGCGGCGCGAAATTCAGGAACGGCGGCACCGGCTCCTTGGGCGGCGCCAGCATCGGCGCCCGCGGGTCCACCAGCGCCGCGAACACGCCATCGTCAATCTGCCGGTTGCGTTCGATGGTCTGATCGCGCTTTTCCAGCGCCAGCCGCTTCACTTCGTCGATATACCGCCGCACCGTGTCGGTGAAATCGTCGAAGTCGTACGGCAGCAGCTCGGCATCCGCCAGCCGCATCACCGCCGTCCCCGCGGTCTGCGCCAGCGCCCGCCCATACACGAAGTTGGTGTCCGCGAAATGCGTATACCAGTAGAAGTCGTCATAGACCGAATGGTAGATGCCGCCCTGGTCCTCGCCGCCAAATCCCAGGTTCATCGAAGCCACCCCCAGGAAATCCAGGAACGCCGTATAGTCCGACCCCGATCCCAGCGCGCCAATCCGCAGATCCGGCCGGCTGCGCGCTTCCGCCCGGTCCTGCGCCGTCGCCGCCGCCGCCGCGCCGCCGCGCCCGCCGCCCTGGTTGGCGATCTCCCGGAACTGCATCCGCTTCCACACCGTCAGCTTGCTCTCCGGGTCGTCGATATCCTTCGCCACCCCGTTCATGAACTTCTCCAGCGTGTGCGAACCCTCCACCTGCAAATAGCCGCGCGAGTTGGTGTCCGAGTTGATGTAAACAGCGGCGTTGCGCTTCAGCTCTTCCGCATGCGTCTCCGCCCATTCGGTCGACCCCAGCAACCCTTCCTCTTCGCCATCCCACGCGCACAGGATGATGGTGCGCTTCGGCTTCCATCCCTGTTTCAGCAGCGTTCCGAAACTGCGCGCCTCTTCCAGCAGCGAGCTTGTGCCCGACAGCGGGTCTTCCGCCCCGTTCACCCACGCGTCGTGATGGTTGCCGCGGATGATCCACTCATCCGGATAGGTGGCTCCGGGAATCCGCGCCACCACATCGTAGATCGTCTTGGTATCCCAGTTGAACTTGGCCTTTAGATGCACCTTGGCCGGCCCCGGCCCAATCCGGTAAGTGATCGGCAAGGACCCGCGCCACGCCGGCGGCGCCATGGGCCCTTTCATCGCCTGGAGCAGCGGCTGCGCATCGCCGTAGGAAATCGGCAGCACCGGAATTTTGGTCAGCGTCGCGGCGTCGCTCAGCGCCAGCCGTTTGGCGTCCTTGGTGGCGCCGACGCCAGGCGTCAGCGGATCGCCCGGATACACCGGCATATCCATCACGCTGCCGCGCTGCACCCCGTCTTTCGGCCGGAACGGCCCATCCGGAAAGACGTCGCCCATGAAGTAGCCGTCCTCGTGCGGATCCGAATAAATCAGGCAGCCGATGGCGCCGTGCTCCGCCGCCACCTTCGGCTTGATGCCGCGCCACGACCCGCCATAGCGCGTGATCACGATGGCCCCTTTCACCGACACGCCCAGCCGGTCGAGCGTGTCATAATCCTCGGGAATCCCGAAGTTGGCGTACACCAGCGGCGCCGTCACATCGCCGTCGATCGAATACGCGTTGTACGACGGCAACTGCTCGTCGTGTTGCCCCGAGGTCGGGTCCGCCGCCACCGTGGGCTCTTCCAGCCGGGCCGTGAATTTCACCGGCTCTACCAGTTCGAGCGCCCGTTCTTTGGGCGTCGGAAACAGCACGTCGAAGGTTTCGATCCTGGCGTCGAGTCCAAACTCATGGAACTTCCCGAGGATCCATTCCGCGTTGTCCTTATCGTAAGCCGATCCCACATGATGCGGCCGCGCCGAGAGCCTCTGCATATAGGCGCGGAGATTGGCCGGATCGGGCACTCCGCGGAACTTGGTTTCCCAATCGCGTTCCGCGCGCGCCGCTTCGGTGGAATAACCGCGCAGTGGCCCGGAATCCGCCGGAAACGCCAAAGGGGCAGCCAGCCAGAAACAAAGCAGGTAAACGATGCAAGCTTTCAAAGGTCTCATGGAAGTGTTGTTTATTCTAACCCACAGAGCGTAGGACAGACCATCGGCTTTTGTGGTCTGTCGGCCTCGCTACGGCACAAGTGCTGGACAGACGCCACAGACCGATCGTCCCACCTGCGAAGTGACCATGGTAAAATGACCATAGTATGAAACAGCAGATTGCCGCCGGCGAGTTCAAGGCAAAGTGTCTCCACCTTCTCGATGAGGTCGAGCGCTCGCGCCAGGAAATCCTCATCACCAAACGCGGCCGTCCGGTCGCTCGCCTGCTTCCGGTGGATCAGCAGGCCCCTCCGATCCTCGGTCGCATGGAGGGTTCCGTCCAGATCCTCGGCGATATTATCGCTCCCATCGACGAGAAATGGAACGCCGATGAGTAGCGCCACCGAGCCTCCCCTCCTGCTCGATACCCATTACTGGATCTGGCTACAAGCCGGCGCGAGAGAACACTTTACCGGTCCCGCCTTGAAGGCCATCGAGCGCGCCGCCGGCCAGGGAAATCTTCTGCTTTCCGTGATCTCCGTTTGGGAATTGGGGATGCTCGAAGCCAAGGGCCGCATCCGCCTGACATCCACTTGCGAGCGATGGGTCAAGGACGCCCT
>JBEKYE010000480.1:0-3613 GCA_049511275.1 Bryobacteraceae bacterium
CGGCTTCGGCGTGGAAGTCAAGACCTCGGAGACGGGCGAGAAGAATTTCACCATCGAGTATTCGGTGGAAGCCAAGGGGGCGGCCGAGCCGGCACGCGGCGCGGGCCGGTTGATGGTGGTGCAGGGGAAAACGGCGCAGGCGGAATACGCGCTGGAGAAGGCGCTTACCAATCTGGGAAGGATGGCGGAGTTGACCGACACCGAGCATCGCGTGGTGCGGCGCAACGACGTGGTCTTCGAAGAGGGCGGCGACGAGCGAAACGCCACGGTATCCCGGCGGCACGCGCACATCCGCCGGGATGCCGGCGAATACCGCCTCTGCGACGATGGCAGCGAGTTCGGCACGCGCGTGCTGCGCGACGGACGGGCCATCGAAGTCCCGGCGGGGAACCGGCGCGGCGAACGGCTGAGGGCGGGCGACGAGATTTTCCTGGGGCGGGCATGCCTGCGCTTCGAACGGTGAGAAAGCTCGCCATGCTGGCGGCCTGGCTGCCGGCGGCGCTGGGGGCGCAGACGAATTTGCAATTCGGGCAAGGCGACCCGCTGAACCCTCCGCCTGGATGGTTCGTGCTGGACGCCACGCCCGATGCCGAATACAGGGCGGAATGGCATGCGAACTGCCGCGGTGATGCGCCGTGCGCGGTGCTGGCCGGTCCCGCCACGGCAACCGCCGGGGACCTGGGAAGTTTTTTGCAGGATTTCGATGCCGCGCCGTTCCGCGGAAAGCGGGTGAAGCTGCGCGCCTGGATCAAGATGGAGGCGGGCGCGCTGGGCGACAAAGCGCACCTGTTGCTGCAGGTGAACCGGCCGAACGCCGGGGTCCTCTTTCCGGACGCCATGGAAGACCGCCCGATTGTCTCTTCGGAATGGAAGAGCTACGAAATCCGCGGTGAGGTGGCTGGCAACGCCGCGACCATCCGCATCGGTGTGGCGCTCTACGGCCGGGGAAGGGCTTGGGTGAGCGGCGTCGAGTTCGCCGAGGACGCGATTGCGCCCGCCCAGTTGGCGGAGGTGCGCGAAGCCATCCAGAAGCAGTATGCGCTCCTCGATGCAGCGTTCACGCGCGGCGACGAGAACGAGGTTGCGAAGGTGGTGCTGCCGGACGCGCAGATGGGCGTGGGATCGGTTCGCGAGCCGCTTCTGCCGGCGATTCGGGGCGAGATGCAAAAAGGCGCCAGGCTGGCGGCGCGGACCAAAGTGGTGTCGGCGCAACTGGACGGCGACGACGCGGAGGTGATGGTGGAGCGGGAGGCGGCCGATCCCAATCCCGGCGGAAAACGCCGCGTGGTGACCACTCACCGCGATACCTGGAGCCTGGTGGCGGGCGCCTGGCGCTGGAAGGAATCGATCGAGCTGGCTTATCACTGGGTGCTGCCGCCCACCACAGTGTCAGTGGTGCGAATCGTCGCGGCCGAGCTAAGAGCCCACGCCAGGCCGCTCCAGACCGGGCAGGCGGGCGAGGAGTGGGCCAATCTGGAAGCCTTCGGAGCGGCCGTCGGCGAATCGCGGATTGTGGCGCTGGGCGAAGCCGCGCGCGGCACCCGCGAGTTTACCGGCCTGAAACAGCGGCTGGTGGAATACCTCGTCAGAGACAAGGGATTCACGGTGCTGGTGGCCATTAACCCGGAGGACGCAGCCGGGGCGTCGGAATGGCTGAGCTCGAACGCCCCTGAAGCCGCGTTCGTGGCTTTCAGCTCTTCGGATGCCCGGGACATGGCAGATCGTTTCTCGAGCCTGCTCGACACCACTTACCCCAAGGCCAAGGTCATTCTGTGGACCGATAACGGCCACGCCCGATTCGGCGACGAAATGGCCGAGAAGAGCATGGGAGAATGGCTGCGCGAGCGGTACGGGCGGAGTTTCTACGTGGCCGGTTTTGCCTTCCGCCGCGGAGAAGTGCGGGCCGTGGGAGTGGACAACGGAGATTCCAAGGGCTTGGGCATGTGGAAGGTGCCGCCCTCGCCGGAAGGCTCTGGCGACGCGGTGTTGAGCGCGGCCGGGATGCCGGCCTTCTTCCTGGATGTCGCGAGCCTGCCGGCATCCGGAACCCTGGCGCGCTGGCTCACCGATGCGCACTTGTTCCACGACCTGGGAGCTTACTGGGTGGTGCAGGATCCGGATGCCAGCCTGCTGCCGGCCGAGGTGCGGAAGCGCTACGATGGATTGTTTTTCGTGGAAGAACTGCATGGCGGCGGGTAGAAGTGGGACCGGCCTCCTGGCCGGCCGGAGCCGCCACGGTAGCCATGAAATCTTCGCAGCGATCGACGGAATTGAGCTGGTGTAATACGATGCTGCGGTGGCGGGGCGAATTTTGGCGGCGGTATGATGGCTAAAGCAGAGAGGCAGATATGCGCTTGATGATCGCGGTCTGGTTGGCGGCGGCGGGTTCCCTGCAGGCTCAGGATCCCGCGGATGCGCGTGGCTGGATCAACCGCGGCGTTCAAGAATTCAAAGCCGATCGTTACGCGGAGGCCGTGGCAGATTTCCAGAAAGCGGTTGCCGCCGATCCTTCTTTTGTCCCCGCGCGGCTTTATCTGGCGACGGCCTGGATGCAGCAGTTTGTTCCGGGCGCGGACACGCCGGAAAACCGCGCCCTGGCGGCTTCGGCCGATCGGGAGTTCCGGCGGGTGTTGGACTTCGACCCGCAGAACAAGGTGGCGCTCTCTTCGCTGGGCGGGCTGAACCTCAGCCGGAAGAATTGGGACGAGGCCGAAGGATGGTTTGAGAAGCTGATTCAGTTGGACCCGGCCGACACCAACGCGTGGTACAGCATGGGCGTTCTGGCGTGGTCCCAGTGGCATCCGGCCTATCTCGAAGCGCGGCGCGCCATCGGCATGAAGCCGCAGGAGCCCGGTCCCATGCCGGCCGGGCGAATCAAGGCCGATCTCAAAGCGCAGTACGGCGGGGTGTTGGAGACCGGCATGGAAGCGTTGCGCCATGGCCTTTTGATCGACCCGAAGTTTAGCGATGCCATGGCGTACATGAACCTGATGGTCCGCGAACGGGCGGACCTGCGCGATACCGCGGAGGAGTATCAACAGGACATCGCCGACGCCAATAGCTGGGCGCAAAAGGCCGCCGAGAGCAGGCAGTCGCGGGCCGAAATTCCGCTGCCGGGCGGATCCCGGATCACCGTGACGCAGGGCATTGTGGGCGCTCCACCGGAGGTCGAACCGCACCGCATGAAGGTGGCGGGCGATGTCTCGATTGCGAACCTGGTGGAGCGTAAGGATCCGGTCTATCCGGCCGAAGCCCGGAAGGCCGGCGTGGAAGGCGTGGTTCATCTGGCGGTGACCATCGGCAAGGACGGGCACGTGACCGGCGTCAAGCTGATCAACGGCCCCGACCCGCTGATCCAGGCGGCCATCGACGCCGTGAAGCAATGGGTCTATGAGCCCACGTTGTTCAACGGCATTCCGGTGGAAGTCGACACGGTGGTAGACGTGAACTTCACCGTGCGTTAGGACGGAGCCGTCTGTCCTTCCGGCAAGGCGTGACAGACCATGGCCCTTCGTGGTTTGTCAGGCCTTGCCAAAATGCGGCTGCTGGACAGACGGCTCCGTCCTACCGCACGGTGAAGTTCACGTCCACCACCGTGTCGACTTCCACCGGA
>JBEKYE010000481.1:0-3594 GCA_049511275.1 Bryobacteraceae bacterium
CGCAGCGGGAAACGGCGGCGCATGCCACCGCGGAAATGGCCGCGTGGAGCCTCATGATGGGGAACCGCGAGGCAGCCGCCGCGCTGGCGGAGAAGGCCCTGGCCATGGCGACGCCGGCTTCGGCGGAGACGGCGACCGTGGCGCGTTTCCTGGCGCAACCGGCGGCCTCGCCGGCGGAATGGGCGGCGCGCGCCGGGCGGCTGGCGCCCAACCCGGCGCAGGCCACCATCCGCAACACCGTTCTGGCGTATGCTCTGTTGCTGGCCAAGCAGTATCAGGCGGCTGCGCCGGTTCTCGAACAGTTGTACGACCAGAGCCAGTCAGTCGGAGAAGGCGTCCCCGTCCTGCTGGCCTGGACGTACCTCGAAACCGGGCGGGCGGCCGAAGCCGCCGCGCTGCTGCGTTTTAACCCGATACCGCCGACCACCGGGCTGGGACCGTTTTTGTCTTTCTATTTTCCCCGGTTCTATTACCTCCGCGGCGCAGCCGCGGAACGGCTGGGCAAATCCGCGGAAGCACGCGACAATTACGCTCTCTTTCAAAAGCTCTCCGGCCCCGACCCGCTGCCGTGAGGCCGTGAAAGAAGCGCGGATCGCAGGCGGCAGCGCCTGCGCCAGCGAAACAAGTCCGTGTTCGCAGTGGCGCCCGGGCTGCGCCCGGCTGGACCGATTGACAATATTGACAATCGGTCCGCAGGTTGACAACCTGCCCCGCCAACGGCAAGGTTGTTCGAAGAGGAGGCACACCGCCTCAAATGGCTTCCGCCGAGTGGATGCCCTCGGCCTGCAGCACCACCGCCATCTTCTTCAGCGCCGTCTTGTGGATCTGCGAAATGCGGCTTTCGTTTACGCCCAGCAGGTCGCCGATTTCCTTCATGGTCATTTCGTTTGTGTAGTAAAGGAATACGACTTTCTGGTAGCGTTCCGGCAGGGTGCCGATGGCTCGCGCCAGGGTCGATTGCAACTGGCGGTGTTCGCACATGCGGTCGGGCTGGAGTTCCGGCGTGGCGGGGAACTCCATGACGCGGTCGCGCTCCTGATCGGAGTGCACGGTGGAAGAAACCAAACCCACGTTGCGGAGTTCCACCAGCATATGGCGCCAGCGGTCCTCGGTGACGCCGAGCGCCTTGCCCACCTCGGATTCCGTAGGGTTGCGCCCCAGCCTCGCCGAGAGATCGTGCGTGACGGCGTCCACCTGCTTCTGACGCTTGCGGAGATCGCGCGATGCCCAATCGAGCTGCCGCAGGCTGTCGAGAATGGCGCCCTTGATGCGGTGCTTGGCGTAGCTGTGGAACACCACGTTTTTGGTCGAATCAAACTTGGCTACCGCGTCGAACAGGCCCAGGACACCGGCGTGGATGAGATCGTCCAGATCCACGTGCACGGGAAGGTACTCATGCACGCGAATCGCGATGGCCTTGACCAGGGGAAGATGCTCGATCACGATCCGATCGCGCGCTTCCAGGGAAATCTTTGCTTTCCGGCGTAGAGACACACTTGGCACCCGCATGGTTTTTGTCCTTTTTTCTGGATTTCTATTCGGACTCGGCTCAAGCGCCCGAACAACCTTAGGGGTGCAACCTTAGTGCCAAGTACTGATGAGGTATAAAGGTCCTGTTATCAGTAATCAATGAGACTCGCACGCGCTCCACAATGGAACGCGTTCCGAAATGGAACGCGCGGCTGGTTCAAAAGGGGAATGGAACGGGCCACCAGAGCTTGCCAAGAAGAGAATCCGCCGCGTCTCCGTGTTTCCGCGGTGAATCCAGAGCCCGTAATGGACGCGCTATCGACTGGTTACGGCCGCCGCCGGGTGACATCACCGGCGCGGCTGTGTCATACTCTTCCCATGTCCACGGCCGTCGTCAAGATGGAGCCAAAGTCCGAGGGGATCGCTACTCCGCGCAAGAAGCGGCCTAAGGAACTTGCCGTCATCACCGAATGCTGCACGGGCTGCGCCGGATCGCCGGCCTGCGTGCCCTATTGCCCGGTGGCGGATTGCATGTACTGGGTGCCCGATGAAGACCATCGGCCTTTCGGCCGGATCGAGGTCGATCCGGTCCTCTGCATCGGCTGCAAGAAGTGCACCAGCAAGGGTCCCGAGGGCGCTTTCCTGGACGGCTGCCCATGGGACGCCATAGAAATGGTAGCTATAGAAGAGGTGGAGATGCGCATCGGCCTCAAAATGCCGGTCTGATCTCCCGAATCCAACCATGGCTCTCGACATTCAGCAAAAGGAGCACGAGGGCGTCACCATCCTCGAGCTCAAGGGCCGCATCACGGTGGGCCCGGAAGCTTCCGCCCTGCGCGAAAAAGTGGCCGCGCTCACTGCCGGCGGCGTGAAAAACCTGGTCCTCAACCTGGGCGGCGTGGATTACATCGATTCTACCGGCCTGGGCGCGCTGGTCATGTGCGCGACGACTTTGCGCAAGAACGCCGGGGTGGTCAAGCTGCTCAATCTCACGCGGCGCAGCATCGAGCTGCTGGTCATGACCAAGCTGGCTACGGTCTTCGAGATCTTCACCGACGAGCAGGACGCCGTCAACAGCTTCTACCCCGACCGCAAGCTCAAGGCCTTCGATATCCTGAGCTTTGTGCAGGACATCAAGAATAAAGGGGAATAGCCGTCCGTGCCATTGGTGGTCATCGGAGGCGTGGCCGCTGGCCTCAGCGCCGCCGCGCGGGCCCGCCGCACGGACCCGCATCTCGAAATCGTCGTGCTCGAGAAAGGCCCCGTCGTTTCCTACGGCGCCTGCGGCCTGCCGTATTTCGTGGAGGGCCGTGTCCGCCGGCCCGAACAGTTGGTGGTCTACACGGCGGAGTATTTCCGCAAAGAGCGCCGCATCGACGTGCGCACTGCTTCGCGCGTGGTCGCGATCTCTCATCCGCGGCGCGAAGTTGCCCTGGACTCCGGCGCCCGCGTGCACTACGAGCGCCTGGTCGTCGCGACCGGCGCGCGCTGCGATACGTCGGCCATCGCCGGCGCCCAACAGCCGCACGTCTTCACGCTCCACACCCCGGATGACGCCACGCGGTTGCGCGCCTTCATCGCGGAGAAACATCCCCGCCGCGCCGTGGTGATCGGCGGCGGTTACATCGGACTCGAAGCCGCCGACGCGCTGCGGCGCAACGGTCTGCGGGTGACCGTGCTGGAACGCTCGCCGCACGTGCTGCTGCGCGACGAGGCCCATTGGAATGCGCTGGCCCGCCGCCAGCTCGAGTTGCACGGCGTGGAACTGCGCTGCGGCGTGGAAGTCCGCTCGATCGAGCCCGACCGTGTCGCCGATTTTCCCGCGGACCTGGTGATGGTCTCGGCCGGCTTCAAACCCAACGTCGAGCTGGCCGCCGAGGCCGGCGTCGAGATCGGCCGCACCGGGGCCATTCGTACCGACGACCGCATGGAGACTTCGCTCCGCGGTGTGTTTTCGGCCGGCGATTGCGCCGAAGTCAATCACCTCGTCACGGGACGCCCCACGTGGATTCCTCTCGGCACCACCGCCAACAAGACCGGACGCGTGGCGGGCGCGAACGCCGCCGGCGGCCGCGAGCGTTTCCCCGGCATCGTGGGGACGTCGATCGTCTCGGTCTTTGGAAT
>JBEKYE010000481.1:3608-4805 GCA_049511275.1 Bryobacteraceae bacterium
CGCATCGAAGCGCTTTCCCGCCCGCGCTATTTTCAGGGAACCGGGACTACCGTCGAGCTGGTTGCGGACCGCGGTACGCGCCGTCTGCTGGGCGCAACCGTCATCGGCGAGCAGGACGCGGCCGGCCGCATCAACGTGGTGGCGACGGCGCTGCAATCGCGCCTGCGCGTCGACGAATTCGAGCAGCTCGACCTGGCGTACTCGCCGCCCTTCTCGACCGTCTGGGACCCGCTGCTGGTGGCCGCGCAACAACTGCTTAAGGAGCTGTGAGGGGACCAGACAGGAAGCTGCTTCGTCACCGCGGAAGGCGCGGAGACACGGAGAAGAAGAAGCAGAGTCAAGACCTGAGAGCGTCGCGGAGCCGGAGATTCCACCGCGCCCGCCGACCACGAGCTTGTCCGGTTATTTCGCGGACCATACACTCGCGGTGTGCGGCAAGCAGAATAGCTTTTATGCACCGTTTTGTGGGGCAGGCGGGATTGCCTGCCCCACGGAACAGGTATGATTCCGGCCAGTAAACTAGAAGGCATGACAAGGTAAACGAGCAGTAAAGCCGAAAGCACGCCATCACGCGATTGGCCATCGCATGGCGGTTGTGCGCGCCGCCATCGGCACGATCTATCGGCTGGCAGCGGGAGTTTCGGGCTTATCGCGCGGCAATCGTCACGGCCGCGCTGGCGGAACCGTCTACCGAGACCACCAGCGGCACCTGGCTGCCGCCGAAAGATTGCGTATCGGCAAACTGGATTTGCAGGGCCGCGGTGAAGGCCGCCTGGCCGGCGGGCGCGGCGGCGATTTGAGTGACGCCCAACACCGTCATGAGCACGCCTGAGATTCTCACCTGCACGCGATTAGGCGCGGTTACCACGGACGGATCCACGTTGGTGACTTGGACGCTCAGGATGTCGCCGGGGTTGGCGGCAGTGTTGGCATCGAGCGCCACGCCCATGGCGTTGGTCACGGTTCCGGCGCCGATGATCGGCTGCGGTCCATCGATCTGGATCAAAACGGGCGCCGTGGCAGCCGATCCGTTGCTCACCACCAGAGTCGCCGGCCCGGGGGCAAAACCGGCCGGGACGATGAAGTTCACTTGAGTCGCAGAGGCATACGTTACCGGGACCGCCGCTCCGTTCAAAGTGACTACCGTTCCGCCCGGCCCGAGCGCCAGCGCCGAACCGAAAAGCGCGGCATAATCGC
>JBEKYE010000482.1:0-3586 GCA_049511275.1 Bryobacteraceae bacterium
CCGGGTTGAGCGACGACGGGCTCGGAATGTTGGGATAAAACGTCGGATTGGTGACGGTATAGTCCAACTGGCTGATGCCGTTGTTGAGGATGGAGCTTTCGAACGGACCGAAACCGATGCGGTCGTAGAACATGCCGACGCCGCCGCGAATCACGGTCTTCTGCGGACCCTTCTTGGCGGAACCGGGAGCCCAGGCGAGACCCACGCGCGGCGCAAAATCTTTATGGTCGCTCACCAGGTTCTGGACTTCATACCGCGCTCCCAGGCTCAAGGTAACGTTCGGGCGCACCTTCCAATCGTCCTGAATAAACGGCGCGCCGTCCCACCGCACCATGCTGACATACGCCTGGCCGGCCTGCAGGCTGAACTTGCTGGGTCCGCCGCCCAACCCCTGAATTTGCGTTTCGGTGAACCCGGCCTGCAGCAACTGCAGGTTGCGAATATACTGCTGCAGCGCCGTGAGCTCGGTCACCACCGGGTTCCCGCTGGAATCGGTCACAATCTGGTTGGAGGAATTCAGCACCGGCTCCAAGCCGCCATTGAAACTGAACGACCCGTTGAAGCCCTGCGGGTTGGCGTTCTGGTCGCTCTCGCGGCGCACGCGCACGCCGAAATGAATCGCGTGCGCGCCTTGCTGCATGATGCTGGTGTTGGTCAGCTCGAAGTGCTTGCCGAGATCGTACTTGTTGCCAATGCCGTTTCCTCCCGTGCTGAACTCATTGGCAACGCTGATCGAGGGAGTGAGGTTGCCTGGCGTCTGGCTCCAGGTGCGGGTGAATTGGAAACGCGTCTCATTCACCAACTTGGTGCTGAGAATCGATGTTTCCGTCATCATCAGGTTCTGCGCGTCGCCGGTAGTGCTATAGGTCACGTCGTTGGGGAAGCCCGGCGCCGAATAACCCGGCGGCAGATCGTTCCGTCCGTATCCCTGGTTATCGCGTTCGTTCAACCGTTCCTCAAACCGCACCGTGAGGGTGTGTTTCTCGCTCAACGCGTAGTCGATGCGCGGCGTGATGGTGGTCATGTAATTCGGCGTGACCAGCGAGTTGGTGAGATGCGTGACGTTGAACGTGGCGGGATCCACATAAAAGGCGTTGGTGATGGCGTTGTCCTGGATGTCGCGCCTCTGGAAATCCAGATTGAAGGAGGTCTTATGGTTGATGGGGCCGCCGAGGTTGCCGACGATCGTGCGGTTGGAAAAATCCGGCTTGTTGCTGGCAAACGGGTTGCGCGAATCGAGCGCGGCATCGGTATCGCTGAAGGAAAACATGCCGCGGTATTTGTCGGTGCCCGGCCTGGTGAGGATCTCGATACGGCCGAATCCCAGCCTGTCGTACTCGGCCGAAAAGGGATTCTGGTTGATGCGGATCTCGCGGATGGATTCCTTGGGGGGCAATTGGCCGCCGCTGAAACCGTCGATATAGATCGCGCCGCCATTGGGGCCGGCGCCCGGACCGGCCAGGGCCTGCAAGGCGTCGGCAAGATCGTCCGGATCGTCGGGCAAGGCCATCAGATCGTTGCCTTTGATCACCAAGGCCGTGGCATTATTGTCGGGCTCCACGCTGATGCTGGGACCCACTTCACCTTTCACGGTGATCTCCTGCTTCTCGGTGGTGACCGTAAGTTGGACCGGCAGTTGCACCGCGGCCCCCGCGTTCACCGTCACCGCCTTGTTAAACGGGGCGAAGCCCGGGTAGATGACGCTTACCGTGTAATCGCCCGGCTGCACGCCGGAAAATGTGTAAGTGCCATCCGCCTGCGATTGTGCCGCGCGTTTCCCGGCAGTGTTGGAGATCGTCAGCGTGGCCGCTGGAATGACCGCGCCCGAATCGTCGGTCAGAACGCCTTTGACCGTCCCGGTGGATGGCTGGGCCGCGGCAACCGATGCGATCCATGCGATTCCCAAAAACAAAAAGATTGACCTGCGCAAGTTGTTCATACTCCCTCAAGTACTGCCTTGATCGAAATCCCGAAGCTCTATTTAGGGACTCTCGCGGTCCCCGTTTAGTTACCCTCGCCGCCACTTCCGCCCAGATTCCAGCCGCTCATGATGTCGCGGGTGGCGCTGGGCGCCGCGGTGAGAATCGGCTCGACGCCCGCCAGCAGCATGATGACGGTCACGCGTGTCGGGTCGCTCCCCATTGTGGTGGAGACCATGATGGCGTCGCCGGCTTTCAGTGCGGAGAGCGGCATGGCCGGCAGACGGTCGAGCATCTGTCCGACATCCCCTCCTCCGCCGCGTCCTCCGCGCCCGGGTGCGCCGGCTCCCGCACCCGCCTGATCCTGGGCCCGGCCCGCACCGTAACGGCGGGCCAGCGAGGCTGCCATCTGAGGATCCAGCTTCTTCATGGTGGAATCGGCGTTCACGCGGATAGTCAGCGGAGGCGGCTTTTTAATGGCCAGATCCTTCACCTGCATTTCGCCGGTCGCCGCATTGATCGAGACGATGGTCGCCGCCAGTTGGCGGAACGTCCCGGCATAAATGGATTCGGCGGTGGTGGCTGTGCCGTCTTCGCTCTTGTTCCCCAGCACGTGAGCCTGATCGCCCACCTTGATCTCCGCAAAGGAGCTGACCTTCGCATCGGTCGGTTTGGCGGAATCCAGCGAATAACGGTGGTACTCGGTCTTATCCGATGCCGTCACCGTCATGGTCTTCGATCCGACTCTTAACGTGATGGTCTTAGCGGCCGGGTCGGTCGCGGTCACGGTACCGACGGTGCCCCGTTTGCGCCAGTCCGCCAGTTCCTGTTTGGCGATCTCATCCAGATCGGCGGACGTCCGGACCACCAGCGACGTGGCCTGCACGGCTTTATCGTCGGCAGCGCCCTTGTAGTAGGCCACCACGCGATCTCCGGCGGCCAGTTCGCCAACCGTCATCCTGGTTCCTTTTTGCACGTCGGTCACGCCGGCCGGCATATGCAGGATCACGGTCTTATCGGTGGTGGTGACAGTGATGCTGTCGCCCTTATCCGTCTTCATCACAAACTGACTGGCTGGAGCGGCGACACTCGTGACCGCGCCCGCCACTTGCGCCCGGGGGGCTGCGGTGCCCTGTGCCGCCAGGGGATGGACGGAGCACTCAACCCAAAGCAAAGAAAGAACTAAGAACATTCCCTTCATCAGCCAGTCCTCTTACCTCGTATCCGTAGATATGAGCAGAGGCGCAGTGTAACGGTGGGTCGTTACCAGGCGGCGATAAGACCCGTGCGCGTAAATACCTGAAAACAAACTATTTATATAATAGCTCAAAAGGGCTAATTGTCTTTAGCTCAAAATAGCTATCGAAAGGAGAGGAAAAGGGGACCTGAAAAAAAGGAGGGTTCGAATCAAAGGAAAGACTGGATTGCCGCGTAGGGCTGCGTGGCGCTACGCGGCTTCCCAGCAGATTTAGCTCGTGAAAGCCGGGTTACTTCTTGGTTGTCGTGGTCTTCTTGACGATCTTGGTGGTCTTTTTGACCGTGGTGCTCTTGTCGGCGTTGCCATTTGCATACATTGTAGCGGCACCGAAAGTGAGGGCGACAGCGGCCATCAGCGTCATCAGTTTCTTCATTTGGCGGTTCTCCTTTGGATTGCGATCATTTAAGAT
>JBEKYE010000483.1:0-3585 GCA_049511275.1 Bryobacteraceae bacterium
GGCGCGGAAGTGCGCCTGCAGTTCGACCTGAAACCGCGGCCGCAATTCGGCTCGCTCGAAATCCACGGCGCGCCGGCCGGCGCCGAGGTTCTGGTCGATCAGAAAAGCGCCGGCACGGTGGATCCGGGCGGCGAGTTCAGCCTCGGCGCCATCCAACCGGGTGACCACACCATCGAGCTGCGGCGCGACCGCTACCTGCCGAAGCGGCTGCAGCGAACCTTCCGCGCCGGCCAGGCCGTAGTGCTGGCGGCCGCGGACGTAGTCTTGGCCCCCGCGAACGGCACGGTCCGGCTGACACGCAACCCCGCATCGGCAACCGTCGCGTACCGCCGCGGCGACGACGCGGAGTCGCACGAAGTCCGCGGAGACCAGATCGAGTTGCCCCCGGGCAACTACGCATTTTCAGCGAGCGCGCCGGGATTCACCGAATCGACAACCCGCGTCCAACTGGCCGCCGGCGAAAACCGCGAAGTGGTTTTCACTCTGGCTGGTGAGCGGCCGGCCGCGCCTCCACCCGTAGTGGAAAGCGGCATGGCGGATTTCGAGGACGCGCAGAGCTGGAAGAAGGACGGCGCCAATTGGGTCCACAAGGGTGGCGGATTCGTGCCATATAAGCTGCCGCCCAAGGGCGTCTTCACCTTTACGGTGGAACTCTTGAAAGGCGGCGGCGTATTCCGGGCGGGCCAGATCCGCTGGTGCCTGCAATATGTCGACGCCAGGAATTACCTGCTCTTCGAGATGGATCGGAAGAACTTCTGGGCCGGTGTGATCCAGAAAGGCACGCGCTTCGAGCGAGTCAAGGCGCCGCACAATCTCGGCAATCAGAAGGCGTTCACCATACAGATCGAGGTGACGCCGGATCGCCTGGTGCAAAAGGTGCGCGTGGGCGGCGAGTGGAAGGTGCTGGATACTTTTTCCGAGCCGGGCCGCGATTTCACCCAGGGCAAATTCGGTTTTCTGATCCAGGGGAACGACGAGATCGCGATTTCCGATTTCAAGTTCCTGCCGAAGTGACCCCGGAAAAGGGGACAGACGCAATTTGCGGGGTTAGCGAATGCGCCAGCGAAAAATGCGTCTGTCCCCTTTTCGTCCAAAGTGACGGCCTGAAGTCCACACGCATGTTATGAGACTACGGGTTCGCCGTGGACTATTGTTCCACAACTGCCGGTGCCACTTTGGTGGCCGACCACTCTCCAGAGTCGTCTAAGATCGTAGCGTGGGCTATCCCGTCCGGTTGGTCGGCGACTCGTACATTGGCCCGAAACGGCGTTGGAGGTAGCGTGGCACTGGATTAGTCTCGCGAAGTCTCCGTCACGCAGTTGAGAGACGCGCCTTGCAGTAGGGCGAAAACTGTCCTGCCAGGAATCCCACCTGCATTCCATCGCGGGACCATCCGCATGGTCAGGTCGGTATGCGCCGGCCAATGCAAACGGAGCGTTGTGCGGAAATACTCGCAGCTTCGCACGTGCTCTCGTCAACCGTGCAACGGAGGCATTCGCGATCTCCCGTGCGAGACCCGCTACGGCTTCTGCGCGGGCCGGAAGACCCGGCCGTCCTTCATGACTTCGACGATCTTCCGCACGTTGCGCACGTCCGCGGTCGGATCCGCGCTCAGCACCACCAGGTCCGCGGCCATGCCCGGCGCGATCGTCCCTCGGCCGGCTGCCTGCCCGACGGCCATGGCGCTCACCAGGGTGGCCGCCTGGATCGCCGCCTCCGGCGTGAAGCCGCACTGCTCCACCAGCAGGATCATCTCATCCACCACGGCCGGGCCGGCATCCGCCTGGCTGGCGGAGGCCAGCCCCTGGCTGTCGGTTCCGGCGTCCACCAGCACCCCCGCATGGTGCGCTGCTCGCGTCACGGCGTAGATCCAGGGCAGAAGGCCCTTCCCGAACGCGTCCGGCGAGCGTTCCGCTCCCTGCTGGAACACCCGCAGCGTGGCATCGAGGATGGTGCCGTGCTCTTTCATCTGTTCGAGTAGCGCCGTGATCTTCGGGTCGTCCGGCCGGATGTGCGTGAAGTCGCCGAAGGCCCGCGAGCGGTAATCCGGAGGGACATGGGGCGCGGCCTCCCACACCAGGTAGGCCGTGTGCGAGACCGTGGTGGCGCCCGCCGCCACCGCGTCGCTGGGCTTCGCCGGAAACACCGTGGCGTGGGTCCACACCAACAGGCCCTGGCGGTGCGCCTCCGCCGCGATTTCCTTCACCAGCGCCGCCGGCAGGTCGGCGTACAGCTTTACGCCGGTGGCGCCCGTGGCTTTGGCCTCCGCCACCGCCATGCGGATATTGGTGGTTTCATCCACCGCCCGCATCCAGGGCGCGCTGCCCAGCATGACGCCGCGCGATGCGTCCGGCACGCGCGCGTCTTCATAGAAGAACGCCGGCCCGGCCATCAGCGCGCTGTAATATATGTCCGGCCAGCCCGGCGCATCCAGGCGGGCTTCCCGCGCCAGGTATGCCAGCACTCGCGCGTCCCCCGCCATGTCGCGCAACCCGGTGACGCCGTCCAGCAGCAAGCGGCCCAACAGGTCGCGGTATCGCGCCACGTCCCCGCTGCCTTCCGTGAGGTGTACGTGGGCGTCGATCAGCCCCGGGATGACCCACTTGCCGGCCAGGTCCTCGACCCGCGCGCCGTTGGGCACGGGCCGGCTGTCCGCCGGATAAACCGCCGCGATGCGGCCGCCCCGGATCATCACTGTAAAGTCGGCCATCGCAGCCGCGCCCGTGCCGTCGATCACCGTGGCGTGCGTCAACGCCACTGTTTCCGCCGCCGGTTGCACCCGCGCCACCGACGCCAGCGCCAGTACCGCCATCACCAGTCGCATGT
Source organism: Bryobacteraceae bacterium (assembly GCA_049511275.1). Classification (GTDB taxonomy): domain Bacteria; phylum Acidobacteriota; class Terriglobia; order Bryobacterales; family Bryobacteraceae; genus PALSA-129. The sequence goes on from JBEKYE010000483.1 coordinate 2,827, forward strand.
ATCCCCCGCGTCTCCAGCATAGCGTTCCCCCGGAGTCGCTCGGGACGCGGCTACCGAACATCAGGCTCGCCACCATAGCCTACGGGATGAGCTGGGTCCAGTCCAGGGTCGCGGCCAGTTGTTGGCCAATGGTTACCAGAGTGGGAATAGCCGAGAGATCGGCTTCGTCGATGTCGCTGGGGAGAAGCGGGTTGAAGCTTGTCATGACGCCGGGCCACTGGCGGTTCACGGCTTCGTCGGCCCAGTCCTCGGAGGTGTCGACCAGCGTGCTGGTGGTCCAGCCGATCACGTTCAACAGACCGGAAGGCGGAGTGTCGGAACCCGGGAAGTAACCGGTTCCGAGAGCGATCGCGCGGGTGCCGGCGGGAGTGAAGGTGTCGAACTCGAAGGCCTCGACGCAGGCTTGGTAGACGGGATTGGCGGTGCCGCCGACGCCGCCATCGAAAAAGGTGGTGGTCTGGCCGTCGATGTCGTCGATCGTCCAGTGGTCGAAATAGGTGGGTGCGCAGGCGGAGGCGACGGCGGCATCGACCAGCTTGACGGATCCGGTGGTTCCGGCGTTCTGGGGATTGTCCTTGACGAAGAACCAATTGTGTCCGTTCATCGCGGTGGCGGAGATCATCACGCCGATGGGGCAATCGTTGACAGCCCAGGAGGCGGCCGAGCCCAGGACACTCACCAGGACGTCGCGGAGGTGAGTAGGATCGTACATGAAGCCTTCGGCGACCCGCTTGGCGTCCGCGATGATGCCGGTGGGGG
>JBEKYE010000484.1:0-3582 GCA_049511275.1 Bryobacteraceae bacterium
GCTGATCGCACGATCCGCGCCCATAGATGTAGCCGTCCTCCACCTTGCCCTGGTAAGGATCCCAGCCCCACTCCTTGGGGTCGCCCACGCCGACCGTGTCGGTGTGGGAGTCCATCATGATCACGGTCTTTCCCGAGCCGATCCGCCCCAGAATATTTCCCATGCCATCGACGCGGATTTCGTCGAACCCCACCTTCTCCATTTCCTGCCGGATCCGCGCGATCACCGGCCCTTCATGGCTGCTCTCGGCCGGTATGGCGATCAGGTCCCGCATGAATCGAACCATGTCGCCTTCGCAGGCCTGCGCCCGTTGCGCCAGGCGCGCGGCGTCGATAGTCCCAACCGGGCGAAGGCTCATTTCTCACACTCCTTTGCGAGAGGCTGATGTGGTTGTTCCGGCAGCGGGACGAGAGCGTCCCGCGCGGACCAGGGGGTCCGCCCCACCTTGTCGCAGAGCGCGCGCAGCACGTCTTCCGGGCGTATCGGCAGCTTGCGAATGCGCACGCCCACGGCGTGATAGATGGCATTGGCGATGGCCGGCGCGGGCCCGTTGATGGGTACTTCCGAAATCGACTTGGCGCCGAACGGCCCGAGCGGCTCGTCGGTCTCCACCAGGATGGTGGTCAGCTTCGGCATGTCCTTCGCCGAGAAGATTTTGTAATCCATGAAATTCGGATTCAGCGGCCGCCCCGCGCCGTCCAACAGCAACTCCTCGGTGAGCGCAAAGCCCATGCCCTGCGTCACCGCGCCTTCCACCTGCCCTTCCGACTGCATCGGGTTGACCGCCGTGCCCGGGTCCACGGCCGTCGCCAGGTGCAGTACCCGCACCTGTCCGGTTTGTGTGTCCACTTCAACCTCGGCGAACGTCGCGCAGAAGGGCGGCGGGCTGTCCGTATTGAAGTGCGACGCGCCGTCCATGATCTGCAGCTTCTCCTTGTACATCGCCTGCATGGCAATTTCGGTCATGGTGACGGATTTGCGGCACTCGCACGTCGTGAAGACTTCGTTGTTGCCCCACTCCAGCTTCTCCACGGGCGTGTCCAGCATCTTCGACGCCAGGCTCAACACCTGCGCCCGCACTTTTTCCGCGGCCTTCTTTACCGCGCCGCCGGAGATAATGGTCGTGCTGGAAGCATACGCGCCCACATCGAACGGAGTCGTGTCGGTATCGCCGGAGGTGATCACAATCTTGTCCAGCGTCACGCCCAGGCTCTCCGCGGCGATCTGTGAAAGCACCGTATCCGCGCCGCCGCCCACGTCCGACGCGCCCACCTGCAAAAAGAACGCGCCGTCTTCGTTCATCTTCAGAAATGCCGACGCCCAATCGATGCCCGCAATCCCGCTGCCCTGCATGGAACACGACATCCCCACGCCGCGCTTCAAATGCCCGCCGAGCGCGGGCGCCTGCCGCTTCTTCCGCCACCCGATCGCCTCCGCGCCCTGCCGGATGCACTCCGGCAACCCGCAACTGCGGATCACGCGCGGCAATCCTTCGCGGCCCTCGCCGAGTTGCGCCGAAAGCCGATCGATATCGCCCAGCCGGATGGCGTTCTGCAAGTGAAATTCCACCGGGTCGATGCCCAGGTGGTTTGCAATTTCATCCACCAGCGATTCCTGCGCGAAAAATCCCTGCGGGCATCCGTAACCGCGAAAGGCTCCCGCCACCGGCATATTGGTGTAGACCACGTGGCACTCGAAGCGCATGTGCGGCGTGCGGTAGAGCGGCAGCACTTTGCTGCCGGTGTTGCCCTGCACCGTATTGGCATGGCTTCCGTAAGCGCCGGTGGTGGCCAGCACGGTCATCTGGTTGGCCAGCAGCGTGCCGTCGGCCTTCACTCCCATCTTCAGGCGCAGAATCTGCGGATGCCGGCTGCGCGCCATGTAGAACTCTTCCTGGCGCGTGAATTCCATCTTCACCGGCCGGCGCGCGGCCAGCGTCAACGCGCCGCAAATATCCTCCAGCAGCATTTCCTGCTTGCCGCCGAAACCCCCGCCGATGCGCGGCTTAATCACATGGATGCGGCTCACCGGAATCTGCAGAATCTGAGCCACCTGCCGCCGCGTATGGTACGGCACCTGGCTGCTGGTGCGGATGACCAGCCTGCCGTTCGCGTCCAGCCAGCAGATGGTGATGTGCGGCTCGAGCGGCGTATGCTGCTGCCGGTGCGTGCGGAACTCGCGCTCCACCACGAAGTCGGATTCCCGGAAGCCTTGTTCCACGCTGCCGATCTCGCGCAGGATATAGCCGGCAATGTTGTGCGACCGGTCGTAGATCTTGGTGGAATCCGGCTCGTCGTGGATCACCGGCGCACCCGGCGCCATGGCCTGTTCCATGTCGATCACGGCCGGCAGCACTTCGTAATCCACTTCGATCAGGCGCAGCGCCTTCTCCGCCGTGGCGCGGCTTTCCGCCGCCACGGCCGCCACCCGGTCGCCCACAAACCGCACCTTGGAATCGAGCAGGTAGGTGTCGTAGGGCGAGGGTTCCGGCCACGCCTGCCCCGCCGTGGTATGCGGCACCCGCGGCACATCCTTGTACGTCAATACCGCGTGCACTCCGCCCAGCGCCCTGGCCTTCCGTGTGTCGATGCGCTTGATGCGCGCGTGCGCGTGCGGGCTCGGCAGGATCTTGCCGTAGAGCATTCCCGGCATCTCGATATCGTCGGTGAACGCCGGGGCCCCGGTCACCAGCTTGTGGCCCTCCACCTTGCGGACGCTGTTGCCGACCACCTTGCGGCCGCTCATCGCGCCACCCCCGCCGGCTCGCGCTTCCGCGTGGCGCGCCTGGTCGGTTGTCTGGCCGCGGCCAGCACCGCCTCCACCGGCTTGATGTATCCGGTGCAGCGGCAGAGCACTCCGGCCATGGCCTCCCGCACTTCAGCCTCGCTGGGATGCGGATTCTTATCCAGCAGCGCCTTGGCCGCCAGGATCATTCCCGGCGTGCAGAATCCGCACTGCGCGGCGCCGTGGTCGAGGAAAGCCCCTTGAATGGGATCGAGGCGATCGCCATCCGCCAGGCCTTCGATGGTCAAAACCTCGCAGCCCTGCACCTTGGCGGCGAACATCAGGCAGGAATTCACCGCCCGCCCGTCCACCAGCACCAGGCAGGCGCCGCACTCGCCTTTTTCGCAGCCGCGTTTTACACCGAACAATCCTTCCCGCCGCAATACATCCAGCAGCAGGTCTCCCGGCGCGATGGCCCATTTCCGCGGCTGCCCGTTCACCGTCACCCGCAATTCCATGGTCTTCATAAGGCGCACCCCGCTTGCGCGGCGCATTCTTCCAGCGCCCGCCGCGTCAGCACGCGGCACATCTCGCGCCGGTATGCGGCCGATGCGCGGATGTCGGTAATGGGACTCACTTCCCGCATCACGCCTTCCGCGGCCTCCGCGACGGCGTCCGCGTCCAGCGTGCGCCCCCGCAGGTTCTCTTCCGCCGCGCCGGCCCGAATGGCCGTTGGAGCCACTGCGCCGAGCGAGAGACGGGCCCACTGGATGCGGCCCGAAGCGTCCACCTGCAAACCCGCCGCCACGTTCACCACCGAAATGTCGAGTGCCGTGCGCCCCAGCTTTTGGAACGACC
>JBEKYE010000485.1:0-3546 GCA_049511275.1 Bryobacteraceae bacterium
GTTTCGGCCTGGTGGCGTCGAGCGACGCGGCCTACGCCGAGATGGAAGATTTTCTGGCGCCACTCCAGGGCCCGCTCGAAGACCGCACCTATCTGCTGGACCAGGTGCACCGGGCTGCCGACGCGGTGGTTCCCGACAAGGTGGACCTGATTCTGTTCGAGCAGGGGATCGCGGCGCCGCCGGGGACCTACACGTTTTACCGCCGCAACCCCTCGGCCACCGTCGGCGCGATTCTGGACGGCAACGACGATTTGTGGCTGGCGCTCGGGCGCCAATACCCGGCCTTCCGGCGGCCGGTGGTGGAACGGATCATCCACGCGGTTGCACGGGAGAACGCGCTGTTCGCGTTGGCCACGGCGCTGCCGGACGTGATCCCCAGCCTGGTGGAGCTGCCGTGGGCGTTCGGGGAATTCGCTTCCGACACGGCGTTTCTGACAGGCAACCAGATCCGCATGGCGTTTCTGATCGCCGCGGCGTGCGGGCGGGATGCCGGCTTCGGCCGCCAGAAGGGCGCCATCCTTTCGATTGTGGGGGGAGCGTTCGGGTGGCGGGCGCTGGCGCGCGAGCTGGTCGGCAAGATTCCGCTGGGCGGCGGCCTGATTCCCAAGGGCGCCATCGCCTACGCCGGAACGTTCGTGGTGGGCAAGGGCCTGGAGCATTATTACCGGGGCCATACCGGCTACACACGCGCGCAACGCCGGCTGGTTTACCGGGAGGCGTTGGAACGCGGCCGGACGGTGGTGGAATTGGCCGCCAGGGGCTCTGTGAGCCGGCTTGGGAGCCAACGCGGCGTAGAATAGTGTGGAGCTGGTTTTCCAGCCTGCGACGCCGGCATTCTTGTCGGCGCATCCGAAGACAGAAATTAGGGGGAGGCTTATGCGTCTATTGCACATCGCGGTAGCTTTCGTAGTGGCGACTATTTGCCTTGCCGATACCATCACGATGAAGGACGGCCGGGTGATTCAGGGCACTTATCTGGGCGGTACGGCCCGCCAGGTAAGAGTGGCGATTGGCGACCAGATTCAGACGCTGGACGTGTCGGATGTGGCGCGCATCGAGTTTGGAGCCGGCGCGCCGATGGCAGAACCGGCGCCGCCTCCGATGGCGCGGGAGGAACGGCGCGACGCCCCGCCACAGCCGCCTGTGATGGGGATCACGCTGCCGGCGGGCACCAGTTTCGTGATCCGTATGATCGACGCGGTGGATTCGCAGACGGCGCAAGTGGGCCAGAATTTCGCGGGGAGCCTGGACTCCCCGGTGGTGGATTCGCGGGGCCAGACCATCATTCCGCGCGGCGCGGACGTGGTGTTGAAGCTGGTTGACTCCAAGCAATCCGGAAAGATTGCGGGCCGCACGGAGCTGGCGCTGTCCATGATGTCGGTGCGGGTAAACGGCCAGATGGTGGACATCCGGACGCAGACTGTCACGGAGAGGAGCACGAATCGAGCCGGCCGGTCGGCCGGTACGATTGGTGGAGGCGCGGTAGGCGGCGCGGTGTTGGGCGGCATTCTGGGCGGCGGCAAAGGCGCGGCCATCGGCGCCGGAGCGGGAGGCGCTGGCGGCGCGGCAGTGGAACTAGCGACCAGCGGGCAGAGAGTGCGCGTGCCTTCGGAAACGCGCCTGACGTTCGTGCTGGACAACCCGGTGCAGATCTGAAGGATTTCGGGGTACAGTTCGAGCCATGTCGCGCCGCGCGACACCCGCGAGAATGAAAATAGCCGGAACTGCGGCATCGCAGAATCAAGCATTTACGGCTATTTACAAGAGAGGCTTAGAGAGGCTACGAAACTCCCAAACGCCAGCGGCTGAGCGATTGGGGGTTCTGTAGCCCCGAAATCCCCCGGTACGCCGGTCACCGACATTCCCAACCAGAATCCCGCTTCATTTCATCCACTTAAACTTCCGGATTTCAGACTCCACCCCCGTCGCGCGCTACCGTGGAGTCGGATGACGCGCCCGTTCTCGCACTCGAGCCCGTTTGACCGACCCTTGGTCCGCCAACCGGAATTGGCTTCGTTTGGTCAATCCCTCCGAAGCCCATTGGCCCGCCCATCTAACTCCCGCAACCCAAAGAAACTTAACCCTTTATGCAAAATTGGCTTCGTTTGGTCAAAATCACACAACCCTATCGCATCGGCTTGGTTCCGTCAAAAGGGATTTCGGGGGATTTCGTGGGGGGATAGCTTCTTGGAGAGATGACGCAGCCACGGGCGTAAGAGTGCAGGATAATGTGGCCATGAACGCGAATTCGGCGCGAACTTCCGGCGTGGACGAACTCCGGGAGGATGAAGGACTGCCAGGCTGGTTCTTCTGGACACTGCCGCCGCTGGCCGCGCCATTGGCCGCCATGGCCTGGCTGCGCGCGCATTGGGACGCGATTCCAGCGCGGTGGGTGGTTCACTACGGCCGGGGGAACCGGCCGAACGGCTGGGCCACGCGCACGCCGCTGCATGTGATGGGGCCGCTGATTTTCGCCGGGGGGTTATCAGTGCTGCTGCTGATGGTGGCGCTGGCGACTTACTACGGCACGCGCAAGACGGCCAGGAGCGCGTCGATGACAGGCGTGTTTCTGACGGTGATGTACCTGATGAGTTTCATCTTTACCGCGGTAGGCCTCGCTCCGCTGGTGGAAGTTCCGCTGTGGCCCGTGGTGGTGCTGGCGCCGCTGGTCTCGACCGGATTGCTGATTTACATGTTCCGGAAGAATGCCGAGCCCGTCGACCAACCGGACGAAACACCGGCGGAGTGCTGGAGCCTGGGCGGCATTTACAACAACCCGCGGGACCCGGCGCTATTCGTGGCCAAGCGCGAGGGGTTCGGCAGTACGTTGAACTTCGGAAACCCGTGGGCCAAGATGTTTCTGATCGGGCTGATCGGCGGGGTGGCGGTGTTGATGGGCTTCCTGTTTTGGGCGGAGCGGTGAAGCTCCAGGTTCGAGAAAAGCATTTGAGCCGCCGATCAACGCCGAGGAACGCGGATGAGAACAATTCCTTTCAATCTGCGTTCCTCTGTGTTCATCTGCGGCCGACCCACGGTCACTTGCGCGTGAAGATCGTAAGATCGATGGCGTTGGCCATGGCCTCATAGCCGGCGTTGTTGGGGTGCAGGTGGTCGCCGGGATCGAACTCCGCGCGGAAGCGCTTGGGATTGGCGGGGTCGCGCGTGGCGGCTTCGAAATCGACGACCGCGTCGAAAGCGTGGCTGGTGCGGATCCAGTTATTCACGGCGTCGCGCACGGCTTCGCCCTCGGGCCGCGCGTAGTTGGCGCCCCCATACGGGGTCAGAGTGCAGCCGATCACCTTGATGCCGTGGTCGTGGGCGGCCTCGATGAGCTGCTGGTAGCCGCCGATGATGTCCTCGGTGGTGACGGCTTCCTTGGGATCGACGGCGCCATGACCGATGTCGTTGATGCCTTCGAGGATCATCAGCCACTTGACGCCGGACTGTCCGAGGACATCCCGGTCGAAACGGCCGAGGGCGCTGACGCCGGTGATGTCGCGCAGCACGCGGTTGCCGCCGATGCCCTGGTTGGAGACTCCGATTTCC
>JBEKYE010000486.1:0-3525 GCA_049511275.1 Bryobacteraceae bacterium
CCTAGGAACCGTTCAGATGGTTTGCGGATCCCAGCCCTTGCGGTACTCGCGTGCGAGGTACTGGTTGGCCTCGGGGACGTTGGTGATCGCCCCGGTCCGGGCATCATATAGCAGCCGTTTGCCGGTTCGTAGCGCCACGGCGTAGAGGTTGGCGGCCTCCGAGATCGGGCCGGCGTTGAGGAAGCTGCCGGGCGAGTGCTGCTTATCGCCCCGGCACGCCGCGACCCACTGTGTCAGCCCGGGCGACAGCCGGGGCGGTTCGGACCCGCCAACCTGCCTTTGCGCAGGCGTGGGGGGCGCCGGGTTACCTTTCATGCGGCGTTCGGGGATCAGGTGCGGACCTTCCACGTTGAATCCGGCGAGGATCTTACCCTTGTCGCCGACGAACATCATGCCTTCAGGCGGCAGTTCCTTCCCGTCTGCATCCAGCTCCGCGGGCGTGGGCGGATGAATGCCGCCGTCGTACCAGATGAGGTCGATGGACCCGCGCCGCTCGTGCGCCGGGAACCTGAAGCGGACCACGCTGGCGAACGGGAACGAGAAGTCGTTGCGAATGGTGGTGGAAACGCCGTCCTGGAGCATGCACGCGTGGGTCAGCATGGGGTCGATGCTGGTCGGCCCCGAGAGCTCCAGCGCGTTGAACACGGTCCAGAGGCTATAGTGGCCCATGTCGGCCATGGAGCCGCCTCCGAAGTCGTACCATCCGCGGAACACCATGTGGGTGTAGTTGGGGTGGTAGGGACGGTAGGATTCGGGGCCGAGCCACAGGTCCCAGTCGAACCCTGGCGGCACCGGCGGCCGGTCGGTGGGAATGGTGGTGTATTGCGGCCAGACCGGGCGGTTCGACCAGTTGTGAACCTCGCGCAGCGTTCCGATGGCGCCTTTGTTGATCCACGCCATCACGGGGGTCATGTCGCCGTTGGCGTCCCAGGGCATGAAGTGGGTGGAAACGCCGGTTTTGCGCGCGGTCTCGATGACGAGTTGCGCCTCCTTCAGGCGATTGGCGATGGGCTTGTGTAGGACGACGTGCTTTCCGCGTTTCATGGCCGCGATGGCGATCACCCCGTGGAGATGGTCGGGGGTCATGATCTTGACGGCGTCGATGCCCTTCTCCTTCTCGAGCATTTCGCGCACATCGGCGTAGGCGGCGCAGCCCTTGTACTGGCCCGAGGGGCGCTGCCCGGCGTAGTAAGCCTCGACGAAGCTCTGGCCCACATCGCGCCCGCCAGGGATCGTACCATCGGTCCCCGCGCGCCAACTGGAGTCGCGCAGCGTGCGGCGCAGGCTTCCCAGCAGGCCATTGCGGTCCCAGTCGCGGTACTCGACTGCATCCTTGTTTGGGTCGCAGACGGCTGTGATCTGGATATCCGGCGAAGCGAGCAGAACGGGCATTTCGCGGAGACCCTGCGTGCCGGTGCCGATGTAAGCCAGGTTAATCTTGTCGCTGGGGGCGACGAAACCAGGCCCCCCCAAGACGTGTCTTGGAACGATGGAGAAAGCAGCGGCGGCGGCTGCGCTCCCCAGGAACTGGCGACGGTTCGCGTCGAATGTCATCTGCTCCTCCGTAGGGCGACGGTTGGGCAAGCGCCTTCGCGCTCTGAGGCCGCCCCGGAGTAGAATAGCGGGATTTGCCGGAGCGGGCAAGGCGGTCACGGCCGTTCGCGGCGGGTTCAAGTAGTGGGTACCTTCACCACTAGCGCCGGCCTGCATCCTTTGGCGGCTTTCACCCGCAGGCGATGTGGCGCAGGAGTTGTCGTTTTCGTGGCGTGAGGGAATCGAGGTTATTTGGACGATTGGCGCCCGGGAAAGCCGGAAGTACAATGTGCCTAGGAGCAGTCCATTGTTTATTGCCACTGCCGATCTGATTCTGCCCAGCACGGTCACCGGATCGTTCCCGCGGCCGCGCTGGTTCGACGTAAGTATGTGGGGCCGGCCGCTCGACACCTGCATGCTCGACGTGCGCTTCCGCGAGAAGTTCCAGGACGCCATGGCGGTGCTCATCAGCGACCAGGAACGCGCCGGGCTTGACATCCTCAGCCATGGTGACCTGCATGTCGATGAGGACTTGGCGGGGCGCGCCTGGCATCACTATCCCTTGCAGCGCTGGGCCGGCTTCGAAGGCGATTACCTCCAGCCGGAGGAAACTACGGCTCCGTGGCTCCACTATCCGCCCGGCACGCTGCTCAACGAGATCTACACCGGCTGGCGCTGGCCCCACGTGGTGGCAAAGATCGAGCACCGGCCGCTCGACTATCCCAAGATCTGGCGAATCGCGCAGGGAAAGACCCGCAAGCCGGTCAAGTTCGGCACATGTTGCTCCCAGGTGATGGCTCTCTTCCTCGATATCCACACCCCCCACTACAAAGACAAGCACCAGATCGTCTGGGACATGGCGGAAGCCATGAATAAGGAACTGCTGGCGCTGCGCGAGGCCGGCTGCCGCTGCATCCAGATCGAGGAACCGACGTTTCACTTCATGGCCAACACCTACGGCAAGGACCACGGCGAAGTGAAGTTCATGATCGATGCTTTCAACCGCGAGGTGCAGGGCCTCGACGATGTGGAGCTCTGGATTCACACCTGCTGGGGAAACCCCAACATGCAGCGCGTCATGGAGGACACCGGCTACGCCAACTCCATCGAGATCTATCTGGAACGCTGCCGCGGCGATGTCTGGACGCTGGAGATGAAGGATCGCCAGCAGAGAGATCTGGAGTTGTTCGAGCCCTTCAAACACGATCTGAAGAAGAAGATCTGCATCGGCGTCGTCAGCCATCGCATGTTGCAGGCCGATCGCCCCGAGGATGTAGCCGCCGAAATCCGCAACGCCCTGAAATACATCCCGCCCGAGCGTCTGATCGTCTCCAGCGACTGCGGCTTCGGCCGTCAGGGCTGCAACCGCGAGATCGCGTTCTACAAAGCCAGCGCTATCGCGCAGGGAGCCAACATCGTTCGGCGCGAGCTCGGCCTTCCGGCAACCTACATCCCGGCCGCAGATCCGGCTCTCCAGATCGACGTGGTGCCGTAGGCGTTTGTGACACAGCATCGGTCTCTTGTGTTGCGCCCCGCTTGTCCGCCCGTGGTGATACAGTACATCCGATGGCCAAGACTCTCCTGCTCGCCCTCGTCCCATGCGCCCTTTTCGCCGCCGATGAGATGACGGTCTATGACCTACTGGCCCCCGCCACGCATTCCTTCAACATCGTTTACGATGTGTCCGCAACCCACGAAGGCGCCGGATATTTCTTTAACCCGATCCGCGCCGGCTCCACCGCGTCCAAGGAGCGCGTCGTCGACCGCGCCACCGGCAAGCCGCTGCAGTTCACCATTGTCGATGGCAAAGCCGCCAAGGCCTCCGGCGGTGTCGATCGGGCCACACCCGATGACGCCCAGTTCCTGCGAGTCACGCTCCTCAAGCCGGTCCCCAAGGGCGCGGAAACCCGCATCCGCATCTACAAGACATACACCGATGCCCCGTCCTACTACGAAACCCCTACCGGCTTCGTCCTCGACCGCCCGCTCGGC
>JBEKYE010000487.1:0-3514 GCA_049511275.1 Bryobacteraceae bacterium
TGAGAAGCTGGCCGGCGATCTGCGACTTCACCTGCACCACGGCGGATGCTTCCACGGTCCCCACCACGTGCAGTTCGGTGGGCACCGATTCCTCGGTGGCCTTGGCCACGGAGACCGGCATGACGGGCGGCCCCGCGGGTCCCTTCTGTTGAGCTTGCTCTTTGTGGCAGCCGCAAAGGGCGACAACGCACCCGGCCAGAATTGTTAACGAGATGTTACGCAAGAAAGCTCCCCAATTTCCGAAGTGTAGCAAAGAAAGGCGGCCCGGCGGGCGGGGGCGATATGCACGGGGGTGATATGCTCACGGAAGGCACCAGAGGCATGACTTTCCGCACCATCGCCTGGTTGGGACTGAGCGCGGTCATCGGCGCGCTCTATGCGCAGCGGCCGTTCCGCGAGTTTCCGGGCGTGGAGTACCGGCTCGGCAGCATCCCCTTGCCGCCGGACTGGCAGGAGAAAACCGAGTGGACTTTCGCGCGCCTGATGTATCCGCAGGCGCCGGGCGGACGTTATGGCGGCGGCTACGGCCGGGGATTCGGCAGCCGCGGCGTCTGGACCGAAGGCAATTCCATCTGGACCCAGGATTATCCGCGCGCCGACCGGCACTTCGTGCAAGCGCTGCGGCGGCTGACGCGGATCCATGTTCGCTCGGTGGAAGAGCCCATCAACCTGGACGAAGGCGACGCCTACGATTGGCCATGGCTCTACGCCGTGCAGCCGGGCCACTGGCAGTTGACGGACGCGCAGGCCAGGGCCATGCGCGAATACCTGTTGCGCGGCGGCTTCTTCATGGCCGACGATTTCTGGGGACCCAACGATTGGGACGTGTTCCTGGAGAGCATGCACAAGGTTTTTCCGAACCGCGACGCGGTGGAACTGGAAAACGACAACGCCATCTTCCACATGGTCTACGACCTGAACCAACGCTACCAGGTGGCCAGCATGGGCTCGGTGAACGCCGGCCGGAGCTGGAAGTGCCAGAACTGCCCCGACAAATGGCGGGGCATCTTCGACGACCGCGGCCGCTTGATGGTGGCGATCACGTTTCAATCCGATGTCGGGGACTCCTGGGAGTGGGCCGACGAGCCGAATTATCCGGCGCACTACGCGGCGTTGGGAATCCGCATCGGGGTGAACTACGTGGTGTACGCCATGACGCACTGAAGGTGCGCGCCGCCACGCGGACGGGAGCGGGCCGGGCAGCGACCCAATATTCCTCTTGACAATAGTCGTTATAACGTATATATTGAAGTCGTGAGTTCCAAGCTGGCCGCGGAGATTCGCCAGAAAAAGCCGTTCGCGTTGCTGGAGGAAGAGGCCGCGTTGAACCTGGTGCGCACGCACGAATTCCTGCAGCAGCGGCAGACCGACTTTTTCAAGCAGTTCCAGCTCACGCCGACGCAGTACAACATCCTGCGGATTCTGCGCGGGGCGGGGAAGGCCGGCGTGACCTGCTCGCAGGCCGCCGAGCGCATGGTGGCGGCCGACCCGGACATCACGCGGCTGCTCGACCGGCTGGAGGCGCGGCAACTGATCGAGCGGCAGCGCGGCACCGAGGACCGAAGGGTGGTCATCAGCCGGATCACCGCGCAGGGAATCGCGCTGCTGAAAGAGATCGACCAGCCCCTGGCGGAGTTCCACCAACGGCAGTTGGGCCACATCGGCAAGCCACGGCTGGCGGGGTTGATTGCGATTCTGGAATCGATTCGCGAGGCGTAAGCATCTGTTTTTTAGGTATAGTATTCGTGATAACGAATAATGTTAAAACGAACGAAAGGACGATCGGCAATGGCACAAGTGATTTATCAGATTGATTCCGCGCACTCGGGGGCGCAGTTCAGCGTACGGCACCTGATGGTTTCCAACGTGCGTGGCGAATTCACGGAGCTTTCCGGCAGCCTGGCATACGATGCCTCGAATCCGGCCAATTCCAGCTTGGAGGCGCGCGTGGAAGTGGCCTCCATCAACACGCGCGACGAACAACGCGACGCGCACCTGAAGAGCCCCGACTTCTTCGACGCGGAGAAATTCCCCGAGCTGACCTTCCGCAGCAAGCAGGTGACCAGGCATGGCGACGGCTGGCTGATGAAGGGCGACCTCACCATCCACGGCGTCACTCGCGAGGTCACGCTGGCGGTGGAAGGGCCCACGCCGGAGGTCAAGGACCCGTGGGGCGGCTACCGCATCGGAGCGACAGCCGAGACGAAAATCCATCGCAAGGATTTCGGCCTCACCTGGAACATGGCGCTGGAAGCGGGCGGAGTGGTGGTGGGAGACGAAGTGAAAATCTCGATCGAGCTCGAAGCCATGCGGCAGGCGTAGCATCGCGACCGCAAGATTCAGCGCCATCAGAACATCGCTCGCCGAGAAGCTGTGAAAAAATCTTCAGCGCTTCGGGAGGGTCTATCCGGCTGTTCGCGGCGACCTCACTCGCATGCGCATTCACATCCAGGTGCGTTGGTGAACGACGGGCAGGCCAACTATTCAGCGCGCAGCATCGTGACCGGATCGATTCGCACGGCGTGGAAAACCGCCGGCAGGGCGGCCAGCAACGCCGCCGCCAGAATCGCGAACGACGGAAGCACGAGCATGGCCATGCCGGTAGGCTTCACTTCCCAGAGCAGCGTCTCGATGTACCGCACGGACCCAAGGCCGAGCGCCACACCCACGGTTGCTCCCACGACCACCATGGCGAGGACGTCCATGGCCACCAGTCGCGCAATGCCGCCGGCTTGCGCACCGACTGCCATGCGAATACCGATTTCACGTCGCCGCTGCAGGACCGAATAGTCGAGCACGCCATACAGGCCGATGCCGGCGAGCAACAGCGCGACCGCCGCGAAGAACAGGGCCAGCATCGCCAGCAGCCGCTCGCGGACGGTTTGCGACTGGTTGATCTCCGTTTGCGTGCGCATGTTGCTGACGCGGAACTCGGGCCGCGCGCGGGCAACTTCCCGGCGCAGGATGGACGCCAGTGCGAGGGGGTTTGGGGCGGACGTGCGCACGATGAACGTCCCCTCGCGCTTAGCCTGCAACGCGCCTTTGGCGTCCACCGACCGGAACGGAACATAGGCCACCGGCAAGATGGGCTCGCGCAGATTCTGGTAGCGGGCATCGCGGACCAGGCCCACGATCTGAGAGCGAGTCCGCATGCCCTTGCTGTCAATGGTCTCGAATGACTGGCCGACGGGATTCTGTCCGCCGAAGTATCGCCTCGCGAACGTCTGATTGACGAGCGAAACGCCTGGATACGTATCGCTCGCGCGGAAGTCTGTGCCGTCAATAAAGGGAATCTTCATGGCTTCCATCCAGCCGGGCGAAACACGCAGAAAGAAGGCCAGCACGTCGCTTGGAGGTGCACCGTGAATCGAAACGAAGTCGTTGGACATGGTTCCGCTGAGCAGCGGCCAACCAGCTAGTGCAACCGTCTCGACACCTGGCACCGCGCGCAGATGTTCGGCCACCTGGTCCCAGAAGGCGGGCGGCTGAGCACGTTCGGCCACCGTGTCGAGAG
>JBEKYE010000488.1:0-3510 GCA_049511275.1 Bryobacteraceae bacterium
GGCGGCCGCCCGTAACAGGGTCCGGATTCATCCGGAGACACGCCCGGCGACAAGTCCGCGAGCCCCGGCCGCCGCAACGCCCTTCTTCTCTTTCCATCCCACGCCACACGTGTCTTCATTTTTTTCGGTGGGGCAGGCGGTGCCGCCTGCCATTCTGACTTCCTCGACTCCTGACTCCTGACTTCTGACTCCCATATCCCGAAGGGATATCAAGGGCGAAGCCCTTGCTCCGTCACCAGTACCGTGATTCGCCCAGGCCCGTGCACCCCGCGCACCAGGATCTGCTCGATGTCGGCGGTGCGGCTGGGACCGGTGATCAGGACCATGGAGCTGGATTGTTCGGCGGGATTGGGAAGAATCGAAAACAGTTCGTCGAGACCGCTGAGGATGCGCTCGCGTGACACCACCGCGATATGCTCGGGCGGCAGCAGGGAAATCATTCGGGCTTCGGCCGGGCTTGAGAGCAACACCAGGGTTCCGGTATCGGCGAGGGCGTAATCGGCGCTGGTGATGCCGATATCGGCCGTGGCGCATGCGTCGCGGAGCTGCTCGCGATCGGTGATGCCGGATTCGACGCCCGGCAGACTCGAAATCCCGCACGCCGCGAGATAGGGCGAGTTGCAGGCGATGACGGTTTTGCCGGCAATCGCGGAGGCGATATAAGCGCGGGGATCGGAAGTTTCGAGGGCCGTGCCGGCGAGCGCTTCCACTTGCGCGATGAGTGAGGCGACGCGGGCATCCAGGGAAACCTCCGGGATGCGGATGCGGGCAGGCGGCGGATCGGGTATGGGCTGCGAGGGACTGCGGCCCAGCGCGGTGCGGACGCGGTGCAGGATGTGGTCGCGGGACATCAGCGGCGCCTCCACATTTCGCGGAAACTGCGTTCCGGCAGCGGCGGCAGATCGCGCTGGCTGGTCCAGGCCCGGAGCGGGCCTGCCTGGATGGAAGGCACGCCCACCGAGCGGAGCAGCTTGCCGGCCATCTCATAAAGGCGCGGGTGCGTCATCAGCCAGGCGAAGACGCGGAAGCCGAGCTTCTCCAGGCGATTTTGCTTGTCGCGGGTTTCGGCTTTCTTGACGTCGGAACGGAGCTCCAGCAGGATCTTGGGAATATCGATCTTGACCGGGCAGACTTCGCCGCAGGCGCCACACAGGCTGGACGCGAAAGGAAGATCGGGCTCCTGCTGCACGCCCATGAATTGCGGGGTCAGGATGGCGCCGATAGGCCCGGAGTAGACCCAGGGAAAAGTATGGCCGCCGATTCTGCGGTAGACCGGGCAGGTGTTGAGGCAGGCGCCGCAACGAATGCAGAACAGCGATTGCCGCTTGTTCTTGTCGGGGAGCAGGCGCGTGCGGCCGTTATCCAGCAGCACCACGTAAAACTCGTCGGGGCCGTCGATTTCGCCGGGCCGGCGCGGGCCGCTCAGAAAAGAGGTGTAGACCGAGAGCAGTTGGCCGGTGGCGCTGCGGGCCAGCAGCTTGAGGAATGTGGCCAGGTCCTGCGCGCGCGGGATGACCTTTTCGATGCCGGCGATGGCGATGTGAATTTTGGGCGCGGAGGTGGTGAGGCGGGCGTTGCCTTCGTTCTCGACAATCACCACGGCGCCGGAATCGGCCACCAGAAAGTTGGCGCCGCTGATGCCGATATCGGCGGCCAGGAATTTCTGGCGGAGAACCGAACGCGCCAGCGCGGTCTGCTTTTCGATGACGATTTCGTTGGGAACGTGCAGGCGGCGGGTGAAAATTTCGGCGACGTCGTAGCGGGTCATGTGCAGCGCCGGCGCGACGATGTGGTAGGGCCTCTGGTGGGCGAGTTGCACGATGTACTCGCCCAGGTCGGTTTCGACCGATTCCAGGCCGTGGTGTTCCAGGCGCTCGTTGAGATCCACCTCCTCGGTGGTCATGGACTTGGATTTGACGATCAGGTGGGCGCCGCGCTCGCGAGCCAGCGCCAGGATGAAGTCGGAAACCTCGGTGCCGTCTTTGCAATAAACCACGTGACCGCCGCGGGCGGCGACGTTGCGCTCGAAGAGCTCCAGGTAATGGTCCAGATTGTCGATGGCGTGCTGCTTGACGGCGTTGGCCTGTGTGCGGAGTTCCTGATAATCGGGAAGCTGCCCGGCGCCCACTACTTCGCTGCGCTTCTCCTTGAGGCGGCCGGTGGCGGTGAAAATAGCCAGCTGAAGGTTGGCGTTGGCCAGCGTCTCGCGAGCCTTTTGCTGGAATTCGGAGGGCATGGGGTCAGCGCGAAGCCAGGACCTCCGCCAGGTGCATGGTGCGAACGTTCGAGCCGGCGCGGGAGAGCGCGCCTTGAATCTGCATCAGGCAACTGCAGTCGAGCGATACCACCGTGCGCGCGCCGGTGCGCAGAATGGCGTCCACCTTGGTGCGCACCATGGCGCCCGAGAGTTCGGAAAACTTGACGGCGAAGGTGCCGCCGAAGCCGCAGCATTCCTCGGCCGGAGAGAGTTCGCGCACCTCCAGGCCGCGCACGCGGGCCAGCAGGCGGCGGGGTGCGTCCTTCACGCCCAGTTCGCGCAGGGCGTGGCAGCCGTCGTGGAAGGTGACGATGTCATCCAAGCGGGCGCCCACATCCTCGACTCCGGCCACCTGGGTGAGGAACGTGGAGAACTCGAAGACGCGCTTTTCGAGAGAGTGGACGCGCGCCAGAGTTTCGGGTTCCTTGTGGAAGAGCTCGGCGAAGTGATGCGCGATCATGGCGGTGCAGGAGCCGGATGGGATGACGATGAGTGGCGACGATTCGAACGTATCCAGGAAGTGGCGCGCCACCGCGCGCGCTTCCCCCCGGTAGCCCGTGTTGAAGGCAGGCTGGCCGCAGCAGGTCTGGCTCTCGGGGAAATCCACCTCGAAGCCGAGGCGTTCCAGGACATCGGCCATGGCGAGGCCGACCTTGGGAAAAAGCTGATCGACGATACAGGTAACAAATAGCGAGACCCGCTGACCCATGCCGTGAGAAATTGTATCAGTTTGCGCGGGGCCGGCGGGCCGCGCGGCGCGGCGCTGTCGCGGCCAAGTGAGAAGTTCCTCTTGCAGCCAAGTAGAAAGTTCCTCTTGACAGCCGTAAGGCTAAAGGATGGAACGAATCGCGATGAGCCAAGAGGAACGGGATTATCTGGATTGGCTGAAACGAGCCAAAGAAGGGAATATGAGCCAGCGGGAAGCCGCTGAGAAGATGGGAGTGAGTGCCCGTTGGGTGCGGAAGCTTCTGAAGCGGATGGCAAAGCAGGGGGATGCTGTGGTGGTGCACGGGTTGCGGGGGCGGCCGTCCAATCGCAAGCTGGCGGCTAAGACCCAGCGACAGGCTCTAGCCATTCTCAAGCAGCCGGACTGGCACGATTTTGGGCCCACGTTCGCCGCCGAGCAGTTGGCCCAGCGACATCAGATCCAGGTTGGCAAAGAGACCCTGAGGGGTTGGATGATGGAAGCCGGACTTTGGAAGAGCAAGGCTCAGCGACCGCAAGAAGTGCACTGTTGGCGACCTCGGCGGAGT
>JBEKYE010000489.1:0-3451 GCA_049511275.1 Bryobacteraceae bacterium
ACAAGGACCACCCCGAGCTGAAGCAGGGCGCCTCCGCCTGGACCAGGAAGCTGCGCCGGGAATCGGAACGACGATTCCGGAAGCAGTTCCGCAGCGCCTAGCCCCGTTCCAACCGGATTCGCCTATGTACTACACCGGCATTTTGCGGAGCACTCACGGTATGGCTCACGGAGCCTGCCCCAATTGGTTGGAACGGCGCTAGCCAATGAGTTCCTTCCTGCTGGATACAAACGTCATCGTCGATGCACTTCGCCGGCGGAAGGATCGGCACCTGCTGCTGGAGGGCTTGCTGCTTCAAGGCCAGCCTCTCGCCTCGTGCCCGGTCACGGTCACGGAGATCTACGCCGGGATGCGTCCGCACGAGGAAGGACCGACCCGGGCCTTCCTGGACAGCCTTCTTTTTCTGCCTGTGACGAAGGAGATCGCCGAGCGCGCCGGCTATCTGAAGGCCTTTTACACCAGGCGAGGCAGGAGCCTGTCCTTGCAAGACGCCACAATCGCGGCCGTAGCAATTGCGTACGGCTGCACGCTGGTCACCGAGAACGTGAAAGCCTTTCCGATGCCCGATGTGCGCTTGTATTCTCTGCCCCAACCTTGATTCCGGCCTCACGACGAAGCCTGTGCCGCGCCGCCCCACTTCGCGGTACCCTTGATAGAACCAAATGAAGTTCTGCAATTTCGAGGTGTCGACGCCTGTCGGCCGGCACAGCCGCGTCGGTGTGTGGAAGGAAGAATGCATCATCGACGTAAACTTCTCGACGGCCTGGTACCTCGCGCAGCAAGGCGAGCCAGAGCCACAGCGGCTGGCCAACGCGCTGGCGCCCTCGGGCATGCTCGACTTCCTGCGCGCGGGCTTGCGCGCGGTCAAGGCCACCGAAGAGCTTTTCCGCGAGTCCGGCCCGCAACCGTCCGGCTGGTGGAAGCAGGATAACCCGCCGCGCGGCCCTAACGACGAGACACTGGTGTACCAGACCAATGAAGTGCGCCTCTGCGCCCCCGTGCCCAATCCGGCACGCGTCGGCACCGATACCGAAATCCACTGCCAGGCGGAGCCCGAGTATGAACTGAAATTCGCCGCCGTGATCGGGAAACAGGGCCAGGACATCCACTCGCTGGAAGCCCGCGAGTATATCGCCGGGTTCACCGGCATGAACGATTTCGGCGCGCGCCTCTCCGCCCAAGGCCCGTGCCTGGTGACACCGGACGAGATTGGCAATGCCTACAACCTGGCGGTATGGGTTCGCGTCAACGGCGAGTTGCTCGGGCAGACACATACCGCCAGGCTCCGTTCCCAGTTCGAGAAAGCCATCGAGACCTTGTCCGCGAGCGACATCATCCTGCCGGGCGACATCATCGCGTTCCCCATGCCATTGCAGCTTCCGGTGAGTCGCGGCGACGTGGTGGAACTGGAAATCGAACGCATCGGCCGGCTCCGCACTCCGGTGACCTGAAGGTTCCTCCACCGGCGCGTGGTTGCGCGTATCCTGGTAGTAAGGAGGGCGCATGTATCCACTCAAGAGGGGCAAGTTCGCGCCGCAGGCGCACGTCGGAATTCCGGAAGGCACGTTCGAGGAAGAGCACGGCCGCAAGGGTTTTTTCGGCAAGAGCGCGCACCTCTATCACACTCACGCGCCTACCGGCTGGACGCGCTTCGAAGGCAAGCTGCGCCCGCACCTGTTCGACCTCAACCAGCTCACGCCCACCGACGGGCACGATCCCGAGGGCATGCCCGTCGAGTTCCTGGGCAACCACGACGTCACGCTCTCCGTCTCGCGCCGCTCCGAGGCCATGCCCTTTTATTACCGCAACGCCGATGGCGACGAGCTGATCTTCGTCCACCGGGGCAAGGGCACGGTGGAGACCGACTTCGGGCCGCTGACCTTCGAGCCGGGCGATTACCTGGTGCTGCCGCGCGCCGTCACCTACCGGATGATGCCGGAGACGCGGGACAATTTTTTCCTGATCATCCAATCGCGCACGGAATTCGAACCGCCGGATAAGGGGCTGATCGGCCAGCACGCGCTCTACGACCAGGGAGTGGTCACGGTGCCCGAACCGGCTCCGCAACCCGACGACAATCGCGAGTGGGAAGTCCGCATCAAGGCGGACGGCGAGATCTCCAGAGTCTTCTACCCGTTCAATCCCATCGATGTGGTGGGCTGGAAGGGCGACCTGACGGCGTGGAAGCTCAACATGCGCGACATCCGCCCGATCATGAGCCACCGGGCGCACCTGCCGCCCAGCGCGCACAGCACCTTCGTTACCGAAGGCGCGGTGGTTTGCAGTTTCCTGCCGCGCCCGCTGGAGCAGGACGAAGCGGCGCTGCGCGTCCCGTTCTTCCACCGCAACACCGATTACGACGAATTCCTTTTCTATCACGACGGCGATTTCTTCAGCAAAGACAACATCAAGCCCGGCTACGCCACGCTGCACCCGCGCGGCATTCACCACGGGCCGCACCCCAAAGCGCTGGCCAACCAGAAGAGCAAGACGCACACCGATGAATACGCGGTGATGCTGGACGGCCTCAACCCCATTCACGTGCTGCCGGCGGGAGAGAAGGTGGAATGGAAGGAATATTGGGCGAGCTGGATGGAGAAAAAGTAAGGGGCGGCTCCGAATTCTCCCGCCGCACGCCTGGCTTCCCAGAAAAATCGCTCAGTTCAGGCTGACGGGTTTTGCGGACGGGTTTTGCGGGTTTTGCCGACGGGTTTTGCCCGGGGTTTGCCAGACGGGTTTTGCTCAGTTCAGGCTGACGGGTTTTGCTCGACGGGTTTTGCTCATCCACGTGCTGCCGGCCGGCGAGAAGGTGGAGTGGAAGGAATATTGGGCGAGTTGGATGGAGAAGAAGTAGATGGTGTCGATCCGGCGAAGAGCCTCGATCCCCAGCGCCTGATGCGGGTGTCGGGAATCCCAAATCCGGACACTGCGCCTCGCCAGGCTACCTCTTAACTACTTGTCCCACAGCCAAAGACCATCGGCCCGGCAACTGCCCTACACTTGAGATTGCGGTCAATCCAAACATCGACACGCCGATGAAATCATCCGAGTCCCGCACGCCCTGCATCCTGATCGCGGACGACCAGACCGATGTACTCGAAGCCCTGCGCTTCCTGGTCAAGGGCGAAGGCTATCAGGCCGAGGCCGCCACTTCGCCGGCCGCCGCCATCGAAGCCGTCGAATCCCGCGACTTCGACGCCGTCCTGATGGACCTTAATTACACCCGCGACACTACCTCCGGCCAAGAGGGCCTGGATCTGCTCAACCGCATTCAGAGCCTCGATTCCACGCTGCCCGTGATCGTGATGACGGCGTGGGGATCGGTCGAGCTGGCGGTGGAGGCGATGCGGCGCGGCGCCCGCGACTTCATCCAGAAACCCTGGGATAACACGCGGCTCTCCGCCATCCTCAAGACCCAGATTGAGCTGGGCCGCGCGCTCCGGCGGGGACA
>JBEKYE010000490.1:0-3434 GCA_049511275.1 Bryobacteraceae bacterium
CGGTAAAGCCGTCTTTCAGCGCGCGGGCCAGCTCATCGTTGAAATCGGCCTCCACTTTGGGCATGTTCTGCGGCGCCGCGATGGCGGATGCGGAGAGCATGCCCCCGTCATTCCTGGTGGGCATGGAGAAGCCGGCGTTGGCGCCATAGCTCAGCCCATCCTTGACGCGAATGCGTTGGAACAGGCGGGAGTTGGGGGAACCGCCGAAGACCATGCCGGCGATGGTGAGGGCCGCGTAATCGGGATCCTCGTCGGTCATTTTCATGGGCATCCCCACCAGGAAAAGGGCGTTCTGCTTGTCGGGCGTCTCAATCTTGTGATTGATCGGTTCCACTTTGGCGTAGCTGGTGATGATGCGATGGTAGCTGCTGGCGCTCTTCCAATCGCCGAACAGTTCCGTGACCAGCTTCTGCATCTGCGCCGGGTCAAACTGGCCGCTGATCGAGATCTCACCCTCGCCGGCGCCGTAGAACTGGGTGTAGAAGTTGCGCACCTCGTCGAGCGTCACCTTCTTCAGGTCCTCGATCTGTTCATCGATGGTGGAGGTGTAGTGCACGTCGCCGCGCGGGTAGCGGGCGTTCATGTGCCGGCTCAAGTCCAGCGAGGCCAGGCTGGTGGGTTCGGTTTTGGAGCTCTCCGCGGCGGCGATGCGTTGCTGGCGGATCTGATCGAACTCGGCTTCGGGGAACGAGGGCTCGCGCAGCAGTTCCCTGGCGAAACGCAGGGAATCGGCCAGGTTCGCCTCCAGGGTCCGGATGTTCGCCGAAGCCGCGTTGATGCCTCCGGACACGTTGATCTGCGCCTTCAGCCGGTCGGTTTCGTCCTGAATCTGCTGGCGGTTCTTGTTCTTGGTGCCGCGCATCAGCAGCGCTCCGGCCATAATTCCCATGGTGGATTTGCCGAACAGCGACTTCTCGTCGCCGAAGCGGACATTCATCACAGCCACCACCGTTCCGCCGCGCGTCTTCTTGGGGAACATCACCAGCTTCAACCCGTTGGGCAGCTTGGCGCGGATCACGCGAGCTTCGATGTTCTGCGGAGTGGGGTCAAAGGCCTCGCCCTGCTGAATGGTCGCGCCGCCCTTGTAATCCTTGAACCGCGCCGCTCGATCCGGCGTGGCCGGAATCTCGGCGCGATCGGGCGCGCTTGTCGGAATGAACTCGCCCAGCGTGCGGTTGGAGGATTTCAGGTAAGCCTTGGCCACGCGCTCGACGTCGGCGGGAGTGACTTTGTTCACCTCGTCGCGCGTAAGGAAGAAGGAGCGCCAGTCGCCGTCGCCCACGTAGCCGCCGAGCATCATCCCAATGGATTCGGAATTCGTCATGGCGAGTTCGATATTCTTCAGGATGCGGGTCTTGGCGCGGTCCACCTCCTCTTGGGAGGGCGGCTCGCTCGACAGGCCTTCCACGGTCTTCACGAGAATCTGCTGGGCTTCGTCGATGGATTGATCCGGCTTGAGCTGCGCGAATGCGAACGCGAACCCGGGGTCGTGCATTCCTCCGGCGGTCATGCTGGTGGACACGGCCTTCTTGTTATCGACCAGCGCCTTGTACAGCCGGCCCGTCTGGGGAGCCCCCAGCACCTGGGCCATCACTTCCAGAGCCGCCAGATCGGGGTGCAGGGCCGCCGGAATGTGATACACCGCCACGATCCCCTGAATATTCCCGACCCGGCGCAGAATTACCGAGCGCTCGCCTTCCTGCGTGGGCTCCGCCGTATACGGCTGCGTCAGCACGCGCTGCGGCTTGGGGATGGCGCCGATGGTTTCCGCGATCAGGCTGAGGGCTTTGGATTCGTCGAATTGTCCCGCGACGATCAGCTCGGCGTTATCGGGCTGGTAATGTTTTTGGTAGAAAGCCGCCAGGTTGGCGATGGGCACCCTCTCGACATCGGTGCGGTTGCCGATCACCGTCTTGCCATAGTTGTGGAAGTTGTAGGCAGCCGCCAGAACGCGTTCATAAAGGACATTGAGCGGGCTGTTCTCGCCCGATTCCATTTCGTTCCGGACCACCGTCATTTCGGTATCCAGGTCCTTCTTCAACATGGTCATATTGACCATGCGGTCGGCTTCCAGTCCCAGAGCCCAACGCAAGTTCTCGTCGCTCGAGTTGAACGTCTCGAAGTACATGGTCTGGTCGTAGCCGGTGGTGCCGTTGAAGTTGCCGCCGGTGCGGTCGGTCAGCTCCTTGAAGATCTCCCGGCCGGACTTGCTGCTCTTGAACACCATGTGCTCCAGCAGGTGGGCCATACCGGTCTCGCCATAGCCTTCATTGCGCGAGCCGACCAGGTAAACCACGTTGACCGTCGTTTTGGGCTTCGAGTTGTCCGGAAACAACAAGACGTGCAGGCCGTTCGGAAAAGCATACTCCGTGATGCCTTCAATGGAGGTCACCTTTTGAACGCCTTGCGGCAGCGTTTGGGCCAAAGCGACGGCAGTCAGGACAAATGCCGCGGCAGAAATTGCGAGGAGTCTCTTCAGGCGCATGTCTCACACTTCTTTCGGTATTCCGGGTTTGATTATATCGAGCCTTTGTGGCGGGCAATCCTGCCCAATGCCACCTAGTTTTCGCAAAGCGGGGATTCGGCAAGATTGTGGGGCAGACCCCCTGGTCTGCGCGGGACGCCCTCGTCCCGCTCTTCTCTCAAGGCGGCAAGAATCTTGAAGGGTTACAACTGGGCGCCGGTAGCGCGTTTCGGTGAGCGGGAAGCCAGTTTCTTGCGCAGCTCGCGGCTACGTTCTCTGCGCGCAAGCTTGCCTTTTCGTTCGCGGTGGAAGCGCGCTTTATCTCCATTGAGGGCTGACATAGTGGTGCTTAAGAGTAGCAGAGTTTGAAGACCGGCGTATGCGATGTCTGATACGAATCGCTGCGAGCCCCTGTCTGGCGGTCGAATCTCCACTTTCCCGGTGCTCGCAATTCTTGACTCTGCTTCTCTTTTACTCCGCGTCTTGGCGTCTCCGCGCTAAGAAAGGCACCTGTTCGTTTCCGGCTGTGCCGGATTAGGGAGTGCTTCTACTTGCCGGCGTCCAGGTGGTCCCAGTTCACGATGGCGTTGAAGGCCAGGGAGTAGGTGCCCTGGGTTTGCCAGCGCCAGAAGGGACGAATCGCGAACATCACGATGTGACCCTTGCCGAGCGGCGCGTCGATGGCGGCAGCGCGGCCCTGCAAAGCGTCTCCGCCGGCCAGCGTGCCGGAGAGCAACAGGTTGTCGGCATTGGAGGTGAACTGCAGGACGACGCGGGCGCGATTTGCATTGGGTGCGCCGCCACGGCCGCCGCCAAAGCCACCGAAGCCACCAAATCCGGCGGCAGCGGCATCGGGTGCGGGGGCGGTTGCGCCCGCTGCGCCGCCACGGCCGCCGCGACCACCGCCTCCGCCACGGCCACCGCGGCCGCCAGTGGCGGCGCCCGCTGCGTTTGTGGCATCGATCGCTGC
>JBEKYE010000491.1:0-3394 GCA_049511275.1 Bryobacteraceae bacterium
TGCCATCGGGAAAGGGGGCCGAATCCTCTTGGGCAACCACCCCTCAAGTGCGGCTCCGCCGCTTCATTCTTCTGCTTCGAGCATCTCCTCATAAAGTTCCCGAACACGTTCGCGGGCCAGTTTTAGTGCGTGTCGTCCTGCAGCCGTCGCGGCATAAGCTTTGCGTCGCCGGCCTTCCGCTAGTTGCACGCTCGCGCGCAACCACCCTCGCCGTTCCATGCTGTGAAGGAGTGGATATACTGTTCCTGGGCCGAGACGGTATCCGTGGCGGCCCAGCTCCCGGATGATCCCGAGACCGAAGATCGGTTCCTCCGCGGCATGGTGCAAAACATGCAACCTAACGAGCCCGATATAGAGTTCCTGATTCCGTCTATCTGTAGTCAGTTTCTCTGTCATCGGGCTTGCCAGTCAGGCGCCTAAATTATAATGCATTCAAAGGACTGCCCTCGGTGGTTGCGAAGACGTAACCCTGCCCGATTCGGGAGGAAGCGCCGCCTGGGGCACGACTCAAAAACAATCGGCGACTGGAGGGAAAGTCAGCAGCAGACTCAGGCCAAGAAGGATAAAAGCGACCGTGTTGACGCGCGCCGCAGCGACGCTCCTGCCGCTCCAGCGCGCATTCAGTATCGCCCAGGCAACGAGCCAGGCAAAAATGGCGGACGTCGTCGCGCCCGACAGCGGCCCGGTTGGGCCGGCCGAGTCCTCGCAGATCATTCAGGTCCCTTCCCGTTCATCGGGACGCGCATCCAGTCCAAGCTGGCGGAGTTCTTCTTGTCGTCTTTTCCCCAAGTCCAGTACATACCGACATAGGCGTAGTTTTCCGTCTGGCCGGCGATGGAGTGGCCGTAGCAAAACAAAAACTGCTCTCCGGGGTGATTCTTGAAATGATAGTAGCCACCCAAGTCGATCATCGTCGAAGCCTCCGTCTGCGCTGCCGCGTAGCCCTCCCGTCCATGGGCGAAGACCTCCACTCCCAGCTCGAGCCTCTCGCTCAGGACCCGTTTCACCAGCCAGCCGGTGTAGGGAAAGTTGCGATAACCGGTTTGCGGAACCACCTCATAACCCGCTCCGCCGTCAAAGGTCCAGAGCCCGACGTTCTTCTGAAACCAGAGCGGGAGTTTGTACCAGACTTTCCCAACCCCCAGCCCTTTGTCGTAATTTCCGGTCGGAATTTCGAACATCGTAAACGTTCCGATCTGGGGAACGTGTTTCGTCTCTTTGAAGAAAGCGATCTTGGCGCCCAGTTCCATGTCCGTGAGCCCGAAGGCCTTGGGTCCGATTCCCCCGGGGAAATAGATCGGATTGTTCGACGGCGCAACTACACCCAAAGGGAGAATGGCGTGCAGTTGTACCCTGGGAATGGCACCCCAATTGAACTCGATGGCTGGTCCTGTGGAGTCGATTTCCGCCGTCGTCCCGTCCATGCTGCCGAAGATGTAGAACTCGTAGTGGTGCAGGTCGACCGGCACCGGATCGTCGGTTTGATAGGGAGGCCCCTGCGCCCACAGCCGGGGAACGCTGAGCAGAAAGGGGACCAACAGCGCGACACGGATGAGGAGATATCGCTGCCTCACAAGAAAGCCGACCTCGCAAACCAACTATCGAGGTTCGATAATTGCATGGAAGCCGCAACCCTGTCAATCCCCGAAATGCTGGCGGATTGCCGCGTAAAAATTTCACGCCGCACCAACGATATTTGCGACACTATGATTTCGAATCGAGAGCGGGAACGCTCTGATCGGACATGCCGACGCTACATCCGGCTTGCCGCGGCAGGCGGCGGGCCAGGGATGGTTCATCGCCTTATAGGGTTGGGCAGTTCCATACGCAGGACGTCTACCTCTGGGAATGAATAGGAGATGCGGGAATAAATCCGTCAAGGCAAATTAGGATAAACATGGAAACGAGAATCAAGCTTGTGCTAATGATCGCACTGGCGCTCACGCTGATTGGCGCCACGTTGATGATGGCCCAACAGGCCGGGGCGGGAGCCAATGTTCCTCCGCCCCGCCCGAAAGGCCCATGCGACATCTACGCCGCCGCCGGCGACCCCTGCGTGGCCGCCCACAGCACCACGCGCGCGCTGTACGCCTCCTACAGCGGCCCGCTCTACCAGGTCCTGCGCCAGTCGGACGGCAAGACCTTGGACATTGGCGTCGTCCAGCCCGTCGCGTCGCCGTTCCCGGATCCGGGCGGATACGCCAACGCGGCCGCGCAGGACACGTTCTGCGCCAACACGTACTGCTGGATCACCACCATCTACGACCAGTCCGGCAAGCACAACAACCTCACCCAGGCGCCCCGCGGCGGATTCAGCGGCCCGGCCATGGGTGGTTTCAACAACGTTCCGATCGCCGACATGGCGCCGATTACGATCATGGGCCACAAGGCCTACGGCGTCTTCATCGAACCGGGCATGGGCCTCCGCGATGACGACCCGAAGGGCACCGCGGTCGACGATCAGGCGGAGGGGCAGTACTGGGTCATTAACGGCCAGCACTATAACTCCGGCTGCTGTTTCGACTACGGCAACGCCGAGATTGATAGCCGCGACGACGACAACGGCACCATGGAAACCACCTACTACGGCACCGCCGGCGCCTGGTATCACGGGAATCCCCCCGGCCCGTGGATCATGACCGACCAGGAGAACAACCTGGTCGGTTGTGTTAACCCGGATGGACCCAAACTCTGCGCCAACCTGCCGAACATCACCTGGCGATTTGTGACCGCCATGGCCAAGGGGGAACCGCACCACTGGACCTCCCTGGGCGGCAACGCCCAGCAGGGCGCCCTGTCGGTCATGTTCGACGGACCGCGCGTCGACGTCACCTATGACCCGATGCGCAAGCAGGGGGCCATCCTCCTGGGCAACGGCGGCGACAACAGCGTCGGCTCGCAGGGCACTTTCTATGAAGGCGCGATGACGGCCGCAGGCACCTTCCCGGCGGACGCCACCGACCGACTGGTGCAGGCCAACGTGGTGGCGGCCAGGTACGATGTAGTGCGGCTGACCTTGGCGCCAGCCGCGGCAACGGCGAACCCGCCGGGATTGCAGACGTTCTCGCCGAAGTCGTCGCAGGAAACCACTTTGACGTTCACGAATACCACTGCGCTGCCCGCGATGGGCGTCAAGTTGAGCATTTCGGTAGCCGACCGGCAGTGGAACGAGTGGAACTCTGTCGTTCTGGGCACCAACCAGACGTCGGTGACGATCGCTGATCCGGTCGCGCCGGGGGCCGGCGTAAGCGCGACCTTCAAGATCACCTCGGGGCCAGCGGCCTTCAACGGCGACCTGGCCGGCAACGTCTCGTGGACTGACCCGGCTGGCCGGAAGCGTTCCGAGACCACCACCGAGAAGGTGCGGAATGTCAGCCCGATCAAGATCAACGAG
>JBEKYE010000492.1:0-3392 GCA_049511275.1 Bryobacteraceae bacterium
GCGAAGCTCACCCCGGCGATTAGCAGCAATGAGCCGACGAAAAGCCAGCCGCGCCACCAATCCAGGCGGCCCGCGAAAGCAAATGGCAGCAGGAAAGTGAGCGCGCGGAAGATGGCCCGGAGTGCCAGCTTCCAACTTGGGGTCTGTGCCGACATTGAAAAACTGCCTCCTCTTTAGTAGTTTCCCTCGAATCGCACACTCCGCAACCGATGAGATCGGCGCGCACATCGTGCACCGGCGAAAATTCAGCCAGGGGACCGCTGAAACGATATCGCAGTAGGCGCTTCCTGGCCCAGCGCCTGGCGGCAAATCTCTTCGACCAGGGGCTTCGAGCGCGAACCCCCCTAGTAAATCCCGCCTCCAGCCTGTGTGGAGCGGATCGCGCCGTTTTCCACGTCGAGCGCGTAGGCCACGCCGCCGTGGCCGGTCCAGGTCTTGAGATCGAAATCGCCTCCCTTGGACACGCGGTACACGGCCACGCCGTATAAGGTCAATGGCAAGCCGGGCCTTGAGGCTTCGGCCGGCTTTCGCGCGCGCATGAAGTACACGCATCCCTCGCCATCGATCGCCGTCCGGCCATCCGCCTCGGTGAGCGCGGCGGTGCGCTCGTCGATCGCGATGGCGCGCGCCTCGGCCAACTTGCCTTCCTCCAGCATGCGGGACAGAAACGCCAGCGTGCGGCCCATGCGGTCGCGCGCATGGAAGTGCGTGTCGGTGATGACGCCTTTAAGAGCTGGGATGCGCAGGAAACCGGTGCCCACGGTCACACGCTCGTCGAAGGGGTTGGCCAGGGCTTGCGCGGAAGTGACCGTATCCTTTTCGGCGGTGTAGACATACTCGCCCAGAACGGCCAGGCCGGCGCTGGTGCCGCCCACCGGCACGCCCTTATCGATGAGGTACTGGATGGCTTCGGAAACCGGCGTGTGATTCCAGACCCGGATGTAGTTCCACTGATCGCCGCCCGCGATGAACAGCGCCTCGGCCTTGCGGATGCGGTCGGCGACGAAGGGATCGCGGGCGCCTTCGGGAGTGGCCACCACCAGGCTTTCCACCGAATCGATGCGGGCCAGGCCCATCATGTACGAGTTATAGCCGTCGGCGCCGGAAGCGCGGAGCACCACTACGTCGCCGCCGCCGGAGCGCTGCAGAAACCAGCGGAAAACGGAATCCACGTCCTTGCCCCCGCCAACCAGCGCGAAGCCCGGCGTGGTTCGGGTTTGGACATCCGCGGCGCTGCCGGTGAGGTAGTAGTGGTAGGGCGGGCCCGCCTGGAAAGCCCCGCACGGGATGAGCCAGCAGAAGAGCGCCAAAGACCGCAGCGCCGCAACACGCGATAACGGATGTGGCATGCAAATAGAGTAACCAAGGACACAATCTGGTGCAGCAGGTAGCAGGCGGCGGCATCATGGGGCTAAATCGCCCACTCGGCATTTGCTTACTGCCGCGGCTTATGCGACAAGGGGGTTAAGAGGGTTCCACCATGGCAGCTTCCCGAGCCGTTCTTTCCGCCGACGCCCTGCGCCGGCACGCCGCCCACGCGCCGGATTGGAAGGTGGTCGACCAGCATCACATCGCCCGCACCTTTCAGTTCCCCGATTTCGTGCAGGCGCTCGATTTCGTCAACCGCGTCGGCGCGGTCGCCGAACGCCAGGGACATCACCCCGACATTCATCTCACCTGGGGCCGCGTGGATGTCGAATCCTGGACCCACGACGCCGGCGGCATCACCGAAAAGGATTTCCAGCTCGCCGCTGGGATCGACAGTCTCAAAACCTAGGGTCGACAAGGCCAACCGGTAGCGCCGGCGGTCTTAGGCCTTGCCGCCGTGAAGCTGTGAGAAAATCGCTGATCTTGCGGGCAGGCGCTTTCGCCTGCCAGCCCATGTTTTCACAGCTCCTGACCACGTCCTCCCATCGGAACCGTCGGCGTGAGCGAGTGGTTGCCGAAAGGCGCCAACCCGCCCGGTCGCGGACAGGGTACTCTGAGCGCCTGATTTGAGGCCTTTGTGCGACCCATCGCTCATGCCAATGGCCCCGATGCGAGCCGCGACCGTGAGGGAGCGGTTGCCCGCAAGAGAACACCATCAGGCGGTCAAGGTACTAGAAGTAGAAGGCCTGCATCTGCATGGTGAGCTCGTTGCTGGGCCGGATGGTTGAGCCATTCTGCGGCTGGGCGCGGAGCCACTGGAAGGTGAACTTCAGGTTTTGAGCGCGGACATAGTAGTTGGCGCCGAAGCCGATGCGGTTGATGTCCTTGGTGTTGTTCACGGCCGCCACGAACCGTTGGGTTTCCCACTTGAGAAACGGCTGGAACTTGGCCTGGTGAATGTAGTAGTCGAATTCGCCGAGGAAGTTGTTCTGGTCGGGGATGGCGGTGAACTTGTTGCGGCCGTCGAAATGGTAGTAGGTGAGGTTCAAGCCTGCTTCATCGCCGCCGTTGACGGGGGTATCGCTGGCGATGTTGGCGGATTCGGAGCGGTAGGAGCTCTGCTTGTCGCCGCCCACGTCGAAGGCCAGGATCTTGCGCTTGCCGAGGGCCGTTCCGGTGTAGGCGTATTCTTTCTCGGGAGAGAAGAAGTCATATTGGAGATAGAGGGCCGGGTGGAGGGCGTCGCGCCCGTTGGCGTCGCGTTCCCCTTCAAAGACGCCGCCGCGATACTGGAAGTGATCGTTGAAGAAGTAGCCTCTGGCCTGCAATCCCATATCGCGAAATCCGGATTCCTGCAGCGCGGAGATGCTGATGGTGGAGACGGCGCTGAAATCGAGGGTGTAGAGGGAGAACGGAGACTGCAGGTTCTGGCGCGAGCTGGGCAGCAGCATTTCACCGCCCGTGAGCGCGAAGTAGTTGTTCACCTTGTATTCGAGCCATGCGTCCTGAATGATAAAGCCCGTGGACAGGTTCTTGGGGGTAAGGCCGAGTTTGGGATCGTCGGTGTCGAAGAAGAAGCTGATGTTCGGGCCGAAGTTGCCGCCTAGCAGGAAGCGGGCGCGGCGAAGCTCGAAACTTTGGGAATAGCCCTGGTTGCCGGCCGTGGCGGCGGTGGCATCCTGCAGCCAGTCGGTCCAGAACTGGCCCCCAAAACCGAAGTTGATGGTCACATCGTCGTTCTTGATCTGAATCTGTGCCGAAGCAGGCGCGGCGACGAGCGCAAACATCAGTACGCCGACCATTCCGCTGAGCAGCGAACGCCGGAAGAGAGTAGTCGATATTTTCATCGTTCTTGTTTTTGGTCATTCGCGGTGCGATCTGTGCTCACTTCGTCACCACCGGAATCATCCATGGGAATACATAAGCCATCAGAAACACCACGACGCCCACCAGGCCAGCAAGAACCATGCTGTGCAGGAAAACATAACGCAGAATGCTTCCTTCGTTGCCCTGTTGCCCGGTAG
>JBEKYE010000493.1:0-3386 GCA_049511275.1 Bryobacteraceae bacterium
GGCGCCGTCGGTTATGCCGGCTGCCGGCTTGCGGCCACTGTGATCGTCGACCCTGAAGGCCGCTCGGATCCCTTCATTCTTGGCCGCGTGATTCGCGTGCCCACGCTCGACAAGTTTACCCTCAGCGCCGAAAGGGTCGGCGATTCGGGCTACGCCGGCACCGTCGAGGGCCGTGACCTCGACGTGATCGACAAGGCCGGCTGGGACGCCGCAAATGGCATTCCGGTGGAATCGATACCGACCCCGCTTCCGGGCGACGCTGTGCGCCAGACCTTGCGCTTGGTCTTACCTTGGCCCGCGCCCGGCCCGCACGCCCCATTATACGTCTGGCTCCGCGGCGAGCCACGTGGCCGCAAAACCGCCGTCGCCTATTGAATTGCGCCGGCAGATGGCGCATTTCTCTCCGGAATCTCGCCGGCCAACACCACTATTTACGTCATCCGAGATGCGGCGGGTGCGGCTGTGTAAAGACGAAGGCGTTGACTTGCGTCGCCCGTCGCTGCTGTTACTGGTGCAGAACGCACAGAGCGTGCGTTCCGCTGCTGCACCGTTACGTGGTCCCATGCGTTTAATCCTGTAAGCGCCAAAATTTTGCTGGAGTTACTAAGGAGTTATGAAATTAGATTCAGAAGAGGGATGTTGTGTGTCTGTGCGTGTGCCGTCACGACGCTTTGCCCGGCACTCGGGGCCGCGGTGCGAACCAGCGCCTGCGTGGCCGGCAAGCCCACGGCTGCATCGTATACCTGGAACTTTCACCCGGAAGCCAACCAGACGTTGGCGGAGCTCTTAGGGCAGGCGCGGGGGTGGCGTGGCCTGGTCCATTGATCTCTCCACACGCGGATAGGCGGACGAGTATGCGACGCAAAGCCATCAGCCCCTAGCCGCGCCGTGAAGCGACGCGCGCCGGCGAAGCGCCCGGAACAGGTTCGAACCCGGCCAGATCAGCAGTCCGGTGTGATGGTCCGGACCAGCGTCCCCGACCCAGGTTCGACGATGGTGGAACTAAGGAGCGGCGATGCCACATGCGCAATCCCCTCGACCATGATTACGACGGGAGAACCCGAAATGAAAGCTGCCGGCGGGAGTGCGCAAGAGCTTCGTGTACGGCTTGGAGCACTGCGACCCGCATAAGCCGCTCGTCCTCACCGTGAGTTTTTGGGCGCCACTGTTCTTCCATGAAAAAGGAATACAGGCCGCCGGCTTGATGGGCACGGAGATGACGCCGGAGCAGGAAAGATGTCTTGAACCGTTTAAGATAATCTGGATTGCTTTCGACGCGGACCAAAAAGGAATTGAGGCGACCAGCAGGATTGCTGACCGCCTAAAAAGGAACCATGCCGCGAAAACGGCTAGGTTCAGCTTCCGCCCCCGCGCCTTCGATGGTGGCGGGGGCATTTTCTTGTCCGCACGTCTTGGCGTTGTGCCCTTCATCGCCACATTTCCCACATACGCGCCGCCTGGTGGGGCTGGTGACGGTCGTGGTGGGCCTGGTGGAGTGCTTGGTGGCGCCCATTTCCGCCGAGTTGCGACGACGACCCAACGATGATCGGCTGCGGAGGAGGAGGAGCAGTCTATGGCTACAGTCCCCTGCCGCCTACTGTAGGCCCTACCGGTGGCGGCTCAGACCAGATCAAGGTCCCGAGCAGCGCGCCGCCATGCGCTCATGACCAGGGCTACGCAGCTCAGGCGCTAGGCAACATCGTAAGCGCCGTCGGCCAGGTTCTCACGACCTCTGGCGATTTCACCCAGGGGATCACAACACGATCGAGGCCGATTTGACCAGCAACGAGACCACATTGGGCGACGTGACCTGGGTAGGCGGGCACTTCAACCTCATCCTGACCGAGCCGGACATTACCGCTCTCGGCCTCACCACCGCGCAGAGCCAGAACCTCTACGGCGTGCTCGGCACAGGCAGCGAGGACAGCTCGGGCACAGCGTTCTACGGTGCCGGGAACGGGGCTCGCCGCGGTACCTCCGTGGGCTACCTGCACAGCCAGGGCGTCTTCGGCGGCCCTATCAAATTCCACCTCGACCTCGGAAACCCGTACCCGGACATCGTCGGTACGCTCGGCCATTGGTTCCACGACGGGTGGCCCGGCCATTGGCCCTTCACAAAGTGCCTCGACAACCCCACCGGCGGGTCGAGCGCGCAGTGAGCCGGCGCCGTGGAGGGAGCTATATGAGAAGCAAATTCCTTATGATCGCGGCATCGATTGCGGCTGTGGCCAGCCCGCAGGCCCCGAGGCTGGTCCGAGAGGTCAACTTGAACGCGATCGTCCACGAGGCCGAGGGGCTGCTCCCCTCCACGCAGTCGGTCCAGGTCCTGGCATTTTCGCCCGACGAAAAATGGGTCGCGGTTTGCGCTGGGCTCCACCGAAAGCCCGGGATGACCGCAGTCACGGATTTATGGACCAACCTACTAGTGATTCCGGTGGCCGAGGACGGTCGCCGGCCCCTCCAGATCGATCCGGGCGAACCCGTCCCTCTGAGCACGCTGAACTGGTCCCCGGACTCCAGCGTCTTGATACTGGGCGGCTGGGGCAGGCGATACGCAATCGAAGGCGCCGGCGTGTCCGTGCAAGGCGTCTAGGAACCCGAACTGCGCAATGTCCTCGGTTTTTTGGACGCGCAGCACGGCCTGGCGCGCGACATGAGTTTTGCGGAGCGCAGGGAGGCGCTGGAGGCGGGCCAGCCAAGCGACCCGGAAGCGATTCGCGCGTTCCTATTTGCAAGGCCGGAGCTGGTGGAGCTCATCAGAAACCCGCCGACAATTCTCCACACGTTCGATCTGGGAGGGCACGTCGTGGAGACATGGAGGGCGCCCGGGCCTTGGGATCTCGTCGCGGTCAACCCGGACCGTCATTTGCTCGTCGTCACCAACGGCCCGGGGCAAGCCCCGGAGCACTTCATCTTCGCCTACCGCGCAAAGACGGTGCTCTCGCGCTGGCCGCCCGCTGCGGCGTTCTGGAAAGCGTATTTTGCGGAAGGCGGGAAGACCGTCTGCGCGGTGGAAAGCTACGGGCGTCAAGCCGCTCACGCAGAGTGCCGGGACGCCGACAGCGCCAAAGAGGTCGCGCGCTTTCCCGGTTTTCCCGCCGGGCTGCCGGCGTCGGTGAGCAGCCAAGGTTCTCGCATCGTGCTGACTCATGCGCGATACATTCGCGGCATCAACGAGGAGTTTGACAGGCACTCGTACCAGGACCGAGTCGTCTGGGACTTTCGGACCGGCAAAGTGGTCGCTGAGTGGCGGGACGCCGACAGCTCCATAGAGGTCTCGTGCATTCCCGGTTTTACCTCCTGGCTGCCGGCGTCTGTTAGCAGCCATTGTTGTCGCATCGTGCTGACTCATGCGCGATACTTTCGCGGCATCATCGTGGTGTTTG
>JBEKYE010000494.1:0-3385 GCA_049511275.1 Bryobacteraceae bacterium
AACAAGTCACACTATTAAAAAAAAAGACAAAATACCCATAAAAGCCAGCGACGTGAAAACCAGGATGTCCTGCGGCAGCGAATTGCCCAGCGTGAACGGCAGGGGCGAGAAAACATCCGCCAGCGCCGTACAGACCATCGCCGTGGCCAGGATCTGCCACCGCGGCGACGCCGTGCCCACCAGCAGAATCGGGAATAGGTAAAGAAAGCCGAACGAGATGTTGAGGTCGACGCGCCAATCGATCAGCGCGATCACCGCGATCAGCAGGGCCGCCCGCGCCAGTACCGCACGCCTGGTTCCGTACAGGTAGCGGTAGATCATGCTTGAGTGCCTCTCTTCGATAGTAAAAGCAATTCTCACACGCGCCAAGGCGCCGGGCCAAAAGATAGGTTGATTCTGGCCGAAAGATGGGTTCCGCCGGCCGGCCTCAAACCGCTACATTCAAATTCTACGTGGTTTTCGCCGGAGGGACACATGCGGCGCCCGGTGCGTCGTCTATTTTCGTGGCTTGTGTTTGCCGGGTGCCTGGCTCCCGCCGCACCTGCCCAGACCCCTGTCACCTGGGAACAGGTGCGCGCCCGTTTTGAAGCGGCCAACCCCGCTGTGCGCGCCGGCCAACTCACCATCGACGAAGCCCGGGCCAGCGAAATCACCGCCTATCTTCGCCCCAACCCCGGTTTCACCGCCAGTCTCGACCAGCTCCAGCCCTTCACCGCCAACCCCTACCAGCCGCTGACCGGCGCTTTCCCAATGCTCTCGCTCAACTATCTCCACGAGCGCAACCATCAGCGCGAGTTGCGCCGCGACAGCGCCCGCCAAGCCACCGGCATCACCGTTTTGCAGCAGGAGGATCTCATCCGCACCCTGGTCTTCACCCTGCGCAATGCCTTCGTCGAGGCCCTCCAGGCTAAATCCGTTCTCGCGCTGGCCAGGGATAATATCGAGTACTTCGATCGCGAGCTCTCCATCAGCCGCGACCGCTTCCGCGCCGGCGACATCGCCCAGGTGGATCTCAGCCGCCTCGAACTCCAGCGCGTGCAGTATGAATCCGATTTCCAGACCGCCCTGGTGAACCTGCGCACCGCCAAGATCCAGCTTCTGCAATTGCTCGCCGACCGCACCCCCGTGGACCAGTTCGATGTCGCCGGCCCCTTCGATTTCTCCGACCGCCTGATGCCCCTGGAAGAGTTTCGCGCCCAGGCCATGGACGCACGGCCCGATCTGAAAGCCGCCGCGCAGGCCATCCAGAAGGCCCACACCGATCACCAACTGGCCGTCGCCAACGGTTCCACCGACCCCACCTTCAGTTTCGACGCGGGCCACAACCCGCCATTCGATGCCTATATGGGATTCGGCGTCACCATTCCGCTGCGCATCTTCGACCGCAACCAAGGTGAGAAACTGCGCACCCAGCTTGAAATCACCCACGCGGAACGCCTGCGCGAGGTCACTCGAACCCAGGTATTCGGCGATGTGGATTCCGCATACGCCACGCTCGCCAGCACCGTGGAGCTGCTCAGGCCCTATAAGGAAAAGTATTTGAAAATGGCTCTCGACGTGCGCGACATGATGTCGTTTTCCTTCCAGCACGGACAGGCTTCGCTGCTCGATTTCCTCGATGCGCAGCGCGATTACCGCCAGGTCCAGGTGACTTATCTGAATCTGGTGGCTGCCTATCTCACGGCGGCCAGCCAGCTCAATCTTGCCGTCGGCCGCGAGGTCATCCCATGAATGCAAAAAGCTTTTTCACCGCGGAGACGCGGAGACGCGGAGAAACAAGCAATGAGACGCTTGGCTTTTCTCCGCGCCTCCGCGTCTCCGCGGTGATCCTCTTAACCTCTCTCTCCTTGCTCCTCCTCCTCGGCTGTGGCGCCAAGGGGCAGACCGATCCGGCCGCCGGCGCGCCTCCGGCCGCCCAAGTCGAAAAAGAAGGCGACGCCTCGCTGGTGAAAGTGGATCACCCCGAGCAGTTTCCGCTGGCCACCGCAACCCGCCGCGATTCCGTGCCGGAACTGGCGGTGACCGGCGTGGTGGCCGCCGACGTCTCCCGCAACGTCCCGGTCATTTCGCTGGCTTCCGGCCGCGTCATCGAAATTCACGCTCGTCTCGGCGACCAGGTCACCAAAGGCCAGCTACTCATGCGCGTGCAGAGCGCCGATATTTCCGGAGCGTTCTCCGATTACCGCAAGGCCATGGCCGACGAAAAACTGGCCCGCGCCCAACTGGACCGCGCCAAGCTCCTGTTCGATCATGGCGCCGTTCCCCAGAAGGATCTGGAAGTGGCCCAGGACGCCGCCGACAAGGCCCGCGTGGATGTCGAAACCGCCTCCGAACACATTCGCGTGCTGGGCGGCGATATCGATCACCCCACCGCCGCTGTCGATATCGTCGCGCCTATTTCCGGCGTCATCATCGAGCAGAATGTCACTGCCGCGGCCGGCGTGAAGACCCTCGACAATTCCCCCAACCTTTTTACCATTGCCGACCTCTCGCAGGTCTGGATTCTCTGCGACGTCTACGAAAACGATCTTGCCGGCGTCCACGAAGGCCAGTATGCCGACATTCATGTCAACGCGTATCCCAACCGCGTCCTGCGCGGCCGCATCGATAACATGGGCCCCATCATGGACCCCAACCTCCGCACCGCCAAGATCAGGCTCCAGGTGGAGAATCCCGGCTTCCTCCGCTTCGGCATGTTCGTCACCGCGACCTTCCACGGGCAGCGGTCGCAAACCCGCGCGCTGGTTCCTGCGACCGCCGTCCTGCACCTGCACGATCGCGACTGGGTCTACACGCCCGCGGCCAACGACAGCTTCCGCCGCGTCGAGGTAGTCGCCGGCCAAATGGTGCCGCCCAACCTGCAGGAAATTGTTTCGGGACTCAAGCCGGGCGATCGCGTCGTCTCTAACGCCCTGATCCTGCAAAATACGGTGGAGCAATAGCGTAGCCCCATGATTCGCGCCCTGGTCGATTACGCCCTCGATAACCGCTTCCTGGTCGCTTTGGCCGCCCTGCTGCTGCTGATCTGGGGCGCTGTCTCGTTCCACAATCTCCCTGTCGAAGCCTATCCCGACGTCGCCAACAACTACGTTCAGGTCATCACGCAGTGGCCCGGCCGCGCCGCCGAAGAGGTGGAACAGCAGGTCACCATTCCCCTCGAAATTGTCATGAACGGCATTCCGCACCTGGAGTATCTGCGGTCCACTTCGCTATTCGGACTTTCCAGCGTGATGCTGATCTTCGACGACGAATCTACTAACGATTGGAATCGCCAGAAGGTCCTGGAGCGCATTAACGAGGCCAATCTACCGAACAACCTCCAGCCCCAGATCGGCTCCGATTACAGCCCGGTGGGCCAGATTTACTGGTATACCCTCCACAGCAC
>JBEKYE010000495.1:0-3371 GCA_049511275.1 Bryobacteraceae bacterium
CCTTGGCCCGCACATCGGCGATGGCGGCGTCGTCGGAAATGTGGTTCAGCACTTCGGCGATGAGCTGGCCGGTTTCGCGCATTTCGGCCTCCCCGAAGCCGCGCGTGGTGACGGCGGGCGAGCCCAGGCGGATGCCGCTGGGGTTCATGGGAGGATTGGTGTCGAAGGGGATGGCGTTCTTATTGACGGTGATGCGGGCGGCGTCCAGCGCTTTTTCGGCTTCCTTGCCGCGCAGGCCCTTGGAAAAAACGTCCAGCAGCATGAGGTGCGTGTCGGTGCCGCCCGAAACCATGCGGAAACCTTCGGCCACCAGCGTGGCGGCCAGCGCGCGGGCATTTGCCACCACCTGCTTCTGGTAGACCACGAACTCGGGCTGCATGGCTTCCAGGAAGCAGACCGCCTTGGCGGCCACCACGTGCACCAGCGGGCCGCCCTGGGTGCCGGGGAAGACCGTCTTGTCGATGGCCGGGCCAAACTTTTCCCTGGCCAGAATCATTCCGGCGCGCGGGCCGCGCAGCGTCTTGTGCGTGGTGGTGGTGACGATATCGGCGTAGTCGCACGGGTTGGGATGCACGCCTGCGGCCACCAGGCCGGCGATGTGCGCCATGTCCACCAGGAAGAGCGCGCCCACCGAATCGGCAATCTGGCGGAAACGGGCGAAATCCAGAATGCGCGGATACGCGCTGGCGCCGGCGATGATCATCTTAGGCCGGTGCTCTTCCGCCAGCGCCTGCAGCGCGTCGTAATCGATGCGCTCGTCTTCTTGGCGCACGCCGTAAGGCACAATCTTGTAAGTCTTGCCGGAGAAATTGAGCGGGTGGCCGTGCGTGAGATGGCCGCCGTGCGCCAGGTTGAGGCCCATCACGGTGTCGCCCGGCGAGAGCACGCTGGCGTAGGCGGCCTGGTTGGCCTGCGAACCGGAGTGCGGCTGCACGTTGGCGTACTCGGCATGAAAGAGCTTCCTGGCGCGCTCGCGGGCCAGGTTCTCGACGATATCGGTGAACTCGCAGCCGCCATAGTAGCGCTTGCCGGGATAACCCTCGGCGTACTTATTGGTGAAGACGCTGGCGGTGGCCTGCATCACCGCTTCCGAAGTGAAATTCTCGCTGGCGATCAATTCGAGCTGCGAGTGCTGGCGCTCCACCTCGTGCTGGATGGCGTCGAAAATCTCGGGATCCACTTCGCAAAGGGGACGTTCGATCGGTGTCATGGGTTCGCTTCCTTCACGGCGGCCGCTTCCTTACGGACGCGGCGAGGCGCCGTGTTCCAGTTGTGAGATTTTGGCGACCCGGCGGGCGTGGCGGCCGCCGGCGAAATCGGTATGCAAAAAGAGTTCGATCAATTCCATGGCGCGGGCTTCTTCCAGGTACTTGGCGCCCAGGGTAAGGACATTGGCGTCGTTGTGCTCGCGGGTGAAGCGGACTTCGTCATCGCTTTGCGCGGGAGCGGCGCGGACGCCGTCGATCTTGTTGGCGGCCATGGCCATGCCGATGCCGGTGGAGCATACCAGGATGCCGCGGTCGAAGCGCCCGCCGGCCACCTCTCGGCCCACCGGCTGGGCGAAATCGGGGTAATCGCAGGACTCGGTGCTGTTGGTGCCGAAATCCATCACCTGGTGGCCTTCGCCGGCCAGGCGCTGCCGCAGTTTCTCTTTGAGAGCAAATCCGGCGTGATCCGCGGCGATGGCAATCTTCATAAGGGAGGAGAAACTCGATTTTAGCATGCTAGAATTGGGGTTTCCTTCACAGGCCTATGATCTGGAGCAAGCTCTTTATTCCGACATTGCGCGAGAACCCCGCCGAAGCCGAGGTGGCCAGCCACCAGTTGCTCCTCCGCGCCGGCTACATCCGCCAGCTCTCGGCGGGAATTTACAGCTACCTGTTTCTGGCGCAGCGCTCACTGCTGAAAATCACCCAGATTGTGCGCCAGGAAATGGACTCCATCGGCGCGCAGGAGATGCTGCTGCCGGCGCTGAACCCGGCGGAGGTCTGGCAGGAGTCCGGCCGCTGGG
This sequence comes from Bryobacteraceae bacterium, assembly GCA_049511275.1. GTDB lineage: Bacteria > Acidobacteriota > Terriglobia > Bryobacterales > Bryobacteraceae > PALSA-129. The sequence continues at coordinate 2,012 of JBEKYE010000495.1, forward strand.
ACATCATGGGCGACAACCTGTTCAAGCTGAAAGACCGCTTCGGCCGCGACCTGTGCCTGGGCATGACCCACGAAGAGGTCATGACCACCATCGCGCGCGGCGAGCTGCGCAGCTACAAGCAGTTGCCGCAGATCTGGTACCAGATCCAGACCAAGTTCCGCGACGAGCCGCGGCCCAAGTCGGGCCTGCTGCGCGTCCGGCAGTTCATCATGAAGGACTCGTACACCTTCGACATGGACGCGGCCGGCCTCGACGCGGCCTACGAAAAGCACTACCAGGCCTATTGCCGGATCTTCGAGCGCTGCGGCCTGGAGTACCTGGTGGTGGAGGCGCATTCGGGCGCCATGGGCGGCAGCCAGTCTCACGAGTTCATGGTGGCGTCGGAGGCGGGCGAAGATCTCATAGCGGTGTGCGCGGGTTGCGGCTATGCGGCCAACCTGGAGAAGGCCGCGGCGGCGCCTCAGCCGCCGGCCCTGGCCGATCCCGAAGGCGACCGCGCGCCCGAGGAATTCCATACGCCGGGGCGGAAGACCATCGCTGAAGTGGCGGAATTCACCGGGCTGCCTGAATCGTCGCAGATGAAGAGCCTGGTGCTGGTGGCCGACGGCAAGCCGGTGCTGGTGCTGCTGCGCGGCGATCATCAACTGAGCGAGGCGAAATTCGGAATGATCGCGAACGATCCGGAATTCCGGCCGGCGCAAGCCGACGAAATCCAGGAATGGTTCGGCGCGGCGGCCGGATCGCTGGGACCGGTGGGCGTCAAGAACATGCCGATCCTGGCGGACCGGGCGCTGGAAGGCCGGCGCAACATGATCGCGGGCGCCAACAAGGACGACTACCACCTGCGCCACGTGACGCCGGGCGAAGATTTCCGCGCGGAATTCCACGACCTGCGGCAGGTGGCGGCGGGCGACGTGTGCGGCAAGTGCGGCGGAACGCTGGACGTCCGCAAGACCGTGGAGGTCGGGCACATCTTCAAACTCGGGTACAAATATTCGGACTCCATGGGACTGCGGGTGCTGAACGCCGACGGCAAGGAAGTGACGCCCATCATGGGGTCGTACGGCATCGGCATCGAGCGCATTTTGTGCGCGGCCATCGAGCTGTTCCACGACAAGGACGGCATGATGCTGCCGGCGGCTATCGCGCCGTTCCAGGTGGTGATTACGCCGGCCAACAACTCCGATGCGGCGCAAGCCGGGGCGGCGCGCGGGATCTACGACCAGTGCCTGTCGCTGGGAATCGATGCGCTGCTGGACGACCGCGACGAGCGGCCCGGCGTGAAGTTCAAAGACGCGGACCTGATTGGCGTGCCGTGGCGCATCGTAGTAGGCAAGAAGCTCGCCGCCGGGATGGTGGA
>JBEKYE010000496.1:0-3348 GCA_049511275.1 Bryobacteraceae bacterium
GGACGCCTCACACCTGGGCCCTCTTTCTCCGTTACCAGGCCCAGGCCGAGCGTAACTACCGCCGCGCCGTCCAGGAATTCGAACGCCTCCGCGCCCTGCGCCCGCAATTAGAGGAAGAGCAAGTAGAAGAAACACCGAACAAACCCGGTTCCGTGCCTCAACCCGAAGCACACAACTCGGATCCCGCTTCCGAAACGAACCCAATTCCGCCCGATGTGGGGCAGGCGCCCCCGCCTGCGCGCGACCCCCTGGTCGCGCTGCCCGCTGGTGCCGCCGCACCATCGCCGGCTGAACCATCGCCCCGTGCCCCCGCCGGCGGCGCGTGATAACCTTGTTCCAAAAGATGATGAAGCTCAACCGCATCGCCATTTGCTCGGTGGCCGCGACGTTGCTGGCCACTCAGCCGGATGAGGCTACCAAACGCTGGTGGGCGCACGTGGTGGCGCTGGCCAACGACGGCATGGAAGGCCGCGACACCGGCAGTCCCGGCTACCTGAAAGCCGAACATTACGTGGTCGCGCAATTTGAGAAGGCGGGCCTGAAACCGGCCGGCGAGAAAGAGTACCTGCAGCCCGTGCCGCTGCACGTGGTGCGTCTGCTCACCGATCGATCCTCGATGGAACTGGTGCGGAAGGACGGCGTCCACAAGCTCGCATGGCTGCGCCAGATCTCGACGGCCGCGCGAACCACCCTGCCGGACAAGGTGGAAGGCGACCTGATATTCCTGGGCGATGGCCCCGCGGCCGGCGCGACGCCGCTCGACACAAAAGGCAAGATCGTGGTCCAGATGCCTGCGGTGCGGCGTGCTGGAGCGGTCGGAGCCGCCGGGCCCGCGCGCGGCGCCGGCGGCGGCCGCGGCTTGGTAACTCGCGACGGCGCCGCCGCCACCATCGCCATCGATTCCACTGGCGGCCCCGAACCTCCACGCTGGCCCGTGGCCTATGCGGTGGCCATGTCTCTGGCGGAAACACCGCAGCGGTTTGCCGACGTGCCGCTAACCTTCCGCTTCAACCCGGCCTTCGCCGACGAGCTGTTTCAGGGTTCCGGCCATACCTACGCGGAATTGCAGAAGCTGGCCGATGACGGCAAACCGCTTCCACAGTTCGAGATTCCCGCGAAGCTGCGCGCCACCATGACCGTGGAATCCGGCGAATTGTCCTCGGACAATATCGTCGCCGTGCTGCCCGGCTCCGATCCGGTGCTGGCCGGCCAATACCTGGTGCTGTCCGCGCACCTGGATGGCTACGGCTTCGGCGAACCCTGGAATGGCGATCGCATCTACAACGGGGCTTTCGACGACGCGGCTTACGTCGCCACGCTCATCGATCTGGCCGAAAAGCTGCACGAATCCGGCCGCCAATTCAAGCGCTCGCTGCTGTTCCTGGTGGTGACCGGTGAGGAAAAAGGCCTGCTGGGCTCGCGCTATTTTGCGGCTCATCCCACCATCGCCAGAGAGAAGCTGGTGGCCGACATCAACCTCGACCAGCTTCGGCCCATCTTCCCGCTGAAGACTCTGACCATGCTGGCGCTGGATGAATCCAGCCTGGGTGTCGTGGCGAAACAGGTGGCGGAGAAGATGGACATCCGGATCCAGGCCGATCCCGAGCCGGAGCGCCGGCTGCTCACGCGCTCCGACCATTACAGCTTCCTGCAGATCGGCGTGCCGGCCACGGGATTCATTTTCGGCTACGAGAAGGGATCGCCCGAAGAGCAGGTCTACCGCCATTGGTACGCCGAGCGGTATCACAGCCCGGCCGACGACATCGATCAGCCCTGGGACCCGCCGGCGGCCGCCAGGTTCAACGATTTCTTCGGGCGTCTGGTGGAAGCCGTGGCCAACGCGCCGGAGCCGCCGAAGTGGCGCCCCGGCAGCCAATTCGCGCACGCCGATATCAAGTAGCATGAATCGAGATCAGTCATGGACTATAGCAGGAAGATTTCGTTGCCCTGTGGCGCACGCACTCGTGCGTGCCGCCTCGCAGCCACCATGCTCGCTACCGCCGCGTTGCTCGGCGCGCAGCCTTTCACCCGCGGCGTCGGTGTTTATCCCGGCGATCCCTCGCAGGATTTCGCTCCCGTCCTGGCGGCCGATTCCACATACCGCAACATAGCCCTGCGGCGTCCCGCCTACCAGTCCAGCAGCTACGATTACAACCTCACCGCGCAACTGGTCACCGATGGAATCAAGGAGACCACCCTTCCGCGCTGGCTTTCCACCACCACCAGTAACGGTGTCGCCCGAAAGAACGAGCGGGAGTTGTTGGTGGACCACAACCCGGTCACCACCGTCAGCCTGCGCGGCGCCAAGGTTTGGGTGCAGTTCGAACTGGCCGGCGGCGACGGGCCGCTCGAGGTGGACCGCATCGAGGCTCTCGGTGCAGTGCAGGCCAGCCCGGAAGCGGCCGCCGGTTGGAGCGCGACGGTCTCCGGGTCGGATGACGGGCAGTCGTGGAACGAACTGGGCCGTGCCGGCTCGGGGGAACGTCCCGGCCGCGATTTCCACGCCTCCATCGCATTTACAGCCGCGGCCCGCGCGCGCTTCTACCGCCTGGAGTTGGAAGCCGCCGGAGCCGTTCTGTGGCGTCTCGGCGAAGTCGCCCTCTACAACCGCGATGCGCGCGTCGAAATCGGCGGTCCCTACCGCTTCTCGAGCGCCTGGATGAGCGCCGGCTCAGGCGAGGAATGGGTCTACGTGGATCTGGGCGCCGCCGCAACCTTCGATCGCATCAAGCTGTTCTGGCTGCGGCGCGCCGCGGAAGGCAGCATCCAGGCTTCCGACGACGCGGCCACGTGGAAGACCCTGGCGCCTTTGGGTGACGATGTCAAGCTTCCGCGCCCCGTCAAAGCCCGCTACGTGCGCGTGCTGCTGACCAGGCCGGAATCGTCCGGCGGCTATATTCTGAGCGAGCTGGAAGTGTGGGGGCGCGGCGGTCTCACCCCGCGGCCCAAGCCCGCGCAAGGCCTTTCCGGCGGCGCGTGGCGCCTGCAGCGCGATTCGCTGGTCGCGGCCGCGGCAGATGCCATATCCAAGCCCGGATTCGACGATCGCGATTGGGTGGTGGCCACCGTGCCGGCCACCGTTCTCTCCAGTTACTGGAACTCGGGCGCGCTGCCCGATCCCAATTACGCCGACAATCAGCTCGCCGTTTCGGACTCTTTCTTCTACGCCGATTTCTGGTACCGCAATGAATTCGTCGCGCCGCCCGCCGCGGGCAAACGCCAGTGGCTGATCTTTGAAGGCATCAACTGGAAAGCCGATGTCTACCTGAATGGAGAAAAGCTGGGCCGCATCGAAGGGGGATTCCTGCGGGGCCGCTTCGATGTCACCGGCAAGCTGGGCGCCGGCCG
>JBEKYE010000497.1:0-3337 GCA_049511275.1 Bryobacteraceae bacterium
TGGCGGCGAAGAGAGAGGTCTCTGGGGCTCCCAGTATTTCACCCAATTCCCGCCCATCGACCTCACCAAAGTGGTCGCCGATCTCAACATGGACATGATCGGCCGCACCAAGAACGCGAGTTCCGTGGACAACAACGCGCAGCACTTCCTGGTGGATCCGGGCGAGGTGCTGATCATCGGTCCCAACATATCGAGTGACGATTTGGGCCAGACCATCGACACCACCAACGCCAACTATCAGAAACTCAAGATCAATCATTTTTACGATGTCACCGCCCCGGATGCCACCCACGATAACCTCGGGCCGCAACCCAACGGCCAGCGCATCTTCTACCGCAGCGACCATTACAATTTCGCCAAGGTGGGAATCCCCATCGCGTTCTTCACCATCGGATTGCACGTCGACTATCACCGGCCCACCGATACGCCGGAGAAGATCGACTACAAGGAACTCCAGGTGATTTCGAAGACCGTGGCTGCCGTCGGCTGGCAGCTCGGCAATCAGGACGGCCGTCCCAAGCTGAAGGCCAATCTTCCGGATCAGTTGATCAAAGACATGGACGCCGCGAAGAAAGCCGGCTGGGGCAAGATCACCCCCGTGCTGCCGCCGCTCCCCGGCGAACCGTACTAACGGCTAACTGGTAGCGCCGGCGGTCTTGCCGCCGGTGTCTTGTGCCTGCATGAACAACGGAAGCCGGCGGCAAAGACCGCCGGCGCTACAAATCAAAGCCCGCTCGCGTGCGTCCCCGCCGCGGGCTACACTGTCAGTCTATGGAAACCGCAGTCAGCAACCTGGAGCCGAAGGCCCTCTGGAAACACTTCGAGGCTCTCTCCGCCATTCCCCGCGCTTCCCGCAAGGAAGCCGCGGCCCGCAGCTACGTCCTCGGCGTCGCCGCCCGCCTGGGCCTGGAACACACCCAGGACGCCGTCGGCAACGTGGTGGTTCGCAAGCCCGCCGCTCCCGGCCGCGAAAAGGCCGTCATGGCCGCGCTGCAAGGCCATCTGGACATGGTCTGCGAACAGAATGAAGGTGGCACGCACAACTTCGACACCGATCCCATCCGCCTGGTCCGCGACGGCGATTGGCTGACGGCCGCCGGCACCACCCTCGGCGCCGATAATGGCGTGGGCGTGTCAGCCGCTCTGGCCGTGATGGAAAGCCGCGATGTCGCGCACGGGCCCCTCGAATTCGTCTTCACCATCGACGAGGAAAGCGGTCTTACCGGCGCCTCCGATTTCCCCGCCGGCGTCCTGCATGCCAAGTATTTTCTGAACCTTGATGGCGAAGAAGAAGGCACCCTCTGCATCGGCTGTGCCGGCGGAATCAACACCGTGGCGCGGCGCAAGATCACACGCCGCCCCGCCTTCCCGGGCCAGGCCTGGCGCATCCGCGTCTCCGGCCTCTCCGGCGGACACTCCGGCATCGACATCCACAAGGGGCGGGGCAATGCGCTGCGCATCCTCGGCCGCGTGCTCGAAGACGCCATGGATCGCCTGCCCGTCGAAGTCTCCGAGATCAAGGGCGGAAGCAAGCACAACGCCATCCCGCGCGAGGCTTCGGCCACCGTAGTGCTGGACGCCGCTCGCGAGCCCGAGCTGCGCGCCTTGCTCGGCGGCCAGGAGGCCGACATCCGCTCCGAACTCGGCGCCTTCGATCCCGGTCTGAAAATCGTGCTCGAACCCGTCGAGCGGCCGCCCCAGGTTCTGGCGGAGGCCGATGCTTCCGCGGTCGCCGGCCTGCTGGCCAGTCAGCATCACGGGGTGCTCGCCATGAGCCCCGATATCCCCGGCCTGGTGCAGACCTCCACCAACCTCGCCATCGTTTCCACCGGCGAAGACTGCGTGGAAATCGAAACCAGCCAGCGCAGCTCCATTGAGGCCAGTAAAGGGTCCGCCGCCCGCATGGTATCCACGGTTTTCCGCATGGCCGGCTTTGACCCGGTGCCCGTCGGCGGCTATCCCGGCTGGAAGCCCGAGCCCGCCAGCGACATCGTCCGGGCGGTCAAAGCCGCTCACCGGGAGATCCTCGGCTCCACGCCGGAGTTGGTCGCCATGCACGCCGGCCTCGAATGCGGCGTGATCGGCGAAAAACATCCCGGCATGCAAATGATTTCCTTCGGTCCGCAGATTGAGAACCCGCACAGCCCCGGCGAGCGTCTCAAAATCTCGTCGGTGGAACCGTTCTGGCGGCTCCTGACAGGCCTGCTGGAGCGGATCTGAGAGCGGGTTCAGTTGACCACGTATCGGGCTTTCAGCCCGAACGGCGCAATCTCGATATCGAACTGGCTGCCGTCCGCGCGGACCATCTGATAGGTGCCGTGCATCATCCCGACGGGGGTCTTGAGCGGGCACCACGAAGAGTATTTGAATGATTCGCCCGGCTCCAGAATGGGCTGTTCGCCCACCACGCCGGGGCCCCTCACTTCCTCGGTGTGGTCGAGAGAATCCGTGATAGTCCAGTGGCGGCTTAGCAATTGAACCGTCTCCGCGCCCAGGTTGGTGATGCGGACCGTATACTCAAACATCCACTCGTCCTGAAACGGTTGCGAATGTTCGGGCGAATACCGCGCCAGCACCTCCACGCGGATATGGTTGGTGACGGCCTCGGACATGGGGCTGAGATCCGGGCGCAGATCTGACATATTTGGCTTGCCCATAATACCAAGCCCGCATTCCTGCTGGGTGCCGGCAAGCCCGCCAGAGCCCCGCGGATGTGCGCGAATGTGTGTCCCGCCAAGCCCGCCAGGGCGAAAGATCGAAGCCCACGGCGCGAGCCGTGGGAAATCTGGCCTGACCCGCCGTAGTCCTCTGACCGGGTGGTTTAGTGCCTTTCCGCAGCCGCCCCATCGTGCTCAACCTCCGATGCGAGCCACGACCGTGAGGGAGTGGTTTCCCCGGCAAGAACAACATCAGCCGGTCAAAGCCGTAGCCCCGGAACGGGGCCTAAGTCTGTCTCTAATGCACCGTCCGCGTCTTGCGGTTCATATAGTCCATCAGCAGATATTGGCCCAGCGTGTACGGCGTCGTGAAGTAGGCCTTGCCTCTGCACATCTCGGTCACCTTCTGCACGAAATTCACCAGCCCGTAGTCGCTCGCCAGCATGAAGGTGTTGATCAGGATGCCCTGCTTCTTGCAGCGGCTCACTTCCTCCAGCGTGCGGCTGATCACCAGCGGGTCCAGGCCGAAAGCGTTCTTGTACAAACGGCCGTCATCCAGCGTCAGGCAGCTCGGTTTGCCGTCCGTGATCATGACGATCTGCCGCATGTCCTTGCGCTCCTGCGCCAGCAGTTTCTGCGCCAGGATCAACCCGTCGCGCGTGTTCGTGTAGTACGGCCCC
>JBEKYE010000498.1:0-3328 GCA_049511275.1 Bryobacteraceae bacterium
GGGTTTAATCAAAATGATGGACCTCAAAGCCTGCCTCCGAACCGGCATGGCGCTGCTGCCGGTGGCGCTGGCGGTCATGGTGTTTCCGCGCCAGGCGCCCACACAGAACGCCGCTCCGCCCGCCGCTCCGCCGGGCCTCGAAAAAATCCAGCACTTTGTTTTCATCATGCAGGAGAACCGCAGCTACGACCATTACTTCGGAACGTATCCGGGAAGCGAAGGACTGCCTCCAGGCGTGTGCGTTCCCAATCCCAACGGCGGCCCTTGCGTGGCGCCGTATCACGACACCGCCTTGGTCAATCAGGGCGGCGCGCACAATTGGGTCAACGCGTTGAACTGCATCGATGGCGGGCTAATGGACGGCTTCATCGTAGGGGCGTCCGGCAATCCCGGAGATGTAATGGGCTGGCACAACTCCGGCGAGATACCCAATTACTGGAACTATGCGCACCTGTATGTGCTCCAGGACCGCCTGTTCGAATCTATTACTTCTTACAGCCTTCCGGCGCACTTATACATGCTGGCGGCGCAGAGCGGAGGTTACATCGGAACCGGGCAAACGCAGCCCGATTCTTACGCCTTCGCGGAAATCACCGAGCTGCTGACCAGCGGAAAGATCGACTGGCGGTATTACGTGAACCGGGGGCCAACCGCCGGCGCGGCCGATGGCGGCGTTGCCGACGTGGATGCCGACGAGACCACTTACAGCTTCTGGAATCCTCTGCCGGCTTTCCCGGTGGTGAAGAACGACCCCACGCAGTTCGGGCGCCTGACCAACGCCACGCAGTTCTACACCGACGCACAGAACGGCACGCTACCGCAGGTAAGCTGGGTGATTCCCAACAGCACCCTCAGCGAACACCCTCCCGCCGACGTCTCGACCGGCATGAGCTACGTCACCGGCGTGGTCAACGCCGTCATGAATTCCCCCGAGTGGAACTCCACCGCCATTTTCATCGCGTGGGACGACTGGGGCGGATTCTACGACCACGTCGATCCGCCCAAGGTGGACCAATACGGCCTGGGCATTCGCGTGCCCGGGCTGGTGATCAGCCCCTATGCGCGCCAGGGCTACGTGGATCACAAGACTTATTCCTTTGAATCCTGGCTGCGGGTGGTGGAGGAACGCTTCGGCGTGCAGCCCATGACCGGGCGCGACAACACCGCCAACGACATGACGGACGGCTTCGATTTCACCGCGCAGCCGCGCGCGCCGGTGCTGTTGTCTTCCAGCGGGTCGCCCTATCCGCAACCATTGCAGACCCTGGTCCACCCCGCGGGCGCGCTCATCACGGTGAATTCGGCCTACGGCACGTATGCCATCGCCCCCGAGGCTGTCGCCAGCATCTACGGCAGCAACCTGGCGACGCAAACTTTGCAGGCGCCGCCGGCGTCGCAGCAGTTGCCCACTTCGCTGGGCGGTGTCAGTGTCTCACTCAAAGACGCCAACGGCGGTGTCTTCCCGGTTGGGCTCTACCTGGTTTCCCCGAACCAGGTAAACTGCGTAATCCCGAATGGAGTGGCATCGGGAGTGGCTACTCTGACGCTTACCAACCCGGCCGGCACTCTTAGCGGCACCGCGGTTGTCGGCGCGACCGCTCCGGGCTTATATACGGCTAACTCCACCGGCCAGGGCCCCGCCGCGGCACAAGTGACTAACGGCGGCACTTACTTCAATACCTTTCAATGCCCGGGCGCCGGCGCCTGCACGATGACGCCGATCAACCTGGCCGCAACGCCGTACCTGATCCTCTATGGAACCGGTATTCGCGGCGGAGCCGGCGGAACTGTCAGCGTGAAGATCGGCAACCTCGACTCGCAGGTGCTGTATGCCGGCGCGCAGGGCACGTACCCGGGTCTGGACCAGGTGAATGTCGCGTTGCCCGCCGCGCTCAAGGGCCGCGGCCAGCAGGTTGTCGCCATCACGGTGAACGGCCAGGCCAGCAACATGGCGCAATTGACATTCCAGTGACATGCGGGCGCAAATTGAACGCGAACTGGCGCCAGCGAAATGAAACCGATCATTTTCGCTCTGCGGGCGCCGCACCGGGCCGCCGCCAGCGCCGCGACAACCGGCGTGTAGAACCCGCGCTTTCGGATCGAGATGCCTTCTATCGCTCGATCTTGAAGCCGATTTTCACGGTGACTTGGAATTCCTGCACCTTGTCATCCTTGATGCTGCCGCGCTGTTCGACGACCTCGAACCAGAGCATGTGACGAACGGTATGTGCCGCTTCGGCGACCGCAGCTCTAACGGCTTCGGCAAAACTGACGGGCGAGGTGCCTACGACCTCGGTGACCTTGTATGTTCCAGACATGGTGCGCTCCTTGAATCCATTGTCGGTTATATCATGCCTGAGGGAGAGGACGGAGTGAAGCAGCCCTTTCGCCAAAACACACCGGTCCAGTCGATGCGGACGACCGGCTCGGCAATCCCCTGGGCGCCTCGCCGGTCAAAATACCGGGTGAGATTGGCGCTATCCTTCGCGTGCCGCTGCTCAAACGCCCGCTTGCCGATACGGTGGTACGCGCCCGGCGCTTGCGTGTGGCAGTCGGAGCATAAAGGGACGACGAATAACCCGAGTCCTTCATGCTCCTCCCGCCGGACAGCCAGGAAGTCGTTCCGCGAACAGCTGGTTTCTTTCCTGCTACCATAGTTCTCTTATGCAGGACGATCTGATCCTCGTCACCGGCGCCGGCGGTTTTATCGGCGGCGCCATGGTCGCGGACCTTCGCCGGAAGGGGCATGGTTCGATTCGCGCCGTCGACATCAAGCCTTTCGACGAATGGTATCAAACCTTCTCCGACGTCGAGAATCTGCAGCTCGATCTCAACCTCAAGGAAAGCTGCGAGCGAGCCGCCCGCGGCGCCCGCGAAGTCTACAACTTCGCCGCCAATATGGGCGGCATGGGCTTCATTGAAAGCAACAAGGCGCTGTGCATGCTCTCGGTCCTCATTAACACGCACATGCTCGAGGCGGCGCAGAAATTCGGAGTGCAGCGATATTTCTATTCCTCATCCGCCTGCGTCTACAACGCCGACAAGCAGCGCGATGCCGCCAACCCCGGGCTCAAGGAAGAAGATGCTTACCCGGCCATGGCTGAAGACGGCTACGGTTGGGAAAAGCTCTTCAGCGAGCGCATGTGCCGGCACTTTCACGAGGATTATGGTCTCTACACGCGCGTGGCGCGCTTCCACAACGTCTACGGCCCGCACGGCACCTGGGACGGCGGCCGCGAAAAAGCCCCCGCCGCCATCTGCCGCAAAGTGATCCAGGCCAAACTCGCCGGCAGCCACGAAATCATGATCTGGGGCGACGGGACGCGCA
>JBEKYE010000499.1:0-3317 GCA_049511275.1 Bryobacteraceae bacterium
TACGCCGGACGGGTGTCGTTCTTCGTCCCCGACGTGGCGTACGCCGAAGCCGAAGAGCATCTGCCGGCGCTCGTCATCAGACACGGTGGCGATCCAGGAAAGGCGCTCGCCCTCCTGCGTTCTTTGGCCAGTCTTGTAGAACTGATTGGAAGCGAAGTCTACGGTGAGTTCGAAGCGGAAGCCCGGGAAAGGCTGCGCGAGCGGGATCCGGCAGACTGGCCGATTTTGGCCTCCGCATTGGCAGTTGGCTGTCCAATTTGGACAGAGGATACCGATTTCTTTGGATGCGGAGTGAGCACATGGACTTCCAGCCGCGTCGAGATGTTTCTACGCGATCCGCAGAAATAGCCGGCGTAACTAGCTGATGGGCCACCAAACTCCCAATTGCAGACTCAGGCATCGGTTGACGCCCCTGCCTCTAGCTTTTCATCCTGAGCAGCAAATACAGCCCCGCCAGCCCGAACACCGCGTCCGGCGCCCACGCCGCCATCACCGGCGGCAACTGGCCCACTTCCCCAATCTTCTCGAATAGCGTGGAAATCCCCACGTACGAGAGCGCGATCCCGATGCTCACCCCGATCCCCGTCATGGCGCCGCGGCTCCCCACCAGGAATCCGAAGGGGATCGCGATCATGGCCATGATCAGCGCAAACAACGGCACCGAAAACTTCCGGTAGAGCTGCACCTCCAGGCCCACCGTGTCGTTCCCGTAGCCGCTGTCCCGCAGGTCGCGGATGTACCGGTCGAGCTGCACGAAGTTCATCTGCGAGTCTTGCAGGTACTCCTTCAGAAAATACCCCGGCGGCTCGGTCAGCTCCCGATACGTGGCCGCCTGAAAACCCGTGCGCGTGCAGTTCGTGTCGCTCTGGAAGTCGCTGCTCCATCCGTTCTCGAAGATCCACACTCCCGCCCCGGCGTTCCACCGCGCCCGCTCCGCCTTGATCTGCCGCACCAACTGGAACGTCGACGGCTGCAGTTCGTAGACATTCACGTCCACCATGGCTTGTTGAGCGGGGTCGAACAGGCGGTAGTAATAGATGTGGAAGCCCTTCCCCATGGTCCACTTGCGGTCCGGCCGGTAGTACGTCTGCACCGGCTTTCCCTTGATTTCGTCGCGCAACTTGTCCTGTTTGCGGTTGGCATCCGGCACGTAGTAGTGATCGAACGCGAATAACCCGCCGCTCAGCAGCGTGCTTGCAATCAGAATGGGCAGTGCCATGCGGTACAGGCTCACGCCGCAGGCTTTGAAGGCCGTCACCTCGTTCTGCTTGCTCAGCACCGCCAGGTTCACCAATACCGCAACCAGCACGCAGATCGGCGTTAACTCGTAGATCAGCATCGGTGAGAGGAAGAACAGGTACGTCAACATCTTTCTGAGCGAGATGTTGTGCCGGATCATGTCCCCGGTCAGCTCGAAAAAGTTGAACACCAGGAACATGGAGACGAACGCCGCCAGCACGATCCCCAGGTAAAACAGGAAATTCGTCAGAACGTATCGGTCCACGATCTGCGGCAGCAGCGCAATCCTCCAGTACCGCGCCCGCTCCACGCCCTTCGCCGGCCGCGGCTTGATCCGCCCGAACAGCCGCGTCATCCCCGCCGCCAGGCTTGCCAGCAGATCGCGATCTCCGGGCTGCTCCATGCGGACCAGAAAGATCACTCCGGCAATCCCGAACGCCACATCCGGCAGCCAGCTCGCCACCGGCACGGGCAGGGCCTTTTGTTTGGCCACGTTCACCAGCGCTATGTAGGCCAGGTAATAGCAGAAGAAGCCCAGGAACACGCCGATCACGTACGATGCCGACTTGCCGCCCTTGCGGGTTGCGATCCCCAACGGGATACCCACCAGCGCCAGCATCATGCTCGCCACCGGCAGCGCGAATCGCTGCTGCAACTCGATGGCCGCCTCGATCCGGTCCGGCCCCTGGTAGCGCATCAGTTGCCGCGTGCTCATGGCCCGCGGCTTCTGCGCCGCCTGCTCCGGCGGCTTCGCCTGGAGCTCCTCGACGCCGCTCGGCGACGCGTAGTTGTGCGAGATCAGGTCCTTGCCCATCTCGTGCTGCGCGAAGTTGCGCAGGGAGAGCTCGATCCGGTTGTTCTTGGGCTCCGATACCGCAACGGCTTCCCGCGCCACCGTGATCATGGGCCCGTCGGCTTTCTCGGCGATGCCTTTCTTCCGCTCCTCCGGCGGCGTCGTGTCGGCGAGGAACACGCCGCGCCACGGAGTCGGCGCTCCCGCCGGCGTCTGCCCCACCTCGTCCACGTACAGAATGGTGTTCGGAAAATCTTCGTCGAAGAACCGCGGCGGAATCTCCGCCGTGAGCCGGTTGGCTTCCAGTTCGCTGATGATGCGCGTGCTCTCGTTGATCGAGTATGGCGTCAGCCGCAGCGACGCCCATGCCGCCATCCCCATCCCGAGGGCCGCGAATAACAGCACCGGCGCAATCACCTTGCGGCTCGAGACGCCCGCCGCGCGCATGGCCACGATCTCGCAGTCCGACGCCATCCGCCCCAGCCCGACCAGAATCCCGATCAGCACGCCGAACGGAATGGTGAACGGCAGCACCGGCGGCAGCACCAGCGCCAGCAGGGTCAATACCGTCCGCGGTCCCGGGCTGCTCCCCACCAGCAGCTTGAACAGCGAGTCCGCGCTGTGCAGGAACATTACGAACGTCGCCAGCAGCGTGCCCAGCACCGAGCTCGTCAGGATTTCCCGGAATACGTATCGGCCAAGGAGGCGCACAGCCGCGTTACCGCTTCATGTCCGGCGCCGGCACCACCGGCAGCTTCGGCTGCTCCTCTTCGGCCGGATGCAGCTCCAGGTCGTCGATCAGGATGGAAGGCGCCACCACGCAGGTTTCCGCCAGGAACGACGCGCCCCCGATCAGCGCGAACGGCGCCTCGTTGTCCAGGAACTCGAACACCGCCTGGTCGTCCCCCGCCGCCAGAATGTCTTTCAGCGAGCGCGCCGTGAATCCGCGGAATCGCAGCCCCCGCACCAGTTCCTCGCGCCCGTCCGGGAAAACTTTGTAAACCAGCAGAGGCATGCTCACCGGGTGGGCCTGGCCTTGCGACGCCTGCAGCAGCGACCGCACTTCGTCAATCGCCGCCGAAGAGGGAAAATCCATCTTGCGCACAATCACCCCGTACGGCTTGTTGCGCGCTCCGATCAGCTCGATCAGTTTCTTCTTCAGCTCCGCTGCCGGCACCGTCTCGCTCGAGCTCACAAACAGGTTGCTGATGTCGGCGTAGCTCGAAGCGCCCGCTCCCGGCAGCCGCGCCCGCCCGTTCGAGCCTTCAAAACCCTTCACCGGCTG
>JBEKYE010000500.1:0-3290 GCA_049511275.1 Bryobacteraceae bacterium
GGGCCGCCTCGCGCCACAGCAGGATGCTGCAGCCCGCCACCGCCCAAAGCGTCAAAGGCGATTTCAGCCGCGGCCAGGTACAACTGCGCGGCGCCATGTACGGCCTCAGCCAGAAGGACGGCGTTTACTACATCACCGAATCCTACCTTACCGGCAAGCAACAGGAACACCGCGTCGATTACACGCTGGGCAACCGCCGCATTCAACACTACCTGACCACGCTCTCGAGCGGCCGCATCATCGTGCTGCCGCCCAGTTGGGACGTGCTCCGCAAAGATTGGTTCCACAACTTCGATATCGGCGATCCCGACGAAACCAGCGACGTGATGGTCCAGGTCTGGAACAAGAACTGTTTCTCCTGTCACGTCAGCCGGCAGGAGAAGAATTTCGACGCCTCCACCAACCAGTACCAGAACGCCTGGCAGGATTTCGGCACCAATTGCGAGCGCTGCCACGGGCCCGGCAGCGAGCATATCGCCCATTACTCCGCCCCCGTTCCGCCGTCCGGACAACCGCGCGACATCGTGCTGCAGACCCGCCTCTCGCCCGCCCGCAATACCATGGTGTGCGCGCAGTGCCATTCCTTCCGCGACATCTACGCGCCAGGCTACTCGGCGGGAGCCGACTACTACGACTTCTTCCTCCCCATCCTGGAATACAGCCAGCCGCTCGACAAGGACCCCGCCTACTGGCCCGACGGCCGCACCCGCCGTTTCTCCAACGACGCTTTTGGATTATGGCAGAGCGAGTGCTATCTGAAGGGTTCCGTCACCTGCGTCGATTGCCACGTCGCCGCACACCAGACCGAAATCGAAAAGAACCCGCAGCTCCGCCCCGACTCCTCGGTTCTCTGTACCCGCTGCCACGCCGCCATCGGCAAGGCCGTCGCGGCTCACACGCATCACGCTGAATCGAGCGCCGGCAGTTCCTGCGTGGAGTGCCACATGCCGCGCACGGTCTTCAGCGTCAAGGCGGCCATCCGCGATCATTCCATGACCATTCCGGTTCCCGAGAACACCATCCGCCACGGCATACCGAACGCCTGCAATGTCTGCCACACCAGCCGCGATGCCAACTGGGCGCTCCAGCAGATGAGTCAATGGTACGGCGCCCGCTCGCGCCAGAAGCTCATCCAGAGGGCGGACGCGTTCGCGCAGGCGCATGCCGGCGATCCCCAAGCCGTCGGCGCGCTGCTGGAGATTCTCGCCAAGCCCTCCGAGGGCCCTCTCGCGCGCGCCAATGCCGTGGGCTACCTCGCCCGCTTTTCCGGCGATCCGCGGGTCTACCCGGCCTTCGAGCGCGCGCTCGCCGACACCGAACCGCTGGTGCGCGCCGTCGCCGTGCGCAATATGAACCCCGGCCAGGCCAACCGCGATGCCGCGGTGCCGGTGCTCGTCCGATCCCTCCGCGATCCCGTAGCCGTGGTCCGCCTGGGCGCCGCAGTCGCGCTGGTGTCGCTCGGAGTGAACCGGCTTTCGGGCGCCGATGGCGAGCGGTTCGAACTCGCCAAACAGGCTTACCGCGCGCGGGCCGAACTGAATTCCGACGACCCCGGCCAGCAGTTGGGCGCCGGCAAGTTTTACCTGATCACGGGCGACCCCGTCAGTGCCATCGCAGCGCTTGAGAATAGTCTGAAGCTCGATCCCGAAGCGCCGGCCCAGTATTTTCTCGCCTATGCTCATGCCCAGCAGGGCCAGTACAGCGAAGCCCGCGAGATCCTCCTGGCCATTCCGCCCAGCGATCCCCAATTTGCCAGAGCGCAGGAACTCTTGAGGGCCATCGCCAACCATTGAGGGTTTACCGCTTGGCGCTGGTTCCCGGCCCGGCGCAACCGCTTTTACACTGACTATAAAATCCACAGCAACTATTTGCTTGACAATGCCCGCCATCTACCCTACAATTCCTCCCAATATTTATTTCTCTGTCATGTCTGTAACAGGGGTTGGGATCTGCGCTAACTGCGTTAGTGGTTAGTTGCTTTCTGGCCTAATTTTAGGAGGGGATACTATGAGCCTACGGCTCAATTGCTTCGGCATTTCCACAAAGGTTTCCGCGTTCCTGTGCCTGGGGATCTTGCTTCTGGGCGCAAGCGGCGCATGGGGTCAAACCAGCACGGCCGGGACTGTTGCGGGAGTGGTCACGGACCAACAAGGCGCCGCCATTCCCGGCGCGGCAGTCAGGCTCACGGACACGTCAACCAACGAGGTCCATAATTCCGTGACCAACATCGACGGCCGCTATGCCTTCACCTCGGTGACGCCGGGCAAGTATAACATGAGCTTCGGCAAAGATGGCTTCACCTCGTACCGGGTAGACGGCCAAGCGGTGGACGTCGGCCAGAGCCTGACCATCAACGCCACGCTGAACGTAGGTTCCACCACCATGACGGTGGAAGTTTCGGCTTCGGCGGGCGCGCAGTTGCAGACCATGAACGCCACGGTGGGCAACACGCTCGCCGGCCAGTCGCTGCTCATGCTTCCGAACATGGGCCGCGATGCGACCTCGCTGGCTGTGCTGCAGCCGGCCACCTCCCCGTCCGGCTTCACGGCGGGTTCGTATCAAGACGCGAACACCTACCAGCTCGATGGCGCCAGCATTACCGACGACATGGCGGGAAACACCATCGGATACCAGACCAATTATTCCGGCCTCGGCGGAAGCCAGGGCGGCAGTATCCCTTCGGGCGTGATCCCCACGCCCATCGAGAGCATCGAGGAGTTCAAGGTCTCCGTCAGCAACCAGACCTCGGACTTCAACAACTCGTCGGGGGCCCAGATCCAGATGGTGACCAAGCGCGGGACCAACCAGTTCCACGGCGCGGCGTATGGCTGGTATTTCGACACCAAGGTCGGGTCGGCCAATTCGTGGTCCAACAATCACACGCCATTTACGTTCGGCAGCTTTTCGCTGCCGTATACGCCGATCATTTCCAACCACCGCGACCGGTTCGGGGGCGCCATCGGGGGCCCTATCACCAACAAAGAGTTCCTGGGCAAGCAGTGGTATTTCTTCTTCAACTACGAAGGCATGCGGTTCCCCAATGTGAACCTTTACTCGAAGAACGTGCCCACGGCGTTGTTTAAGGCGGGCGTGATCCAGGTTCCGAATGCCGCGGGCACGTACATCGCCTACAATCTGAATCCCAATGCGGTGACGGTGAACGGCGTGACCTATCAGCCGGCCATGTGCCCGGGCGGCCCCTGCGATCCGCGCGGCATCGGCATCAACCCCGTGGTGGCCCAGATCTGGAACACCCAAATGCCGGCTCCGAACAATCCGCTGGGCGGCGA
>JBEKYE010000501.1:0-3288 GCA_049511275.1 Bryobacteraceae bacterium
CTATGCCCGGCCTGAGCTTGGCGCCTTTGACACCGGAGATTGCTCTCGACAGCAGCCGCCTGCCCGCGCCATTTCACGGCGACCCCGCCGACCGCATCATCGTAGCCACCGCCAGAAGTGTGGCCGCACGACTTCTAACGCGCGACGCCAAACTCATTGCTTACGGCCGCCGGCGCCACGTCGCAATCTTCTGACCGCGCCTCAGGGCCATTCTACCCCGCACTGCCGCAGGCTCAGCGCTGAGGATTAGTTACCAATCTGTCCCGTTTTCGCCGGAAGCTCTGTGCGGATGATCGAAGCACTCTTTTAATTCCCCACCGGCGCTCGTTCCGCGTGGTCGATCACCATGACGTCGAGCGGGCCTTTGCGGTGCTCCAGCTTCAGTCCAAGCTGCGATTCTACGGCTGAGAAGACGGTCGGGCCCGGCGCTGCATCGACTGGCGGCGGCACTCCCGCCTGGCTTTCCGCCGGACCGCGCGTTACGGCCGGTTCCGGCGTCCATTCCAGATTCACCGCGTACCATGCCTTAAGGCCGGTCATATCCACAACCGTCTCGCCCAAAAACCGCGAGAAGAGGGTGACCAGCATCGCCATTGTAATGCGGTTCGAGATGATCTTTCCCGGGATGAAACTGTTGCGCGAGGCATCCGAGTCTTCCACGGCTTCCAGGATCTTCGGCCCGTTCTTCCCTACCACCAGCGCCACGTAGGACATGGTTTTCTGCGTGGTGTGATACTCCAGTTTGAAGCGTTCCGTCAGCAGGGTTTGCAGCATCTCGCGAAGCCGCGGCAGAGGCGTATCGGGCGGGGCCTTGGCTTCGACCTCGAAGCGCACATCCTTGAACTTGATCCAGTCCGGGCCGGCGATCTGCTCGTTGTTGGTGATGCTGTAGGCGTAGCGGAGGCAGTCGGCGAGACAGGCGTTGGATAACGTAAGCACGCCGTGCCGGGCGGTGCCCAGATTGATGTAGATCTTGTCGCCCTCGGCCGGCGGGCTGGGTTTCAGCGAGGCGACGTCGAAGGCCGGGCGGGATTGCGCGCGGGCCATTCCGGCCGCCAGTACCGCCGCGCCGAGCGCCAGTGAAATGCGCTGTCGCATACTAACGAATTAGTATATACAATTCCGGCCTGGTTCGTGCTATCGTTTGCGGCTGATGACTGTGCGGGCCATCCTGGCGATCGGGTTTGTGTGCGCGCTGGGACTCTCCTTCAACGTTTATATGGCGCACTATAACGGCACCGGCTGGGGCGTCGACTTCAACCAGTTCTATTCGGCCAGCAAACTGGCCGGCACCGGCCGGCTCTATGACTGGGAGGCGCTGCGCAAGATCGAGGCCGAGCGCGGACAGCAAGTGCCCACCGGGCGGCTGCCGGTGGAGTTGTACGGCGTGAAGCTGGTCGGCTGGATGCCCTATCGCACGGCGCAAGTGGTGTGGCTGGCGGCCAGCGTGGTGGCGCTGATTCTCTTCGCCGTGGCGTGGCCGGGCGCGAACCGCATGCTGATGGCGGTGTCGCTGGCATGGTCGATGCCCGTGGCGCTGCTGCTGGTGTACGGGCAGGACACGCCCTTCTGGCTGCTGTGGGTGGCGCTTGGGTTGCTGTTGCTGGAGCGCGGCAGCCCGCGCCTGGCCGGCGTGGTCTTTGCGCTATGCATCTGCAAGTATCACCTGTCGTACGGACTCCCCATTCTGCTGCTGGCGCAGAAGCGCTGGAGCGCGCTGGCCTCGGCGTGCGCGGCCGGCGCGCTGCTGGTGGCGGCCTGCTTCGCGCTGGAAGGATGGACGTGGCCGGCGCAATACGTGGCGCAGGCGCGGTTCCCGATGTTCTCGCCGGCCGCCTTGCGCATGCCGAATCTGCACGGCATCGCTTACTGGTTTCCGTGGCCGGTAGCGGTTGAGATCGTGCTCTCGATCGGAGTGGCCGCGCTGCTGTGGATGGTCTGCCGGCGCGCGTCGAACCTGGGAGTCGCCGGCGCTGCCGCTGCGGCAGCGGGCCTGCTGCTGGGAGGGCACGGTTATGCGAACGATTGCGCGCTGATCGTGCCGGTGCTGGTGTTCACCATCCAGCGGGACACGCCGCCGCGCTGGTTGAAGGGCTGGGCTGTGCTGCTGCTCACGCCGGCCCCCGCGCTGCTGCTGACCACGGCCAAGCCGTTCACCGGACAGATTCTGGTGGTGGGCTTTGTGGTGGCGGTCTTGCTTACAGAGTTAGCGCGGCGCGACGCTCGGCGTCCTGCGCCCGCCGGCGCTCTTCCCGGCGCAGAAGGATGACGGTGAGCGCGGCGCCGGCCAGAAGCATGGCCAGCGCGTTGCCACTCGCCAGGGTGCCCCATCCGGGCGGCGGTCCGCCCTCGGGCGGAAGCGTGCGGCGCGCCCGCCACCAGGCGATGGCGATGGCGGCCAGCGGAGCATCCAGGAACGCCAGGACCGAGACCACCGCCGCCGACGTGGCGCGCTCGGTGGGCTCCTCGATGGCGCGGCGCAGCATCAGATAGGCGGCGTAGATCAGCCCGCAGACCAGCGCGGCGGTGAGCCGCGTGTCCCACACCCACCAGACGCCAGCGGCGGTGCGGCTCCGGAGAACGCCGGCCGCGAGGGCCGCGGCCAGCAAGGCGAAGCCGGTTTTGGTAGCGGCCAGGGCCAGGGCGTCGTAAAGGAAATTGCGCGTGCGCAGGAAGACGACGCTCGCCACCAGCGCCACCACCGCGGCAGCCATGGCGACCGGTGCGCCCGAGCCGAAGAAGGAGAACAGTGCGTCGCGCATCAGCCCACCAGCACGGTCTCCACCAGCACCAGCGAGACGGCCGTGAAGACGATGTCGAAACCGATCAGCATCTTCAGCGAATCGACGTTGTCGGCCCCAATGGGCGTGCCGCTCACCAGCGCGGTGGTCAACTGCATGGCCGACATCAGCGCGGGGATGAGGATGGGGTAAGTGAGCATGGGAAGCATCACTTCCCGCAGCTTGATGTTGACGGTGAGGGCGCTGAAAATAGTGCCGATTATGGTGAGCGCCCAGGTGCCCAGCAGCAGCACCAGCAGCAGCTCGGGGAACTGCCTGGCCCAATGCACGTTATAGAAGATGCCGAAGACCGGCAGCGAGACCAGCTCCACGGCCAGCACCAGCGCGTAGTTGGCGAGGCACTTGCCAAGAAACAGCGCGGAGGCGGGAAGAGGCGCGGCGATCAAGGCGTCCAGGCAATCGTTGGGCAGCTCGCGCGCGAAGCTGCGGTTCAGCATCAAGGTGCCGGCGAAAGCGAAGACGATCCACAGCAGGCCCCCGGAGATTT
>JBEKYE010000502.1:0-3287 GCA_049511275.1 Bryobacteraceae bacterium
TGTTTCCGGACCTGGATGGCCTGGCGAAATCGATGGGCTACGAACTGGAATTTCACTGGGCGTACAATCCGCGGACGATGGAAAAATATCACACGTAGGCGCGGCTGACGACTCACCCCCACGCGAGCCGCGACCGTGAGGGAGCGGTCTTCCGCTAGCCGGTCGCAGGCCCGCGACATTGTCACCGCGCGAGCGTATTGGAAGGAGTAGTTGACGACTCCAACGCTGACGGTGGCTCTTAAACCGGATCGCCGTCTGCGCACACAAGCCCTTTAACCAGCCCCGTTGCTTGCTCTACACCGGCCGGCCACCCGGCAGTTTCTCCCGTCCGGCGAATGGCGCGCAACAGGTCGAGCGCCTCGGGCAGGGCGAACTGCTCGCCCAGGTACGCTTCGACAAATCTGCCTCCCCGGATTTCGCCGCGCGATTCCAGGCGGCGTAACGCCCCCAGCAACTCTCTCCACGGTGGGGCCACGGGCTCGCGCGCGGCCACATCGCGGAACAACACGCCCCAACGCAACAGCAACTGGCGGGCAAAGACTTCGGCGTGGTTGGGTGGCGCAGGCGGCACCGCCTGCCCGGAACCGCGCAGCAGCGCCCATCGGCCGGGCGCGAGTCGTGGCCGGCGGGTGCGCGCCTTGCCTTGTCCGGCGCGGCGTTTGGGATCGAGCAGCGCGCGCAGGTTTTCGAAACCGTCGGCCGTCACCAGGCCCGCGGCCACCAGTTCCCACAACGCGTCCTCCACTTCGCTCGACAGGTGCCCGGTGGCGCGTGTCAGGTCGGTAAAAAACGATGCGCCGTGCGATTCAATCGCGGCCAGCACTTCGCGAGCCGGGTGCGAGAGCGATTCCTCGGGCGACGGCTGCGGCGCGGCCAGCAGCCATGGCGAATCCTCGCGCAGAAAGATGGCGAGCGGCGCCACGCGCGTGGGACGCACGCGGCGGCTTTTGTTTTCTTCCGGCTCGCGTTCGAAGGCAGGATGCGGCGAAAGCCTTCCCCACGTCACTTCGCCGGCCAGGCAGAGATCGTCCAGATATTCCGGTTGGTACTTTGCCACGCGCCGCGGCAAGACTTCCGATTCCCACGCCGCCGCCGGAAACTCCGCGCCCTGCAACTGCCGGATGATCTGCAAAGTGCCGTCCACGCCATGCAGTTGCGTTCCGGGCGAAAGATGCTGCCAGCGATTCAGAAACGCCAAGAACGCCGCCGTGGTGACCGGCTCTATCTCGCGGCGCAGCCGGCCGATGGTGAGCCGGTGAATGCGCGCCAGCAGGTTGCGGTGGCACCATTCCACTTCCGCTTCGGACGCGTTCGGCGTAAAGCGGCCGCGCAGAATCTGGCCTTCGGCCTCCAATTGGGCCAGCGCCTGGTCCACCAGCTCGCGCGGCATGGCGAGCGTTTGCGACAGGTGAGACGCCCGCAGCGGACCGGAACATTCGAACCAGCCGCGCAGAATCTCGGCGGCGCAGGCTTCGGGCGATTCGGGAATCGCCCGGCCACCCGGCGGCTGCGAGATAAGCGGATCGAAAGTGGCTTGCGGGTAGACGCGAAGAACCAGGTCGAGCCGCTCGGCGGGGACCCAGAAATCGCGACCGCGAGCCGTCAGCGTGGTGGCGCGCCGGCCGGCCGCCAGTTGCTCGTAATTGCCAGCGCCCGACACCTGCCCCACCGGAATCAAAGCCCAGCCGCACAGCGCTTCGTGAAGCTCATCGGCATCGCGCGTGGGCGGCCACGCCTCGGCGGCCACTTGCGCGATGGCCGCCGCGTCCAGCGCGCCCGCGCCTTCCGAGTCGTCCGGCAGGGTGCGGCGCATCTGCACCATGCGGGCGCGGCGCTCTTCGAGCGGCGCGTCATCCAGGTAAGCGTACGGATTCGAGTTCAGGATCTCGTGTGAGAACGGCGAAGGCTCCGGCGTGTCGATGGCCACGGTACGGATGGCGCCTTCTTGTATCGCTGCCAGCACGGCGCGGAGGCCGTCGAGATCCATGGCTTCGTGGAGACAGTTGGCGATGGTCTCCTGGACCAGCGGATGATCGGGAATGCGCACGTCGCCGGAGAGGTTTTCGGGGCAGGCGGCCTGATCGGGAAAGACCGCGGCCATCAGGTCGTCGGAGCGCATGCGCTGGATGGGCGGCGGCACTTTGCGCCCGCCCTGAAAGCGCGGGATGGTGAGCGCGCGGGATGCGTTCCAGCGCCAGCGCGCCGTAAACATGGGCGCCGGCAGCACCGCCTGCGTGAGCACTTCCTCCACCGTGGCGGGACGCAGGAATTCAAAGACGATGTCGAGCGGAAAGGAATGCTGCTCACCGAGCGAGATGACAATGCCGTTATCGGTGGCCGCCGCCTGCAGCTCGAAATTGAAGGAGCGGCAGAAGCGCTTGCGCAGCGCCAGTCCCCAGGCGCGGTTGATGCGCGCGCCGAAGGGGGCGTGAATCACCAGTTGCATACCGCCGCCTTCGTCGAAAAAGCGTTCGGCGATGACGCAGGTATCGGTGGGCATGGCGCCCAGCGCGGCGCGTCCGGCCCGCACATATTCGACCGCCTGTTCGGCGCCGGCGCGGTCGAGGCCGCACTCCGCCGGGCAGGCGCCCGAACCATACACCTCTTCCCGCAAGTCCGCCACTTCGCGAGAAAGTTCCAACGTGCGGCCGGGCGCTTCGCCGCGCCAGAAGGGGATGCCGGGCGCGGCCCCGTGGGCATCTTCCACGCGCAGGCGGCCGGCTTCCACGCGGCGAATGCGCCAGGAGGTGGTGCCCAGCAGGAAAATGTCGCCGGCCATGCTCTCCACGGCGAAATCCTCATCCACCGTGCCCACCGTGACGCCCTCGGGCTCAGCCACCACCAGGTACTGCGCGGTCTCCGGGATGGCGCCGCCCGAAGTGATGGCCGTCATGCGCGCTCCGCGGCGCGCGTGAACCCGCCGGTTGACGGCATCGCGATGCAGGTAGGCCCGGCCACGCCCGCGCGAAGTGGTAATACCCTCCGAGAGCATCTCCAGCACCGCGTCGAAATCGCCGCGCTCCAGCGTGGCGTAAGGGGCGGCGCGGCGCATCAAAGCGAACAGTTCATCCTCCGCGAAGTCTTCGCAGGCGCAGGCCGCCACCATCTGCTGCGCCAGAATGTCGAGAGCGTTGCGCGGAATCTCCAGGCGGTCGAGTTCCCCCCGGTGAATGGCGCGGACCAGCGCGGCGCACTCCACCAGCTCGTCGCGCGTGGTGGCGAAGAGGCGGCCCTTGGGCAGCGCGCCCACCCAGTGGCCGGCGCGCCCGATGCGCTGCAACCCCACC
>JBEKYE010000503.1:0-3276 GCA_049511275.1 Bryobacteraceae bacterium
CGCCGCCGGTGCCGGCGCCCGCGCCGGCTTCGATCTGGGCATAAATCGTCGAAGGCTTGGCGCGGAATATGGAAATCGCGATGCGCCCGTAGATGCCGTCTTTCGGCTTGGGCCAGCCGGGGCCTTCCAGCTTGGTCCAGGTGTCGCCGCCGTCGGTTGACTTCCACAGGCCGCTGTTCGGGCCGCCGCCGTTGTAGCCCCACCAGGTGCGCCGGTGCGAATAGGAGGCCGCGTACACTATCTTGGGATTGGAGGGATCGATCGCCACATCGGTGAATCCGGTGTCGTTGTCGATGAACTTGGCCTTCTTCCAGGTCTTGCCGCCGTCTACGGTCTTATACAAGCCGCGATCGGGATTGGGGCCGAACAAGTGTCCCACCGCCGCGACGTAAACGATGTTGGGGTTGTTGGGGTCCACCACGACGCGCTGGATCGACTGCGTTTCTTCCAGCCCGAGATGGGTCCAGTGGTCGCCGCCATCCGTCGTGCCCCAAACGCCATCGCCGATCGACGAACTCTGCCGGTTGTTGCCCTCGCCCATGCCCACGTAGACGATGTCCTTGTTCGACGGCGCTATGGCGATCGAACCGATCGACTCGTTTGGCATGTTGTCGAGCAGCGAGCGCCAGTAGTTCCCGCCATCGGTGGACTTCCACAAGCCACCCGTGGCGAACCCGACGTAAATGGTCATAGGATCCTGTTCGGATCCCTGGATGTCATCCACGCGGCCCATCATGGTAGCCGGCCCGATGGAACGGAACTCGAAACCCTTTAACAAAGGATCGGTAGAAATGTTGGGCGACGGACCGGTGGGCTGCCCGCCCCCGCGTCCCTGTCCCCATGCCATGCTTGCAGTGCCCAAGCCAACGGCAGCAATCGTCAATGTCGTCAACCAGCGACGGCGCAAAACCGGTGCGCGCATTCTTGTGACCCTCCCTAAAGCAAACTTCGGATGTCCAGGTGTCATGGACACTCTATCACAAACCACCGGAGCTGGGATCAGCATCGGTTGCCATTTCCGTTCCACGGGCCACCTCTCACCCTACGTGGTATCCTGTCCAGATACGAGGGCTTCTCGGTATGCGCCCGCACCTGCACTTCCCCGCTATCCCGGGTTTATTTGTAACTGCCCGCCCCTACCTCCGCGTCTATTCTTTTATTGCCCACATCCCGGATCGTTGCCTCAATGTTTGAAATTCTCTTCAAATACCCGATCAGCATTTTTCACAAGGGCAAGTTCGTCTTCCTGACCCCCTGGCCGCTGTGGTTGCTCTTCATTGCCATCCTGGCGGCCGCCGCGCTGCTTTTCTGGCACGTCCGACGCAATCACGGCATGCTCAGCGGCTTGCGCCCCATCGCCATCTGGTTGCTCGAAACGGCCATGGTCGCGCTGATCCTCTTTCTGCTCTGGCACCCTGCGCTCAGCGTCGCCACCCTCCGCACCCAGCAGAATGTGGTCGCCGTACTGGTGGACGATTCCCGCTCGATGTCGATTAACGATGCCTCCGGGACCCGCGAAGCCGCCGCCAAAGCCGCCCTCGACGACGGACTCCTCCAGTCCCTCGCCGGCCGTTTCCAGGTCCGCCTCTACCAGTTCGGCAAGGAACCCGAGCGCATCCCCAATACCGACCACCTCACACCCGCCGCGCCTGCTTCCCGCATCGGAGATACCCTCGAGCGCGTCCTGGGGGAATCTTCTTCACTGCCCTTGGGCGCCATCGTGCTGCTCTCCGACGGCGCCGATAACTCCGGCGGCATCGACCTCGCCACCATCGCCGCCATCCGCCGCCAGCGTATTCCCGTCCACACCGTCGGCTTCGGCAAGGAGCATCCCGATCGCGACCTCGAAATCACCGACGCCGTCGTGCCCGCCCGCGCGCTCCCCAAATCCCGTCTCGCCGCCTATGTCACCCTCCAGAGCTACGGCCTCAGCGGCAGCAAGACCCGCCTCACCGTCAAAGATAACGGCAAGGTGCTAGCCTCCCAGGACATCACCCTCAAATCCGACGGCCAGCCGCAGACCGAAACCATCGCTTTCAACATCGGCGACGCCGGACCCAAGTCGCTCGAGATTTCCGCGCAACCCCTCCCCGGCGAAGAAAACCCGCTCAACAACACCGTCACGCGCCTGGTCGACGTGCAGAACCGCAAGCCGCGCATCCTTTATTTTGAAGGCGAGCCGCGCTGGGAGTATAAATTCATCCGCCGCGCCTTCGACGATTTCGACGACATCGAACTCGCCAGCATGGTGCGCACCACCCAGAACAACATCCTGCACCAGTTCCCGGCCGGCATGAATGAGCACGAGCTCGAGGATTTCCCATCCAAAGCCGAAGAGCTTTTCCCCTTTCAGGGGCTCATCATCGGCAGCGTGGAAGCCAACTATTTCACGCCCACGCAGCAGCAGTTGATCCGCGATTTCGTCGATCGCCGCGGCGGCGGTCTGCTTTTGCTCGCCGGCCGCGCCACGCTTTCCGATGGCGGCTATCCCAGCTCGCCCCTCGCCGATCTGGTTCCCACCCGCCTGCCTACCCACAACGGCACCTTCCACCGCGTTTTCACCAGCGTCGAGCTCTCTCCGCAGGGCGCGCAGAGCACCATCTGCCGCCTGGATGACGACCCGGCCAGGAACGCCGCCCGCTGGAAGGCCATCCCGCAGGTTGCCGATTATCAAGAGGTCGGCGAACCCAAGCCCGGCGCCAGCACCCTGCTCTACTCCTTGCCCTCCGGCAAACCTAGGCAGCCCCTTCTGGTCACCGAAAACTACGGCCGCGGCCGCACCGCCCTGTTCGCCACCCAGGGAAGCTGGCGCTGGAAAATGTGGCTCGACCACAACGACAAGACTCACGCCACGTTCTGGCAGCAGATGTTCCGCTACCTGGTGAACGAAACGCCCGGCCAGGTGGTCTCCAGCACGCCCAAACAGGTTCTCTCCGACGATACCCGCGTCCCCATTCGCGTGGAAGTCCGCGACAAGGAATACCAGCCCGTCTCCAACGCCAAAGTGCAGGCCCGTTTCATCAGCCCCGATGGCACAACGGCTACCCTCGAACTCGGCCCGCAACCGCTCGAAGAGGGCGTCTACAGCGGCGAATGGACCGCCGAGAAGCCCGGCTCGTACGTGGCCGAAATCATCGCCGGGCGCGAGCAGGAAGCGCTTGGCCACGATATGTTGACCTTCCGCCGTGAAGACGGCGTAGCTGAGAATTTCCATACCTCGCAGAACCGCGAGCTGCTCGAGAAGCTTTCCGAAGAAACCGGCGGCCGGTACTATAA
>JBEKYE010000504.1:0-3273 GCA_049511275.1 Bryobacteraceae bacterium
AAAGATCCGTAATCAGCCGGCGCTTTTCGAGCCAGACGTGGTCCGCCAACACGTCCCGCCGGTCGGCATCGTAGCGGACCCGGGGCAGGTACGCCCGGTTCCCGTCCTGATAGGCAAACAGCCACAATCGCTTGGCATCGATACCGCCCGATCGCCAAAGCTCCACCACCGCCTGGCAGCACTCCGCATGCCGGCGGTGTTGCGTGTACTCGCCCTGCGGGCCGTGGGTCAAGATCAAGTCGTAGCTGGTTCCACCCAGTAGCCGGACGATGGTCTCCCGAACCTGCTCGGCGGCGAGCGGCGCCTGGTCCGGCCCATCGTCCAGATCCGCCATCTCACCCTCCGCCCCCAATCGCTGCAAGAGCCGGCGAAACTTCGGCGCGCGGTCCGGATCCCCTGCCCTGCATAAGGTCACGATGCGCCAAAGAAACTCCGGATGGGTCAGTATGTAGCCGCCGCACCAGAGCGTCTCGTCGTCCGGATGGGCAACTACAACAGCCGCCCGGGGCCCGGGGTCTGACCTGATCTCATCGAGCGGAATGGGGGGCATTGTTTTTTTCGGGAGGAGTCGGAGGATCGGCTCAACGCACCTTCCCTGGCCGCTCTCGACAGGTTATCACTGAGCACGCGCTCTGCCAACATCCCTGTCCGGCCCGGCAGAGACGGAACGGCGGAAAATGCACACCGCCAGGTGCAGACATTGCCTCCGAGCGTGCAATTTTGGCAGCTTCAGCACGTTGTCGCCCGGTGACTCTGCTTGTCCGATTGCAATGGAGGCAAACGTGCCTTGCCTTTCCTGATGGAGGCTGTGCAGGCCAGCCATCCCAGACCTTGGAGGAACATCTTGACCACTTTAAAGACAGTAACGGAAACGGCTTCGGCGCTTGGCAAAGAGGCCAAAGAGTCGTTCGACGAGTTGGTCCGATCCGCCGGCAGGAGACTGGATGACGCGCGAGATGGAACCGGGGGCGCGCTTCATGCCGCTGCCTCCTCCGTTCGCGCCACCGGACGCCAGGGCTCCGAGGCAATCGACAACCTCACCACCGGCGCAGCCGATCGGCTGGATGCTACGGCATCATACATCGAAGATCATGATCTGAGAGATGTACTCAACGGCTTGCGGAGGTTTGCTCGCCGGCACCTGACAGGCTCTCTGGTGGCCGCTGTCGCGCTCGGCTTTCTTGCCGGATCCGCCCTAAGCCGAATTTCGCGAACAGGCTACGCAACCCCCAAACATCCTCGCTCGTGAGACCGAATTTCCCCACCCGCCGCGTCGCCCTCGCCAAGCCCTTTTCAGCAGCGCGTTATACTGGCATTTCCCATGCTCAGAGTCCGCTTCGCGCCGTCCCCCACTGGTTTCCTGCACATCGGCAGCGCGCGCACGTTCATCTTCAACTGGTTGTACGCCCGCCGCAACGGCGGCGCCATGATCCTGCGTATCGACGATACCGACGTCGAACGCAATACGGAAGCCTCGCTCACCTCTATATATGAGGGTTTGCGCTGGCTCGATCTCGGATGGGACGAGGAATACCGCCAGTCCGAGCGCCTCGCCTTGCACCGCCAGGTGGCCGACGCCATCTACCAGAAAGGCTTGGCCTATCGCGATTTCACTCCCGCCCATACGGGCGAGTCCGAAAAATCCGGCGCGCAGGGCACCTGGCTCTTCAACGCCGATATGCGCGCCATGCCGCGCCAGGAAAGCGACCGCCGCGCCGCCGCCGGCGAACCATTCGCCCTGCGCTTCCGCGTGCCGCGCGATACCCAACACACCGTTCGTTTCCCCGACGCCGTCTACGGCGATCAGTCCAAGTCCACCGCCGATATCGAGGATTTCGCGCTGGTGCGCAGCGATGGCATGCCCACCTACCACCTGGCCTCCTGCGCCGACGACGCCGACCTGCGCATCAGCCACATCATCCGCGGCCAGGACCATCTCACCAACACCTTCAAGCACGTCCTCATCTTCCAAGCCGCCGGCGCCGCCCCGCCGCAGTTCGCCCACCTGCCGCTCCTGGTCGCGCCCGATGGCACCAAGCTCTCCAAGCGCCGCCACGGCCCCGTGGTCAGCGTCACCACTTACCGCGACGCGGGCTTCCTGGCCGACGCCTTCGTCAACTTCATCGTGCTGCTGGGCTGGTCTCCCAAGAACGATCGCGAGCAGATGACCCGCCGTGAATTGATCGACGCTTTCTCTCTCGAAGGCATCAACCGCTCCAACGCCGTCGTCAATTTCAAGGAAGATGATCCGTTCGATCCCAAGGCCGTGTGGCTCAACGCCGAGCACATCCGCACCATGCCGGCCGAAGAGCTTTCGGAGCGTCTGCTGCCCGTCGTGCGCGCCGCCGGCCATTCCATCGACCCGCCCAAGATGCTGCAGATCACGCGCCTGATTCAAGAGCGCATCCGTCTGCTCCCCGACGCGCTGACGGTGGCCGATTTCTTTTTTGCGGAAACCCTGGCGCCTTACGATTCCGCCGAGCTCATCCCCAAGAAGGGTGATCGAGCGCTGGCGCTCGCGGTGCTCGAACGCGCCGCCCGGGTGCTGGCCGCGGCTGAATTCTCGCACGACGCGCTCGAGGCCGCTTTGCGCGCCGCCGCCGTCGAGCAGGGCATCAAGCCCGGCCAGATGTTCGAGCCCATCCGCGTCGCCGTCTGCGGCCGCAAGACCGCTCCGCCGCTGTTTGGAACCCTCGAAGCGCTTGGCCGCGAGACCTGCCTGCGCCGCATTGACCAGGCCATCGAAAAGTTGAAGGCGTCATGAACCCGTGAAACCTGAGGTGTCTGGGGGTGGAAAATGCGTCTGTCCTCTTTACCCAACGCCCAGTTCCGAAAACAGGGTACTCACGTGTGAGGTTGACGATAAGAAATGTAGTAGCATGGAAGAATTTCATCGACTTAGCGCCCACTTTATGGCCAACTAGCCTTGTGGACAACTCCGCCCCAAAATTCGAAACCTTAACACAATCGCTACCTTGACTGTGCTGGTTCAGCGTGAAATGGAGAGACGGCGCTCTCCGTTAGTGAGCATTCCGCCCTTCGGGATACGCCGTCATCCAGCAGCTATCCGGACGGGCACATCGACGACCTGGCTGCACAGGTGGGCAATGTACTCGCGGATGTCTTCGGGACCGAGTTGGTCTGTCGAACAGTGGAAATATTGCGCCAACTACACGCCGAGGTCGTCAGAGCATGGCGGCGAGCGCCTGTCGCATGATCAGCCGAATCGTCTTTTCCCGACCGTGAACTATTGGATTGACTTCGCGCGGCACG
>JBEKYE010000505.1:0-3261 GCA_049511275.1 Bryobacteraceae bacterium
AACATCAAGCGCCACATCTTCCGGGTGCGTCTGGACGCGCCGGGCGGGGAAGCCGAGCTCGAGACGCTGGCCGGGCGTCTGCTCAGCCAGGTGTTGGACCGCGGCAAGCCGCTCTGGGAAGTCCACATCGTGGATGGCTTGAAGGACGGGCGCGGCGCCTTGATCGCGCGCATTCATCACGCGCTGGCCGACGGCGTTGCCGGAGCGGCGCTGCTGAAGATCATGCTCGACCCCACTCCCGAGGGTTCCCACGCCATCCGCAAGCCGCGAACTCGCCCTGCGGCGGTCCCGCGCGCCGAGCATTCGCTGGCGGAGCAAGTCGGCAATGCAGTCCAGAGCGCTTTGGAAAACGTGGTCGCCGCCGAGGCGGGCTTGCTCGGCCTGGCCGAAGGGCTGCTCAGCGACCGCGGGAAGAACGCCCTTCAGGAACTGACAACCCTGCTGCCGGAACTGCTGAAGCCGCCCGAGCGGTTCCCCTTCAACAAGCCCTGTTCGGGCGACCGCAAATTCTGCTGGACGGAAGTCGATTTCAGCCAGGTGCAGGCGATTCGCGCCGCCCTGGGCGGCAAGGTGAACGATTGCATCCTGAGCGTAGTGGTGCGGGCCATCGCGCGTTACATACGGCTGCATGGGGGGAAGGTCAAGGGCCGGTTCCTGCGTGTGGTCTGTCCCGTCAATCTGCGTGGCGACGAGCAGGGCGAATCCCTCGGGAACCGCATCACTTTTCTCCCGGTGGTCCTGCCGCTGGATGTGCGCGACCCGGTAGAGATGCTGCACGCCGTAGCCACCAGGATGGAAATCATGAAGAGCGTTGGCGCCGCCGAGATGATCGCCATCTTCGCCAGTTGCCTGGGCGCCACTCCGGCCCCCGTGCAGGAGCTGTTCTGGCGCGGCCTGCCGTTGGTTCCGCTGCCGCTTCCGCTGCTCAACCTGATCTGCACCAACGTGCCCGGTCCTCGCTCGGCGCTTTATACAGTGGGGCGGCGTCTGGTGGCATCTTATCCGCACGTGCCTACCGGCTATGAGTTGGGGCTGGGGGTTGCCGTGCAAAGCTACGATGGCAAGCTGTTCTTCGGTCTGACCGCCGACGCCCACGTGGCGCCCGACGTCGCGCGCCTGCGCGATTACATCCGGGTCTCGTTCGAAGAGCTTGCTAAAGCCGCCCGGGCAAAGAGCGCACCGCCGCGCACCAGCACGCCCCGCGGCGCAAGACCGCGGCCGGCAAAACGGACCACGCCCGCTAAGCCCGCCGGGCCGGTCGAACCTCTGGCGCCCCATCCGAGCCGCGACTTGTCGCACGACCGTCAGGGAGCGATTCTCCAAACTCAGACAGACGTTTCCGTCCGTCAACCCGGCGATCTCAACGGTTTTCCCACGCCTTCTAACGGGGTGCCCTCCGGGCCCGGCTCCGATCCGAGCCGCGACTTGCCGCACGACTTGTCGCACGACTTGTCGCACGACCGCGAGGGAGCGTTCTTCCAGCCGCAACCGGTATCGGTGTAGAGTATGCCCGAATCCAGATCCGTCCTTCATCCCGACCTGCGCGGCCGTGTCGCGGTGGTCACCGGAGCCAGCCGCGGCATCGGCAGGGCTTTGGCAATCCGCCTGGCCCGGGAAGGCGCGGATGTCGCGGTGGCCGCCAAGAGCGAGCAGTCCACCGAGCGCCTGCCCGGCAGCATCCATGAAACCGCGGATGCCATCCGTGCCATGGGACGGCGTTCGCTTGCCCTCCCCACCGATGTCCGCGATGAGGACGCCATTCGCAACCTGATCGAGCGCACGGCCGCCGAACTCGGCCGCCTCGACATTCTGGTGAACAACGCCGGCGCCATCTGGACCGAGCCCATCCTCCAGACCCCTCCCAGGCGTTTCGACCTCATGCTGGGTGTCAACGCCCGCGCCGCCTATATCGCCTGCTATTACGCTCTGCCGTACATGGTGAAGCAGCAGTGGGGGCATGTCCTCAATATGTGCCCGCAGCTTACCAGCCGGCCTTCGCCCGGCAAAGTCGCTTACATGATCTCCAAACTCGGGATGGCTCGTGTCGCGCTCGGCGTGGCCGCGGAGCACGAGCGTGACAACATCGCCGGCAATACGCTCTGGCCGCGCACCATCATTGAAACCCAGGCCTCGATCGCCTGGAAGATGGCGGATCGCTCTCAGTGGCGCACCCCGGAGATCGTATGCGACGCCTCGCTGGCCATCTTCGCCCAGGAACCCCGAACCTGCACCGGGCGCCAGTGGATCGACGAGACCGCGCTCACCACTCTGGCCGGCATCACCGACTTCGACCACTACTGGTGTGAAGGCAAGCCCCCCGCGAATCCCATTTACATCGACCGGTGGTGACGGCCAATGCCCTGTGCGCTGCTCCTCTCGGCGGGCGGAATGTTTGGCGCCTATCAGGCCGGCGCCTGGAACGTGCTGTCGCGACGTTTCGAGGTCGATCTGGTAGTGGGCGCCTCCGTCGGTGCGCTTAACGGATGGGCCATCGCCGGCGGATGTTCCCCCGCCGATCTGCTGGCCATGTGGCGCGATCCTGCCACCGCCCTGTTGATGAGGCGGCGCTTGCCCCTGGTCCCCTGGAATGGCCTTTTCGATCCCGCCGCGCTCGACCGGCAGGTGCGGGACTGGTACTTGCGATTCAAGCCTCGCGTGCCCTATTCCCTCACGCTGGTCGAGGTTCCACGGCTCCGCCTGGTGCGGGTACCCCACGGCCAGGTTACCCCGGAGCATCTCATGGCCTCCTGCGCCCTGCCTTTCGGGTACCCGCCCGTCCGCATCGGCGGCAAACTCTACGTGGATGGAGGTCTGCTCGACGTCCTGCCGGTCTGGGCCGCGGCCGAAATGGGCGCTACCCGCGTCATCGCGGTGAACGTGCTGCCCCTGATGCCTTCGCGTTCGCTGCGCGCGGCCGTCCGCGTGGTTCGCCTGCTGGGTCGGAAACCCCCCAAGCCTGCAGGACTCGACCTCGTGCTGATCGGTCCCCGTATGCCTCTTGGGTCGGTTCGCGACGCTCTCACCTGGAGTCCGGAGAATGTGCGGAGGTGGATTCAGCAGGGCGAAGACGATGCCGCAGCCTCGCCTGGATGACAGCTCTCCGCATTACAGGGTGTCTGAATCTTCGCTCTCGTGGCGCACGCACTCGTGCGTGCCGCGTCGACACTCGTGTCGACGCTTGGCCTTATCTCGCATTGGTTGCGGCGCCGCCGCTCACTGACTGCTGTTGCGTCCGAGCTACTGCACGGCCACGGTGACGCC
>JBEKYE010000506.1:0-4655 GCA_049511275.1 Bryobacteraceae bacterium
CGGGCATCCTACCGCTACGATAACGCAAGTGGATGGCGTGCCGAACGGCGCTCCAGAACAAAAAGAGGCCGCGGCGGGGGGCCGCGGCCTGGTCGGAAGAGTCAGAGATACCGGACCGTAGTCAGCTAACCTTAGTCAACTTGTTCCAGGATGGCCGATCCCATACAGTAATCAAGGACACCAAACGGAAGAGCATGAATACGGAAGACTGCTGGCGGATCCTGGGAGTACCCGCGGATGCCGGCCCCGAGGCCATCCGTCAGGCCTATCTCGACTTAGCCCGCGTCTGGCACCCCGACCGGTTTCAATCGGATGAGCACCTGCGGCGAATCGCCGAGAAGCATTTCCAAGAGGTCAACCGTGCCTACGCCACGCTGAAGAACTACCGCCCCGCTCCAGCCGCCGCGGGCGCCACGCGCACCGCAGGCAATGCGACGGCCACGGCGACGGAAGAGCCGCCATGCGCGCCACCGGAACCGGCATGGGCTCCGCCGCCCGCCTACCGCAGGCGGCGGCGACCGGATTCGCTCGTCCAGACGGTGCTGGTTGCGGCTCTGGTGGCCGCGCCCTTCTTAGCCCTTTTCAAGATCCTCCCGCTGCTGCGGGTTCCGGTGTTCGATTCGGATCTGATCGCGTCGCGGGCCTTCCAGCCACGCATCCTCACGCCCTCGCGCATCCTCGACGCTTCGAGCGATGTCCGCAGCGCCGCCGAGACGCTCACCGAATGGGCCAACGGCGACGTGATCGATCTTTGGAAGCCGGCCGGCACCAGTGCGCCTGAGGCGAGCGTCGCGTCCGAGCCCGCTCCGCACATTCGCCTAGAGCGCAAGCCGCCGGCGGAGTCGCAGGCACAGAAAACGGTCGCCCCGCCGCCCGCAAGCGGCGCCGACCTGCTTCCCGCTGGGCGCGGCGGAGCCGGAGCATTGCGTCTCTCCAATCACAGCGATCTCGAAGCCATCGTCAAGCTGGTCAGCCGCAACCGCACCATCGTGCGCGCCGTGTATATCGCACCGAACTCCAGCGCGACTATCCATTTCATCAGGATTGGCGTTTACGATCTCCTCGTGGATCTGGGCCGCGACCTCGACATGGAACACCTCCGTTTCGGAACCAGCCGCTTCACTCCCACGCCGCTCGGCCCGTTCCAGTTCGCCGAAATCACGTCCGAAAACGGCGTTTCTGGCAACCGCTACGACATCGTTTTGAATCCCCGCTAGCGGATGCGATTCGACGCGGAGTTCGGGACGTCCCCTCTAAAAGTTCCGGCCCAAAACAAGATGTTGACTCTGCGAGGCGCCTACGTGACTGCCATAGGCATGTCGATTAACGAAATAAACGAAAGGCCGGAAAAAATCACCAGCTCGGCGTCGCCGGAGCGATAGACTTTCGAAAGATCGCGGGCGCGAATGAGAGGCTCGGGCATCCTACCGCTACGATAACGCAAGTGGATGGCGTGCCGAACGGCGCTCCAGAACAAAAAGAGGCCGCGGCGGGGGGCCGCGGCCTGGTCGGAAGAGTCAGAACCGGACCGTAGTTAAAACTCGTAGCTAAGGGCGACCATGGGCACGAAATCCTGCAAAATGCTGCCAAATTTCGCGCCCGGCGCCGGAGCGATCACTTGCGTGGGAAAGGGGCTGATGAAATCGCGGAATTCGGTCCGCAGGTAGACGTTGCGAGCCAAGGTGAAGCGCACGCCGGCGCCGACGTCCCCCATCGGTTTCAGTTGCTGGGTCTTGCTCAGGTAGCCGAATTGGTAGAGCGGTTGGTAGGCTTCCTCGGTTCCGGTGCCGCGGAAGATTCTCATCCCGCCGCCCACCGCTACAAACAACTGGGTGCGCGATCCCTTCTTGTTGGTGTGCAGGATGACATCGTAATGCAACGCGTGCGCGTTGCCGGAAAAAGTGGCCTCCTGGCCGCCGCTCTTAATGTGCAGGCCGCTCTGGAAGTACTCGTAGTGCAATTCACCGCTGATATGGGCGTAAAGGTTTTGGCCGAAGAACGCGCCGGCTGCCAGGCCGGTCTGGAAACCGGCGGTGGCCGAGCCGTAAGGGCTCGACACGTTCACGTTGCTCAGGAAGCCGGCGCCGCCGAGCCCCCCGAATTCCCACTGCTGTCCAAAGCAGCAGGCGCTCGCCGCCGCCATCCACAAAATCGATGCTCCAAGCGTTCTCATTGGTTTCTCCTGTTAATTGACGACGCGCACATACAGCGTGGTTGAGCCGCCGCCCTGATTGATGACCAGGGGAATACTTAGCCCCTGCGGCACTCCGAAGGGAACCGTGGCATTGATCTGGTACAGCCCCGAGATTTCGCCCGGCACCAGGCCGGCATACAGGAGCGTAAGCGGGCTCCCACCCAAAGTGAGAGTGGGCGCATCCGTGACGTTCGAGAGCGGGCTCATGGGCGCGGCCAGTCCGGCACTCACGGCCGGGAAGATGCTCCCCATGCCGGTGAGATAGATCACTATGGTGTCGCCATAGTGAATGGGATTCGTGGGCGTCACCAGTTGGCCGTCGTCGGCCCGGACGATCGTGGCGAGGCCGGTCTCCGGACCCGCGGTACCCGACATGAAGATGCTGGGGGCGGCGCCCTGGATGGTGAAGTTGTAGTTATTGCTGATGCCGGCCGGAGTGTGGATCGACATGGTGGCGCTGCCCGTCACGTTGAACGGCAACTGGGCGTTTATCTGGCCGGTGGAAACGAACAGCAGCGGGATGGGCGTGCCGTTGACCGTGAGGCAGGATTCGCCGAGCGCCGTAGGCAGCGGAATCTGGGAGGTGGCGACATTCACCGGACTCATCTGCGAGCCGTACACGCTGATGAGGCCGCCCGCGGCTACCGAGGCGGAGCCATCGGCGGCGCTGGACACCTTGCTGATGGCCGGAGGCGCGGTCGCGGCGGCGTAATTGGCCGAGAGCACCGTAAAGCCGGAAACGGTCATGGCGATTACGGTCCCGGCCGACAGCATGGGCGCCACGGTGCGCGTGAAGGGGTTGGTGGTAGACGGAAGAATCGGAGCTTCCACCGTTGGGGTGGGCTGCACGGCACTACCAGTCAGGGCGGGCAGGTTCTGAATCACGCCCAGACTCGAAGCACTCGACGCCGTCATCCGGTAGCCTCCCTGACCTGTAAAAAAGAATCCGGCGGAGGTGCCGTACGATGGATCCAAGGCCCCTTGCGGCACCAAGGATGCGTTCAGTACGTTATTGCCGATGACGAAGGTGTCGTAGGACGATGCTGCCACGGCGCCCGACAGGGACTTGAGATCTTGGCGCCCAACCGTGAAAGTGTTGGCATCGGCCGAATACAGCGCCACTTGCCCACCCGGCGTGGCGAAGAGTATCCACGCGCCGTTGGGGGAGGGAGCCAGCATGCCGTGAAGATACGTTGGCTGGGAATTCAACCAAATCCCCAACGTTCCCAGCGCGGTGGCGCCATAGCACGCAGGGGTAGAGAAGGTGGGGTCGACGGTATCGATCGTTCCGACCGCAGTGCCTTCGTCGCGCGCCAGGACCGCCAACAGAGCGTTCGATTGGGCGATGGACAACCCATAGTGGCCGGGGGGCAGGACCACCGAGCCCACCCGCTGCACTTGGTCGAGGTCGTACCTCGTCACGAGTTGAGAATCGTTGTGGCCCACCAGCAGGTATTTTTGATCGATGGTGAAGGACATCATGGTGGGCGTGGTGGCGGTCCGCAGTGCCACAATCCTCTGGTTGCTCGTGCCGTCGAAGATCTCCAACTGGTTGAGGTCCTGCCGCAGAATGTAGAAACGGTTGTGCACGGTGTCAGGCAGGATGTCGGTGAGCACGCCGGGCACATCCACGATGGTGCCGCGCTGGTTCACGTCGGGGTTGTTCACGAGCAGACGCACGGGTTTGGGTACGTTGATGGCGGACACCGAGCTGAACGCGAGCGAGACGACAGTGGTTCCGAGAGCCGGGAATTTTGCCGGATCGATGGTCACTTGCACGGTGGCGGGGGTGGTGCCCGAAGAAGGCGTAATGGTCACGCCGCTCTGGCTCGGAGTAATGGCGAAATCCGTGTGGCCGCCGCCCGGATCGGTAATCGTCAAGGGCTGCGACGCCTGGCTGCGGTTGCAGAAAGTGGTTTGCACCAGCACGTCTTCCTGCGCCGAAGCCAGGCGATGATAGCTGTTCAAAGATCCCACCGGCAGCACCATCACGCCGCTGTCGGAAATGGCGTAGAGCACAGTCGCCGCCGCATTCAGCACGGCCCGCCCCACCATGTTCTCGGGAATCAGGATGCGATCCCTGACGGTTAGGTTGTCGGAATCCATGAGGAGAATTGTCGGCAGGCCGGCGGAGGACGTCGAACCTGCCGACGTGGTCGTGGAGGTATATGGTGGGCCAAGTGGCTGGGTTACATCGGGGATTTGTGCGTAGATCAGATTGTTCTTGGAATCGATGGAGTGGCCGGTGACGTTGGTGGACGCGAGGCTATTCGGATAACGGCCCAGAATTACGATGTTGCAGTAGGGTCCCAGGGGCGCGGGGGCCGACAAAAGCGTGTAACCGACCATGGCGTACGTGCCGTCCGCCGCGACGCTAACGCGCGGCAGCAAAGCCGGGGCTGCGGTGACGGAGGTGGCGCTCACGTAACCTAATCGCGCATTGAAGACATATACGATCTCA
>JBEKYE010000507.1:0-3242 GCA_049511275.1 Bryobacteraceae bacterium
CTGGACGAGACCGAAACGATCCTGCGGCGTGCAAGAAGCGGCGCCACGGGCCGGTAATTGCGAAGGCCAATCGCGGCGCGTGTGGTTTGATCGGGCGCCGCTTCACCGCCGCCGGTCCCTCCGGTGACGGGCGCGTCTGCGCGCGGAGGAGAGCGCGCCGCGTTGCTGCTCCCGGGTGCCGCGCTTGCGCCGAGCCGGCGCGACCCGACCGTGAGCGGCGGTGCAGAGCACGAGCAACGCCGCTCGGCTCCACCTCGCACGTGCACGGGAGTCGGGCGGGCGCGCCGCGGCCGCCGGGCCGCTCGCGTTTGACACCGCGGCGGCTATCGGCCCGCAGCGGCTATTTTCGGCCGATCTTCGATCCGGATCTGGCTGAATCCCATGCTGAGCTTATGCACACCACATTGGGGGCAGCGCTCCGCCGACGACCAGGCACCGCACCGCGGGCATGCGCTTTGGGTCCGTTTCAAAGCCACCGCCTTAGCGGTCCATCGTTGTCGCATCTTTCCTTGCCTCAAGGGCGGTGGCCCTAGGCAAGTCGATTAGTGCTCGTACCCGAAGTTGGCGACTGCTGGGGCCGCAGAAACATCATCGACCAATTCCATTCGAATTGGAACCTGGGATAGTACTCTTCCGGTACCAGCGCCCGGCGTCAGATACCGGTGTTGCGGAACCTCAATTTGTGGACGGTGGCTGCTCGCGCGTGCCGGGGCTTGTCGGCGGGCGCTCAAACTCGCCGGCCCGCGGCGTTGACATCGAGTAGGGCGAAAAAGGGCGGAGCTGAGCCCCTGAATCGAGATTCCCGGCGCTAACGACTTGTCGGGAGTAATCCGGCGGCCCGGATGGTTCCAGCGAATCCGATGTCTCAAATCTGATACATTTGGCGACGACGAAAATCGTGCGCCTCACGCTGACCATTGCATGGGACTCGCTGCTCTACAACGCGGCGCTGCACCGCACGGAACTATTGCGGAATTTCTACCGCGTGGAACAGAGGCAAACCGAGCGGACCAGGCCATGGGGCTTCGTGATTGCGGGGAAACAACGCGACCCCGGAGCGGCACGGAAGCTCATCGAGACGCTGCGATTCGGACAGGTGGAGGTGGGACAGGGCGCCGACGGAAGCGCGGTGGTCGCGATGCATCAGCCCTATAGCGGGTGGACTTCACGCCGTCGCACAATCCGCCGCCCGATGGAGGCTTCGAGCCGCGCGCGAGCGCCTCTATCGCGCCCTATATCTGTTCTTCGCGTCAGTCTTCGCGCGACCCCCGGTCGCGCCGCCGCATCAACCAAGTCTGTCGAAATGCCTGCCCCCCTTTAAAGTGAACCGTATTGCGGTTAAGGGGCGAGCGGTCTGCTTTCTCTTCTTTCCGAGGGACCCGCCATGATGCGCCGCGGCAAGTGATCCGGTTCACCGAGCGAGTGAGGTCACGTCGGGCGCGTCCGGCTGGAGCAGCGGCGTCACCGGGTTCAGGAACTTCCAGAGCACCACGGCCACCAGGTAAATGGCGGCCGACACGTAAAAACCGACGTTCCAATTGCCGTGGAACCACCGCAGCAGATAGCCGTTGACGGTGGCGGCAATCGCGCCGCCGATGTTGCCCCACATGTTCATCGCGCCCGAAACGGTGCCGGCGCAAGGGCCGCCCATGTCCATCGCGGCAGCCCAGGAACAGGGCATGGAGAGGTCGGCCGCAAAACTCGAGACGCCAATCGCCAGAACCGCCAGCAGCGGAGATTCGATGTACGTGGAAAGCAGCAGGAATCCGGCGCCGGCGATGAACCCGAGGGATGCCACCGTGCGGCGGGCGCGCGCCACGCTGCCCCCGCTCCGCGCCAGGCGCGCCGCGGCGTAGTGCCCCGCCAGGCTTCCCAAGCCGCCAAAAAACAGCGGCAGCACCGCCAGCCACTTGGCGGAATCGAGCGGCAGGTGGCGGCCGCGCTGCAAGTAACTGGGTAGCCACGTGATGTAGAAATACCATCCGTAGGAGAGACAGAAATACTGCCACATCAGCAGCCAGACCTGCGGGGAACCAGCCAGGCGCAACCAGGGCACGTGAGTGTGGCCGGCGGCCAGCGCGGCCTCGTCGCGCAGCAACTCACGTTCGGCGGCGTTCAGGCTGGGGTTGTGAAGCGGATTGTCGCGATACCAGAACCAGAACGCGGCGGCCCACACCACGCCCAGGCAGCCGAAAATTTCAAAGGCGTGCCGCCAGCCCACCCGCCCCATCACCAGCGCCACCAGCGGCGGCGTGAACGCGCCGCCCCAGCGCGCGCTCAGCCACATGATGCCTTGGGCGCGCACCCGTTCCTCGGGCGGAAGCCAGATGGTGAAAGCCTTGGTGAGGTTGGGAAAGCAGCCGGCTTCTCCCATGCCGAAGAGAAAACGCGTCACGGTGAGTGAGACCACGCTCCACGCCCATCCGGTCAGGGCGGTGAAAAAAGACCACCAGAGGACCACGCGCAGCAGGACTTTGCGGGGGCCCATCCAATCGCCCAGAAAACCGCCGGGAATTTCGAACAGCGCATAGGCCCACGCGAAGGCGCTGAAGGCCCAGCCCATCTGGACATCGTCGAGCCCCACATCATGCTGGATGTAAGGCGCGGCAGTGGCGATGGAAACCCGGTCGATGTAGGTGATTACCGCCAGGAGAACAGCGAACACGATCACCCAGTAGCGCACGCGCGTGGCGCGGCGGGCGGCGGGCGGCATGCCCTAGATGCCCCTCGGGCGGATTCCGAAACGATAGACCAGCGCGCCGGCGCCGACGGTTGCAAAGGCGCTGATGGAGGCCAGGGGGTGTTGCACGAGGCCGAAAACCACCATGCCGGCGCCCACCACAATATAGGAAGCGGGGATCAGCGGCCAGGCGAAATCGAGGGCGCGCAGGCGCTGCCAGCCCGGGCGGGTGCGGCGAAACACAAAGACCGACGCCACCGACAAGACGGTGAACAGCGTGAGGCTCATGCCGATGTAGATTACCAAATCGGGAAAGGGAGTGGCCGTCATGAGCATGGCGCAGAGGCCCTGGCTGACGATGGCGACGACCGGCGTGCGCCACCGCGGATGCACCCGGGCGGCCGCGGCGAAGAAGGCGCGGTTCTTCGCCATGGCGTAATAGATGCGCGGCCCAACGGTCACCTCCGCGCTGACGGTGGAGACGATGCACAAGGCCATGAGAGCCGAAAACGCGCCGCCCACGTTGAGCCCGAAGAGATTTCTGGCCGAGATGCCCCCGATG
>JBEKYE010000508.1:0-3221 GCA_049511275.1 Bryobacteraceae bacterium
CCGGCGACGATTTCCCCCAGTTGGGTTTGGATGTCCACGTCCATGGATAAGAAATATCATGTGCGGCGCGCGGCGATATAGCTATCCACCGGCCAAAAAACGGATACTACTGGGTGCCTAACAGGTTCTGTACGAATTCGCGGGGAACCGGCCAGACGCCGGCCACGTGAGCGCCTTCCGCGTGGAAGGCGCCGGCAGCCAGGACGCCGCTGGGGTCGGCGGGGTTGGGCTTGAGGTTTTCCCGCGCGATCAGGCTCCTTAACAACTGCGTAGCTTCGGTGAGTTGCGCGGCGGCCGCGGCGGCCTCACGGTCG
The DNA here is from genome assembly GCA_049511275.1 of Bryobacteraceae bacterium. Lineage (GTDB taxonomy): Bacteria > Acidobacteriota > Terriglobia > Bryobacterales > Bryobacteraceae > PALSA-129. Next base: position 315 of record JBEKYE010000508.1, read on the forward strand.
CTGTTGGATCGCACGTCGAGGCGGGCCGCCAGGCGGTCGCCCTCCGGTGCGATGGAAATGGTCACACTGAGCGCGCTTTCCATGGCGCGCGCGAAGGGGCGGGCGCCGTCCGGCAGATTCTTGCCGGACTTCAGCAAGGAGCCGGGGAAGGCAATCCATACCGGCGCATTGGGAACGGGCGGATCCGGCCCCGGGCGCGCGCTGGACAGCCGTAAGGCGGCATAGTCATCGGGGCTGGCAGCCATGGCCATCAGGTCGCGGTGAACCGGAAAAAAAGAAATACGGCGGTCAGGTCCGCTTCCCTTCACGCGGCAGAGCGTGTTCACGCAGTTGCCGTTCACCTGCTCCACATAATTCTGGATGCTCTTCCAATCGAACCGGCCCCTCACCAGGAAAAAGTTTCCCGTCGGGGCGAAGGCCACCATGACGGAATCCAGGTCGTGCATGTAATCGAAGCGGGTCTGGCGGACGAAGGTCTGGTATTCGGGATCTTGTCCGGCTTTGGCGCCGTCGAGCAACTGCAGAAGGCCGTCGCCGCGGAGCGCCGCGAAATCGATCCACAGCACCAGCGTATCCTCCATGGGCATGCGCCGGAGGCTCGCGGAGGGAGTGAGCGCGCGCGAGCGGTACCACACCATCCCTCCCACCGTGACGCCGCATAGCAGGGCGATCAGCAGGATGAGTTGCCAGGGCCGTGGTTTGTAGTCCACACCCGCAGTATCACACAGGCAGGGCGGAACGGGCGACTTGCGAATCCCGCGCTTCCTTCCACAGGCGAAGGTAAGGGGCCAGAGACCGCATCATTTCGGCGAAAGACTCCAGCGTCAAGGACTGCGCGCCATCGCTGGCGGCCTTCTCCGGGCAGGGATGCACTTCCACCAGCAGGCCGTCGGCGCCGATCGCCACGGCCGCCCGCGCCAGCGCCGGCACCAGGCTGCGTTTGCCGGTGGCATGGCTGGGGTCGAGCATCACCGGCAGGTGCGTCAGTTCGTTCAGCACCGGCACGGCCGCGATATCGCAGGTGTTGCGCGTGGCGGTTTCAAACGTGCGGATGCCGCGCTCGCACAGAATCACATTGGGGTTGCCGTGCGCCACCACGTATTCGGCGGACATCAGCAGTTCCTTGATGGTGGAGCTCATACCGCGCTTGAGCAGCACGGGCCGGCCGCAGCCGCCCAGCGATTTCAGCAGCGCGAAGTTCTGCATATTGCGCGCGCCCACCTGCATGACGTCGGTGTACTCCGCCACCATTTCCACGTCGCGGTCGCTCATGATTTCGGTGACGATTCCGAGGCCGGTGGCTTGCTTGGCTTTGCGCAGCAGCTTGAGTCCCTCCAGTTCCAGCCCCTGGAAATCGTAGGGCGAGGTGCGCGGCTTGAATGCGCCGCCGCGGAGCATGCGCGCGCCCGCCGCGGCCACGCCTTCGGCCGTCTCCAGGATCTGCTTTTCGCTCTCCACGGAACACGGACCGGCCACCACCATGAATTCGCCGCCGCCGATCTCGAGGCCGTTCACCTTGATGGCGGAGCGTTCCCTCTTGAACTCCTTGCTGACGAACTTATAGGGCGCCGAAATCCGCATGGCTCTCTCTACGCCGGGCGTGGCTTCGAGCGATTCCAGGCAGCCCGTTACGTCGCCCACTCCCACCACTCCGATCACCACCCGCTCTTCGCCCTCGATGGAGTGCACCTTGTAGCCGAATTCGCGGATGCGCTCGCAAACGTGATCGATTTCCTGCCGGGTGGCATGAGGCCGCATCGAAATGATCATAAGTTCATTTATACACCAATAGGCTTACGGATTTCAAATTAACAGCTTTTAATTGTGTCAATTGGAGTTGCCACTATTGATAGGTGACTTGGAGCGCTGTCGAGCGCTCGCTCTCATTCGGCGGGGTGCAGCGGTCGAACGCGGTGATGGCATAGCGGTAGGTCTTGCCGTGCTCGACGGCGCGGTCGGAGTAGTTGGGAATCTCATTCGATTCGGCGAGCTTTTCAAAGGGGCCGTCGCCGGTGGAGCGGTAGATGCGGTAGCCGGCCAGATCCGGTTCGGTGTTGCGGTCCCAGACCAATTCGATGGAACCCGGCGCCGCGTCGGCGCGCAGGCCGGTGGGAACGGCCGGCGGAAAGACATCCACGGGAGTAATGTCGCCGGGCGCCGTGAGATCGCTTTCCGCGAACTTCCGGTCACCTACATCCACCAGGCTCTGCACTTCGTAAGAGTACGGCTTGCCGAATTCGGTGCTGGTGTCGGTCCACTCGTGGCTGTCCAGCGTGGCCACCACGGCCCAGGCATCGGCAGAGCCGCTGCGGCGGACGATGCGAAACTGGTTGCCGCTCCCGGACCAGCTCATGTGCACGCCTTCCGCCCGGTTGTCGAGTTTGAAGTTGACGGGCGCCTGGGGCGCGGGCACCACGCGGATCGCCGGATAGTTCGACCAGCCGGCGTCTTTTCCATTGGCGCCCACCACGCGCACGCCGAGGACGGCTTGCTTGCCGGTCCATTCCGCGATGGGGATTTCGAGCGTGGCGATTCCCTGGTCGACGCGAATGCCGCCGAGCGGTTTGGCGTGGTCCAGCCACTGCGCCTGGTTGAAAGGCTCGGGCGTCGAGCCGATGCGCAGATCGAGCTTCACGGGCTTGCCGATCGGTCGTGCCTCGGTGGTCTGTTGCGGGACCGTGAAATGGACGATGATGATGGAGCCGCGCTGGACCGCGGCCAGGTTGGCGACCTTGGCGGGAACATTCGCCAGCGGCTTCAAAGGGCCGCCGACGTATCCGCAGCCCGCGGAGAGAAGAAGAACGGCCGCGGCGAGCGCGGCAGGAATTCGGCGCATCAAACGACTAGCGTAGCAGGGCGGGGCGTGGTGTTGCGGTGCGGTGCGGGTGTGGTGGGGCAGGCGGTGCT
>JBEKYE010000509.1:0-3221 GCA_049511275.1 Bryobacteraceae bacterium
CAAAAACAGAAGCGGATCTGATGGTCTCCTCCACCGGTTTGTGCATAAAAGCTCGATCCGGGCACGGCGGCGACGCCGATTGTGTCGATCAGGTAACGAACGAAAGTCAGGTCGGTTGCGGCTCCGAAGGCCGAAATATCGGTCATGACATAGTACGCGCCGGCGGGCCGGAAGCAGCGGAAACCGGCCGATTCCAGGGTGGTGAGCAAGTGGTCGCGGCGGCGAGCGTATTCGGCGGACAGGGCCCGATAGTAGCCGTCATCCAGGCCCAACGCCACGGCGCCGGCGTGCTGCAACGGCGCGGCGGCGCCCACCGTGAGGAAGTCATGCACCTTGCGAATGGAATCGGTGAGGTCCGGGGGGGCCAGCACCCAGCCCACGCGCCAGCCGGTTACCGAATAGGTCTTGCTCATGCTGTTGACCAGGATGGACCGTTCCCGCATGCCGTCGAGCGAGGCGATGGGAATGTGGACGGCGCCGTCATAGAGGATGTGCTCGTAGATTTCATCGGTGATGGCCAAGGCATCGAACTCCCGGCAAAGCGCCGCGATGGATTCGAGTTCGGCGCGCGTGAAAACCTTGCCGGTGGGATTGTTGGGCGAGTTCAGCACAATCGCTTTGGTGCGCGGGGTGAAGGCGCGGCGCAGCTCGCCGGGATCGAAGCTCCAGTCCGGCTCGCGCAGGCGGACGTAGCGCGGCTCGGCGCCGCAGAGTTGTGTATCGGGCCCGTAGTTCTCATAGAAGGGCTCGAAGAGCACGACTTCGTCGCCGGGATCGAGCACGGCCATGAGTGAGGCAATCATGCCTTCGGTGGCCCCGCAGCAGACCGTGATCTCGCGTTCGGGATCGAACTCCATGGCGTAGGTGCGGAGATATTTGGCGGCGATGGCATCGCGGAACGGCTTGGCGCCCCAGGTGATGGCGTACTGGTTAAAGTCGTCGGCAATGGCTTGAGCGGCGGCCTGTTTGAGGGCGGCGGGCGCGGGGAAATCGGGAAAACCCTGCGCGAGGTTGGTCGCGCCCCGGCTCATGGCCAGGCGCGTCATTTCACGGATGACCGATTCGCCGAAGCCGGAGATGCGGCGGCTGCGGAAACGTTCCCGGGCGGCGGTAGGGGGAGACGACACCTTTCGAGAGTATGGGAAAAGGCCAACGCTGTAAAGTGGGTAGCCTGGGAGGAGTTAAGGAGGGCCCGCCGGTGTCGCCTCCGGCGGACCCTGACGTTTAGTAGAAAGGAACCTTATGAAGAAAATAACATCGCTGGACCGGCCCGGCAAGATGCCCTTGGTTAACAGCGCGATGCTATCCTGGGCGCGTAAGGCCATCGGACCATGCTGAAGGTGTTGCGCCGGGCGGAAATCCCTTTGCGAGTGGTCGCCGTCATCGCTCTGGCGTATCTGCTTTACGTTTTCCTCGCGCGGCACAGTGCGGAGAAGCGCTTTACCGGGCAGCCCGCAGCGGCCGGCGCCGCCACCAGCGCTTTCGACGCCGCCTATGGCGGCACGGATGTCAAAATCCTCCAGTTTTACGCTCGTGACGGCGTGCTCTACGAGGGCAAGAGCACGTTGATTTGTTACGGAGTGGTGAATGCCAAGTCGGTGACCATCGATCCGCCCATGCAGGGCATCTATGCCTCTTTCAACCGCTGCGTGGAGGCCGCGCCCAAACGCGACACCACGTACGTGCTGACCGCCGATGGCGAAAATGGGAAGTCGGTTTCCGCCTCCTTCACCATCCGGGTGCAGGCCGACCCCGATTCCCTGCCCCGCATCACCTCATTCGGCGTCGCCAGACACGTTGTGGAGAAGGGCCGCCACGTATACACGCTGGCGTTTGCATTCGAGAACGGGAAAGACGTCAGCATCGATCCACCGGTTTTTTCACCGATTGAGGATTCGGCTCCCTTCGGCCAGTTTTTCGTGGCGCCGGACAAGACGACCACCTACACGCTGACGGTGGCCGGGAAATTCGGGCACAAGGCGCAGAAGAAACTGACGATCGAAGTGAAGGACCAGTAGGCGGCTGTCTGTCGCACGTGCAGGCTTGCCGCGCACCTGCGGCGGCGGTAGACTCCGAGTGAGATTATGCGAATCACCTGGCTTGGACACGGCTCATTCCAATTCGAACTTCCCTCGGGCCAAGTCATCCTCATGGACCCCTGGACCGAGGGCAACCCTGCCTATCCCAAACACCACGAGATCCAGCGCGTTGACACCATCTGCATCACGCACGGCCACTTCGACCACATCCACTCCACTCCGCCGCTAGCCGCGCGCTTTGCGCCCGAGGTGGTGGCCATCTATGAGACCTGCCACTGGCTCGAATCGAAGGGCGTCAAGAACACTCGTCCTATGAACAAGGGCGGATCGCAGGTGGTCGGCGGCGTCTCCTTCACCATGACCCACGCCGTGCATAGCTGCGGCATCATGGACGGTGACAAGATGATTTACGGCGGGGAAGCTGCCGGTTACGTGCTGCGTTTCCCGGGCGGCCGCGCGTTGTATTTCGCCGGCGATACCAACGTCTTTTCCGACATGCACCTGGTGGAGCAGCTCTACCACCCCGACCTCGCCTTTTTGCCCATCGGCGATCTTTTCACCATGAGCCCGCGCGAAGCCGCGGTGGCTTGCAGGCTGCTCCGGACGGCGAAAGTTATCCCCATGCACTTTGGAACATTTCCGGCGCTCACCGGCACACCGGCGCAGCTAGCCGAGCTGGTGGCGGATCTTGCCACTGAAGTGTGGGCGCTGGAGCCGGGCAAGACGGTCGACTGGTAGGCGGGGGAAGGCTTTCCGCCTGGAAGGCCTTCCCCCCGCGTCTCAGAAGGTAAAGCGGAGGCCGAACTCGCCCCAGAGCGAGCGCGGAATGGTAGTGGCGCTCGGGTTGATGAATCCGGCCGGGTGGCCGAAGGTCGACGGGCTGGCTATGTTGCCGTTGAAGTCGGCACCGTAGTTGGCGCGATTGGTCAGGTTGAACGCCTGCGCTACCAGTTGCAGCTTCATGCGCTCGCCGAAATTGATATTCTTTGACAGCCGCAGATCGAGCTGGAAGAATGGATCCCCGCGGAGCGGGTCGAACGCGGCGAGGGTGCACGCCTGCGTAACCCCGTTCAGACCATAGAAGCAGTTCTGCGCCCCCGTGTTATTGCCGGCAAACGCAAACCAGTTGGTGGGATTGTTGGTGGGAACCACCACGGCAGTTCCGGTGCCGCCGCCCGTATT
>JBEKYE010000510.1:0-3215 GCA_049511275.1 Bryobacteraceae bacterium
CGTCCGGCGGGGAGGGTTGGATCGCCATATCGCCCTCGGTGGTCGATTCCTTTATCTTGAGGCCGGTCTTGGCCACCGTTATGATGTACGCCAGCATTTCCTTGGATTCGCGGTGGAAGGCCAGCTTGAAGCGGTCGGCCAGCAGGGTTTGCATCATCTGCCGGAGTTGATCTTCCGGCACGGCACCGGCAGCCTTGGCGACCACGTCATAGCGATCCACATCCAGCCAGCCGGGTCCCGAGACTTGAACGGGCTGCACGCGATAGGCCCACTGGATCACGGTTTTCAGGGAGACGTTGATCATGCTGATGCCAGAGGGAGACGGTGTGATCGAGTCGAACCCGTGCCCCATCCCCCCGCGTCCCATGCCTGCGTTAGTCCCGGCGGCATTCACCTTGACGGAAGCCACCTCGAAGGCCGGCGGCGCCGCCGCAGGCTGGCTAAAGGCCAGACCGACGTTGAAAAGAATAAGACTTACGCTTCCAATTGGTCGCAGCATCGGACTGATCTCCTTGGTGTCCACGCGGTAGCCCAGCCCCCGGGGTCTAGCGGTGCGAAACCGCTTCTCCATTTAGACGCCGGTTGGCGCCCGAAATTGCAGGAAAACCCGCCAAATTTCTTTCTGTGGGGCAGCCAATCCTAGCCGCAGCCGCCTTTAGATGGTCCTCGCCCTTCTGCACCAGCTTAGTCAATTCTCGGTCGGGGTCTTGTCGGCGTGGTCGACGATAAGAACTTCTGCCGGGCTTTTGCGCTGATCCAGTTTGAGCCCCAAGGTCGCCTGTAAGGCTTGCGGCAGGTTGAGGCCGGGTTCACTGGCAGTGTCGGCGGGTCCCCGTCCAGCATCGCCGCCACCCGCCAACCCTCCTGCTATCGCCCCGGCCATCTTCACCATTCCCATCGGGTTGTCGGCGCCATCCGGCACCCAGGTTAAATCGATGTCGTAGGTGGCGGTGAGTTCGCTGAGATCTATTACAGGGCGATCTAGTGCATTCGAAAGAGCCCCTACCAGCTGCGTCATGGTGAGGTAGCCGGAGAGCGTACGGACCACAGACCCGTTGTTGACCATCATTCCCATGCGGGCATTCGGGCCTTTGGGCATCGAGGCCATGCCACCGCGGCCCATTGGAGCGCCGGGCACGCTGGTGCTATAACTCATGCCGATCGAGCCGGACGGCGGAGGCGGTGGGAGCGGTGGGCCGTCACGGCCAGGGGCGGCGGCCGCGACAGCGGCTTTGCTCGCCTCCAGGGTTGCGGCATCCACCTCTCTCAGTTTCGGCCCGTTCTTCCCGATGGTCAGGGCATACACCGGAAGTGTTTTGGTTTCGCGGTGGACAGCCACTTTGAAACGTTCGGCCAGTAGCGACTGTAGCATCAGGTTGAACTGCTCCTTGGAAGTTCCGGCCGGCACTTTGGCGACGATGTCGAATCCATCGCTTTCCAGCCAGGCCGGTCCCTCCACCTGGTAGTTCTTGAGTTCATACGCCTTGACCAGGAGCTGTTTCAGGGGCGTGTTGTTGCAGGTAAGCGTTCCGGGGTCGGTGGTCCCGGGCCCGCCGCGGCACCCGCGCATAATAAACAGGCGGCCCTGCGCGTCGGGCTTAGGCTGCTCCGCCACCTTCACCGACGCCACTTCGAATGACGGCAGAGCCGCGGTTGACTGGCCGAAGGCCATCGAAGAGCAGAAAAGCGCCAGGCCGGCGCTCACTATGGTTCGTATCATTGGGTCGCTCCTACTTTACCATTGACGGTCTCAGCCCCGGAAGGGTTGTAAGCTGAAGTCGTGGCTTTTCGATGCTCGTGGCGCCTTGCGCCGGCGCTGCTGATTCTGGCGGCCGGGTGCGCCTGGGGCGCTGGTCCGTTCTTCAATATTGTCGATTACGGAGCGCGCCCGAACGGCGAGGCGAGCGCTACCGAGGCGATCCGCGCGGCCATCCAGGCGGCCAAGGCCGCGGGCGGCGGAACGGTTTTCGTTCCCGCGGGAAACTACACCACCGGTCCCATCGAGCTGGTGAGCAACCTCATCCTCTACATCGACGCCGGGGCGACGCTGCGCTTCCCGGCCGCGAGCCTGCCCTTCACCCAGGGCAGGCAGCAAGGGATCGAAGCCCTGACACCGGTGCCGCTGATCGGCGGGCGCAACCTGGAAAACGTCACCATCACGGGGCGCGGCGTGCTGTCGAGCGACAACGCCGAATGGATGAAGATGATGCCGCGCGACAAAGGCTCCGGCGCCGACCCGGGCAGCGCCAACGGGCCCAACTGGGAGCGATTGCTGCAGTTGCTGGAAGTCAAGACGCCGGCCGCCGAGGAGGACTACCGCAAGGCCGCGCCGGAACTGCGGCCCTCCTTCGTGCGCACCATGGACAGCCATAACATCCTCATCGAGGGTGTGCGCTTCGCAGGTTCGCCGATGTGGACCATCCATCTTCTGTATTCGGACAACGTGGTGATTCGCGATGTGACCATCGAAACCTACCCGGGCGTGCACACAGATGGCATCGCCGTGGATTCCAGCCGCAACGTGCGCATTTCGGGCTGTTCCATCGATACCGGGGACGACGGCATCGTGATCAAATCCGGGAAGGATGCCGATGGCCTGCGGGTCAACCGGCCCAGCCAGGACATCACCATCACCGGATGCAACGTACACCACGCGCACGGCGCGGTCTCGCTGGGCAGTGAAACTTCCGGGTGGATTCGCCGCGTGGTGGCCAGCAACATCACCTGCCGGGGGACCGAGATAGGCGTGCGCATCAAGAGCAGCCGGAGTCGCGGTGGTGGAGTGGAGGACGTGCGCTTCGACAACTGGACCATGGACGACGTGGGCCAGGGAATCAACGTCACCAACTACTACCTCATGGAAGGCGAGGTACGCGGCGGCGAGGCGCCGGTCACCAACCGCACGCCAGTGTTTCGCAATGTCGCTATCAGCAACATGACCATCCGCGGCGCGCGCGTGGCCGTCGACATCGAGGGATTGCCTGAGATGCCGATTTCCGGGCTGCGCATCGGCAACATGGTCGCTTCCGCCAAGAGCGGCCTGAAGGCGTACAACACGGCGGCCCTGCAACTGGTTGACGTGGAGGTAAGCGCCGCCGGCGGACCAGCCTTCCTGGTGCGCGATTCGAAAGATCTGCTGTTGGACCACGTGAGTTCGCGCGAGCCGCTGGCGGATGTCCCGGTAATCCGCCTGGACCGCTGTCCGGGCGCGATTG
>JBEKYE010000511.1:0-3620 GCA_049511275.1 Bryobacteraceae bacterium
TGGCCCGCTGATTCAGGATCACGATGTCCACGCGGCGATTGTGCGCCCGGCCCTCCTCGGTATCGTTGGAATCGAGCGGCGCGGTGTCGGCGTAACCGGCGATTGCCATGCGCTGCCGCGGGATTTCAAAGTGCCCGGCCAAAAGTTCCATCATGGCAATGCCACGGGCAGCCGAAAGCTCCCAATTGCTGCGGAAGCGCGCGGTGTGAATGGGGACCGAATCGGTGTGGCCTTCCAACCGCACCGAGTTCGGCAGCTCGCCGATGGTTTGCGCGATTTTCTCGATGGCGGGGTAAGTCTTGGGATCGATGGTGTCTCCGCCGGAAGGGAAAAAGGTTGCCTGGCGGAGGCTGACCACCAGGCCGCGCGGCTCGAGATGGACTTCGATCTTGCCCTGGCGGATTTCGGCTTCGAGCTCCCGGCTTAAGTACTGCATCGACGGCAGCAGCTCGGCTACGGCCGGCGGGACCGGCTTCTCTGGGCGTTACCCTTGCCTTTCTCATCCACCGTGCCTCCCAGAATTTCGTGGACGGCGGCCGCAACCCCGCCCTTATCCAGAGCCTGCTTCACGGAATCGGAAACCTGTTGGGCACGGGCCTTGTCGGTCTGGGACGTGGCAAACATCACCACGAAGAAGGCAAACATCAACGTGATGAAGTCGGCGTATGAGACCAACCACCGGTCGTGGTTTTCATGTTCGGGATGTTGCCGCTTGCGCGCCACATCAACCTTCCGCGGAAACCGGTTTGCCGGCAACCTCCACCGTGGCCTTGGTTTTGCTCTTCCGGCTGGGGGCCGGCTGCCGCTCTTGATACGCTTCGAGCTTGGTTCGAATCAGCTTCGGATTGAGGCCCTCCACGATGGACAGCACGCCCTCGAGCATGATTTCGCGGATGCGCACGGCTTCCCGGACCCGGGCTTTCAGCTTGTTGGCCGCGGGAAGAAACATCAGATTGGCCGAGGCCACACCGTAAACCGTGGCTACAAACGCCACGGCGATGCCGCGCCCCACCTCGTCGATGTTGGCGAGGTTCTTCATGACCTGGATCAGGCCCAGCACGGCGCCGATGATTCCAATGGTCGGCGAATAGCCTCCGGCGGACTCGAATACCTTGGCTTCCATCTCGCCATCCTGCTCCATGAGAGTGATTTCGAGCTCCATGATGCTGCGGATCTGGCTCATGTCGATGCCGTCCACCGCCAGGTTGAGCGCCTTGCGCAGAAACGGATCCTGAATAGCCGCGGCCTGCTGTTCGAGCGAGACGACGCCCTGCTTGCGCGCCTGCGTGGCATAGCCGATGATCTCTTCGATGACGGCGTCCGGCGTATGAGCGCGGTCGAAAAAGACCGACCCCAACTGGCGCGCGGCGCGGAGGAGGACCGGTAACGGCGTCGTCAGCATGACCGCGCCAAACGTGCCACCGAACACAATCAGGGCGGCCGTGAACTGGGCAACGTCCTTTACCTTGCCACCCTCGAGCAGCAGTCCCGTCATGATGCCGCCCACGCCCACCACCAGGCCACCCAAGCTGGCGAAATCCGGCCGTTCCCTGGCGACCTTCTTCGGTTTCAGTATCTTAGCTTCCGCCATGAGCATAGCTTCCTGTCGGAGTTGTCACGGCTGGGCCCACGCAAGATTGTGCGCGTTCCTGGGAATCAATCGGCGCCAGAATCGACCGGCGATAATGCACAACCCGAGCGACGATCTCTTCGGCGGTCTCGCGCACCATCAGCTTTTGACCGGTAGTGAGGCTGATCACCGTGTCGGGAGTGGTCTCGACATATTCGATGAGATCTGCGTTGAGGACTACGGATGTGTGATTGAGACGGGTCACGTAGATCATCGCAAGCCTCCCTGTTCACATCGGTAACCGGCCGCCGAAATTCTAGGAAAACTTCTCGCTTCAACCGGGGAAGATACCAAGAAATCCAAGACTTCTTATGGGAACTGCCGATAAGGAACACTGATGGCCGATCTGTATCCGGGTCCGGTGGCGGCGCCTGCATGCTACGCGGGCAATATCCTGGGCGCCTGGGTTTGCGGTGACGAAACAACGCTCCGGCAGGAGTTGGCCAAGGGATTGGATTATTGCTCCGCTCCCCACGCCCTGCCTCTGGAGGAAGAAAACCTGGAGCTGCTCAAAGCGGTTGTGGCACGGCTGAATGCATGTCCGGCCGTACTGAACGCGGAGCCGGCCGATCCCATGGTCCGAGTGTGCATCAGTCTCCTGATGCACCTGGCGGGTCAGTTCGACTGGAGCGAATCCTCGGACGGATCGCCGGCGGCCGGCCAGGACCAGACTTGAAATCCCAGAGACTTGCCCGTATTGACCAATTCCCCTTGGAGCTTGGCCACTCCGTTCACGTGGCCCTCAATGGGCATGTCTGCTTTGCGGGGGAGTGCCAGAATCGACCCCGGCTGGAGCCGCAGCAGGTCGCGTATCCGAATGTCGCCGGCGCGGAGAACCGCCTCGACCTCGAGAGAAGCCGCGTCGAGCGCGTCGAACAGGGCCTGGCGATTGGCCGCCGCGGCTATGGTGGCAGATTCCCGAACCTGCTCGGAGGCCAGGCGGACCAGAACCGACGGAACCATGAGCCGTATCGAATCGGCCGACCCGCGCAGGGTGAGTTCGGCCGTGAGGACGAGGACGCTGGGGCCATCCGGCTCCGCGCCGGCGAATCGTTCCGCGGGATCCGTGGACACCAGCCGCAACGCAGCACCGCAGGTGGATTGCCAGGCGCCGCGCAGTTCGTCGACAACTTGTTCGGCGAGTCCCTGAACGACATGGAGGTCGACTTAGGTCAGAGATTGACGGGGCGTTCCGGTAACCTCGGCGGGCGCGCCCAGCAGCAACTCCAGCGCCGTGCAGACGAAGTTGTGGCCCAGCACGAGGTAAGCGCTGTTTTGAAAGGAGCTGAGTTCCAGGAACACCGTGCAGGGGCCACTCTGAGCTTCGCTCAGCGCCTGCGTCAGAGGCTGCTGGGCCACGCCGGCAAACCGGATTTCGGCCGGCAGGTACAGGTAGCCGGGAAACAGCATGGCAAGGCCGCCGAGAAACTTTTCAAAAGCCCGGCGCGCGAGTTCAACCTGGCCGGGCAACAGCAACTCGGGCCGGCACACCTCCGCACTGGCCGCGAGTTGCGGGCCGTCCTGCGTTTTATCATCGAACTGAAATTCCGCCATCAGATTCTCCGTGAGGGTCACGCCAAGTAACTAAAGAGGTTGTACTGCGACATGGTGGCCTGCGCGCTCAGGGCAGCCTGCTCCTGAGTATTCAACTGAGTCAGCTCGACGGCGTCGCTGGCCGTATCGGCGTCGCGCAGGGTGCTGAGGTTCTGCTGTTCGGTGGTGACCGACTGGGAGGCCGCGTTGGTGGCGTCCGTCACCCGGGTTTCCGCGATGCCAATGAGACCCAACTGCTGGTTTAGATAATCGTCGGCGGTTTTTAGAGAATCCACGGACGCTGTAGCCGCCGAGGTGTCGTTGTTCTGGAGAGCGGTCAACAAGGTGTTGACGGCGGCGAAAACATTGCCGGCGGCGGGTGTGCCGTCGGAGTTCTTGGCATCGAAGATCTGCTGCGCCGTCATGGGCTTCCACAGCGTGTTGCCATTCGCATCTG
>JBEKYE010000512.1:0-3178 GCA_049511275.1 Bryobacteraceae bacterium
AGGTGCCTTCGGATTCGATGGGGTTCTGGGTGGCAAAGACGGTGAAGTTGGGGGAGAGCCGGTGGGTTTCGCGGTCGATGGTGACGGTGCGTTCCTGCATGGCTTCGAGCAGCGCGGATTGCGTTTTGGCGGGCGCGCGGTTGATTTCGTCGGCCAGCAGAAAGGTGGTGAAGAGCGGGCCCTTGACCAGCGAAAACTCGTTGCGCTGCAGGTTGAAGATGTTGGTGCCGGTGATGTCGGCGGGCATCAGGTCGGGCGTGAACTGGATGCGTTTGAAATCGCAGCCCAGCGCGGCGGCCAGGCTGCGCGCCAGAAGCGTCTTGCCGAGACCGGGGACGCCTTCGATGAGGGCATGCTGGTTGGTGAGCACCACCACCAGCGAATAGCGGACGACTTCATCCTGCCCGATAATCACCTTGCGAATGCCGGCCAGGATGTTTTCGACGGCGGTTTGGAATTGATCGAGGTTCAAAGCGGTCCTTTCGCCTGCAAAACGGTTTGGATTTCGCGCATGGCTTCGAGGGGCCGCGAGGCGCGGTCGCGCAGAACGGTCTCCACGCCGCGCAGACGCTCGGGCGAGACATCGCGGCGATGGGTGGAGAGCCATTCGCGCCAGCAGACGGCGGCCAGGTCGCGAGGGGGAATATGGCGGTGGAGCAGGGTCAGCAATCCGGAAAGCGAAGTGCGGCCGGCCAGGCGCTCCACCGGCGCGGCAGGAGCGGGCGGAGGAAAAGCGGCGGCGCTCTTCCACAGAAACAGCGCGGCGCAGATGGCCAGCCCGATGAACATGCCGCCCAGGCGGAAACGGCGCGCCAGGCCAACCACGCTGCCGGATTCGGCGATGCCGAAATGCTCCTCGTCGAAAATCACCTGGCTGCTGGAGCCGATGGCGGTGGAAACGGCGTTGAGGCGATCCATGGCGGCGGTGGACTGGTTGGTGAAGGCGTCCGATTCGGAGAGCAGAAGCACCGTGCCCTTGCCGAACGCGCGCTCCACGGCCAGAAGCTTGCCCGCCACCTGGTCCACCACCTGCCAGCCGGCAGCTTCGGCGAAGTAGAGATGGTGGGTGTGCGCTTTATCGGGATCGAGCGCGAAGCGGACATGCCAGCGGCCGTTTAGTTCCTTGCCGCCGCCGGGAGCGTCGTGGTATTGCCAGTCCATGGCGGCGACCACGCGATTGCCGCGGCCGGCGAGCGATTCGAGCATCTTGAGGTACGGTTCATCGTCGAATGTGCCGGGCTTGGAAGCCAGCAGGAAGATGGTTGCGCCGGTTGGATCGAGCGCATCGAGCGGCAGATAGTTGCGCGAGGCTTTGATGCCGTGGGTCAGCGCCAGGGTGTCGTAGAGAAGCTTCGCTCCGGCGGGATCGGCGCGCAGGCTGGAAAGTTCGGGATAGACCTCGCCGGAAGCGAATTGCAGGCTGAAAAGACGGATGAGGCCATAGGTGAAAGCGGCCGCCATGAGAATGAAGAGGAATGACGCGCGCGCGCCGGAGCTCATGCGGGAACTCCCTGTTTCATGGCGTCGACGCGGCGGCGGAATTCGGCGGCGTCATCGGCGGTCACTTCGTGGAGGCCATACCAGGCGCGCTCGAAGGCGGCCACATTGACGGAGAACAGGCGGCGCGCTTCGGCGAGCGAGCGAGCCTTGCGGCGGAGCTCGATTTCGTACTCGCGATTGGTCTTGCCGGGATGAATCGTGAGGAGCTCGCGGCGGCCAAGCCACGCCAGGTTGGCGAGGTAGAAGGCGCGCAAGGCAGCGCGGAAGTTGCGGTCATCGAGCGAGCGCGCGGCCAGACGGAGCCAGCTCTCTTCGGGCAGGCGATCGGCGGTGAGATCTTCGGCCTGCAAGTCGATGGCGGGCAGGGAGTGGATATTGGCAACTTTTGGGCGCGCGCGGCCAAACCAGCGGCGGCGCCAGGCGATCCACAGGGCAAAGAGCGCCACGGCGGCGATTAAGATATAGATGCCCCGGTGCAGGCCGGTCGCGGGCATGGCGCCGGGCGGAGCTGCGGGAATCAAATTCAACTGGCGCTTCAGCCAGTCGAACAGCGAATGAATGAAATTGCCGGCGGCGTCCTTGGCGGCGCTGAGCCCATCCACGATGCGGTCGGTAACTTTGACGAACCAGGACACGGGATGATCGGTAGCGGCGGGCGGCGGCAGGCGCCAATCGTATTCGTGAGCCAGCTCGGCTTTGCGAACGGAGGCTTCCAGGTCCTGGGGCGAAACGGCGGCGGCGGAATGGAGCGGGACCAGCAAAAGCAGCAGCACCAGGGCGGAGGCCACGAGCGCGCGGAGGCCGGCGCGCAGGTCCTCGCCGCTGGTGATGGATTCGCCGTGGAAGCAGCGGACGCAATAGACGGCTTGCGTGAAGGGGTCGAAGACCATCCAGGAAACCGCGACCACCGAAAGCAGGAAGAGCGGATTGAAGATGAAGTAGACGCCGGAACGGGAGAAGTCGGATTCGTAGCCGGTGAAGATGCGCACCAGTTGGGGCAGCATGGCGAGCGCCAGCGCCAGGTTCACGGTCACCAGCAGGCCCAGGAAAAACAGGATGGGAAGCACCGACCAGCTTTGGCGTCTTTGCAGGCCGGCCAGGTGACGGGCCCGGGCGATTAATTGCAGGACGTCGAGATCGTCGCGGTCGGCGAGCGCGGTCGCGCTGCGATAGAAGCTGACCACCCATGCGAAGGGGAAAACGATCAGGCCGGCGGCCGGAACGGCGATGAGGCGTGTCGAGCCGAGAAATGCCTGACCGGCGAGCAGGTTCCAGACGCGCTGCCAGGACCACGGCGCGTCGGCCGCGCCGCTGAGCAGGCGGCGCAGACGGCCGGCGAAGACGGCGCGCCAGCAGTTCATCCAGGTGAGCAGCAGGGCGAGCACCATGGATTCGATGGCGCAGGTGGAATTGGAGGTGTGAGTGTTGGTGACGTCGTTCCAGAAAATCAGCAGGCCCAGCGCCAGGGGGGCGCTCCCCACCAGGTGGCAGAGCATGGTGGAAGCCGGCGCGCGGCGAATCAGGTGGACGGCATCTTCGAGCAGGGGGATGGCGCCATCGCTGGTCTATGGCTTTGCCATATCGATTGCTCCATGTGGGAGGTCGATTACAGGAGCGCCTCGCCCGCGCCGTAGAAAACGAACCAGGCCAGACCCAAACCTGCCAGCGCCATACAGGC
>JBEKYE010000513.1:0-3158 GCA_049511275.1 Bryobacteraceae bacterium
CGCCGGGCGTGGTACGCCACGCGCACGTTGGACGGAATAAAGTCCGAGCTGGGCCCCATGCCGAAATCGGTGCGGCCGACCGCGTCGAACAGTCCCAGGTAGTTCACCACCACGCTGGTGTTGTCCTTGAAATAGCGCGCCACGTTCATGGCCAGGTAGCCGCCGCGGCTGTATCCCACCAGATTCAGGATCACTGCATCCCCGGCTTGCGCGGCGGCCTTCTGCTTCACGAAATCAATCGCCTCTTTGGCGATTCCGGAGCATTCGGCGCCAAGCAGATCGGGGCCCGGCTTGTAGACACGGTTGTCGGCGGGAATCGCCGAATGATCGTGGATCCACCTCACGAAGCTCCGCCGGAAATCGATGGGATCCCATCCGCCGCTACCCGTGTCGGTGCGTCCGTACATCTGGCCACCCGTGCCGTCGATCGCCACAAGCAACTGCCGCGCCTGTCCTGCCATGATGCCCTTCATTGTATGCCGCTACCGGCATGAAATGAAGCCGGCCCGGTTGGCCCGCGCGGTCAAAAGTGAAACCGGTACCTGACTTCACCATAAATCTGGCGGGGGCTGATGTAGTGCGTCCCGCCGAACGTATTGCTGGTGTCCAGCAGGTAGCGGGTATTGGCGATATTGACCGCATTGGCGGATATGGTCACGTTCTCCCGGAATGTTTTGCCGATTGACAGGTCGAACGTGGAGTGCGGCGGCAGATGCGCGGGACCGTCGCCATTGAGAAAGCCGGAGCCGAACTGGTACGCGGGCGTCGCCCAGGCGTGGCCCGGCAGGCTCAGGTTCAGGACGGAAGTCACCGTGTTGCGCTGATCGTGATCGAGAAGGAAGTTGCCGGCGGGAGCAAATTCGAGTAAACCTCCCGTGATCGGGCCGATTCCCTGCGCAATCTGGTTGGAGTACGCCAGGCGCCACTGCGCCACGCGGAAAAGCCTGGGCGAGCGTATGGTGACTTCCGTTCCGCTGATAATCGCAGCCAGGTCCGTCAGCGGGATAAAGATGCCGGAATTGCCGATTACGTCATGGTCCAGGAAATTGCGGGCGCTCGTGTGGAAACTGTCCACGTCGAGCGCCCATCCGCGCACCGGGATGCTCAGCCCGATGTCATGCTGAATATCGCGCTCGCCGTGCAGCGGTATGAAACCATACCCCTGCGCAATCGCAAACTGCAGCGATGGACCGGCCAGGCTGTCGAGCGGAGGCGGTTGGTAGTAATACGCATAGTAGCCGTGCAGAGTCCAGTTCAGACGGGGAATCCGTATGGCCGCGCCGATTCGCGGATCGGCGGCGTTCTCGTTCACCAGCCCCGCGTAATGTGTGAATCGGATGCCCAGGTCCAACGTGAGCCACCGGGCCGCTTTGTATTGATCTTCCAGAAACAGTGCGTCCGAGTTAGCCCAATGCTTCTCCTGCTGATTCAATACGCTTCCCCCGGGATTGGCCGTGAGTCCGAAAAAGGTATTGTCGTGCTGGCCCCATGCTTCGATGCCGGCCCGCGCGTCGTGGCGGCCCTTCTGCACCTGCAGAACGGAGCGGGCGCCCAGGTAATTCGAACGGATATTGTCGTCAAGAATGAAGGGCGTGTCCTGCGGTCCGCTGATGTAGTGTGCGTTGTTGAAATGGAAATACGGGGAGAGCGTAAACTCCACGCCGTCGGCGAAGCTGTGAGTCCAATGGAAGCCCGCCAGGTAATCTCTTTCCAGATTGACATCGCGAATGCCCGCGCTCTGATCGTCCTGGTCGTTGGGAATCTGATAATGATCTTCGCGCAGCGAGGCGATCCAGCGGAACTGATCCTTGGCGTTGGGATTAAAGAGGAGCGAAAGAAATCCGCCCACGCCGCTGTCCTGGTCGTGAATGACTTGCGAAACCGGCGTTCCCAGTCCCAGTTGCGAGCGATTTCCATCCACGCTCGCATAATATGCCAGGCGCTGTGTGTGGCTGCCGAAACTCAACTGATCGTCCGTGGAATCAAAATTTCCGGCTGACAGGATCAGCTCGGCCTGGTTGTTGCGCTCGAAGCCGGAGGGCGTCACCACGTTGAAAAATCCGTATGTGCGGTCGCCATACTGGCTGGAGTATCCGCCGCGCTCGACCTCCAGTTCTTCGACGTTCTTCGGATTGATGAGCGGCGCCACATTCGCCGCGATGTTCGTGTTGACCACCGGGATGCCGTCGAAAAACCAGTTCACCTGATGGCCGCCGCGCATGTGGAGCATGTCGTGAACCATATAGGCTCCCGGCGTAAAATCGGTGATCATGGCGAGGCTGTTGGTTTGATCGGCTCCCGAGGTCTGGGCGATGTCCTCCGGCGAAACCAGCGTTTGAACCGTTGACGTCTGCGGGTTCAATCTGCTGTTGGCGCCGGACACTTCGACGATGGAACTTACCGGCGCGAGTTCCAGTCGAAAGTGCAGGACGGGCGCCTTGTCCGCCGTCACCTCCAACTGCTGCTCCAGCGGCTTGAAACCCTGGGCGGAGACATCCACCGTGTAGGTTCCCTCTGCCACGTCGTTGATCTGAAACTCGCCGTTACCGTCCGATTGCACCGTTCTGGTCACGGTTGCATTCGAGCCATGAAGCACCACCTGCGCGCCCGGCAGCGGGCGGTGCTGCGGATCGTGTACCACGCCGCGAACACTGCCCGTGGCGGCAATCAGCATGGGCGCCGCCAGCAAGCATAGAACACCACGCATCGTAAGAATGCTTTTCATTTCGAATCTCCTGGTTCAGAACTGTTCCCGGCAGTGACTAGTCGGAAGCCGGGTGGGACAGACGATCGGTTTATGTCGTCAAGCGCCCGTGCTTCGGCGCGGCATGACAGGCCGCGCAAGGCTGGCCTGTCCCGCCTGAGTTGTCTCGGCTGACTTGCAGCTATCTGGTGGGGACGGGGCTAAACGGAGGGAGGCGGCCGTTGGAAGAGAGCGAAACCAGCCTCGGAAGATCCGCGCGGTAAGCCGGCCGAAATTCGCAGATGCGCCACCGGGACGGCTGGATTAACCTCGACCCGGGATGCCACCAGACTCACCGAAAGCGTGCCGGACGACGCGGGAAGTTGCTCGCAACCTCCCGGGCACTTCGACCAGGCCATCCAGCCCGGGCCGTCCTGGTGCGCGTTCCTGTCGGACCTTCGGCGGCAGCAGGCCT
>JBEKYE010000514.1:0-3143 GCA_049511275.1 Bryobacteraceae bacterium
CTGGCCTGGGCCTCGGCTGCGGGGGGCGCTTCTGCGCGGCGGTGGCGGCGGCGGGCGGATCAAACTCCGCTGTGTCCACCAGCAGGTTGTGCGTCTTTGGATCCAGGGCCATGGTCTTGGCGCCGAACTCGGTCTTGACGACCTCGACCACGCTGAGCCTGTCCGGCGAGTCTTCGTGAAAGATGTGGATGGCGCCATCGCCGGTGGAGGCGGCTACGAGGCGGGTTTCCGGGTCGAAGACGTTGGCGTCGACGCGCGACCCGATGGGGAACGGCTGGCCAATGATTCTTCCATTGTCCGCATCCATCACCACCAGGACTTGGGGGCTGCGGCCGCCAATGAACAACCGCCGGCGTTCCCGATCCATCGCCATGGACACCGGCTGCCCGGCGGGCGCAACCGGCCAGCGCGCGGCGATCTTCAGGGTGCGGGAATCAATCGCGATGACTTCATTCTTGTCGGCCAGATTGTCGTAGATCATTCCTTTGCCATCGGCGACGGCTTGTTCCGGCGCGCCACCCAGGGCAAGCGTCGCCACCGCCGTGCCATTCGCGGGATCGATCACCGTACAGCTGTTGGGATCCCCATTGAAGACAAATATTCGCTTTGACACGGGGTCGTAAAGAATGGAATCCGCGTCCGTGTCGGCTTTCACCTGGCCAATGGTCTGCAACGTCTTCAGATCGAAAATGACCACCTGGCCGGCGTCTCCGTCGGTGATGAATCCACGGCCCAGCTCCGGAACCAGGGCCACGCCGTGGTCCCGTTTCAAGCCCGCGATCTTGCCTGCCACGGACCCGCTATCGGCATCCAGTACTGCGACCTCCGTGCCGTGCGAGAGGTAGACGCGGCGCGCCGCCGCATCGAAGGTAATGTAGTCGAAGTATTCGCCGCCGCCCTCCGCCGCGCCGAGAGAGATCTTTTTGAGCAGATGATAACTGCCGCCGGCTTGAAAGGCCGGAACGGCCGCGCTGAGCAGAAGAACGCACGAGCCGGCTGCCAAAGCACCCAACCAGGAACGCTGCATGGCACCTCCTCAGTATTTTGCAGGAACCACCATGAGCATATAGCACGGCGCCGCCGTCTGCACGCTGGAGCGGGGCGGGGTTACGGCGCTATTTCGAGGGAGGGTTACGATCGGCGGCGCTTCCCGCCATACAATCCAACTCCGGCCATGGCGATGGTGACCAGAAGCACCGTCGATGGTTCCGGAACCGGGGAGGACGGCGCGCCGGGGTATGCTCCGATCAGGCCCGCGCCATTGAGGTCGGTGATGATCTGCGCGAGCGAACCGGTAGTATTGACCGTGTTTCCATTATCGTAGAAAAGCTGTGCGACGCCATTGAGAATGGGGCTTGTGCCGTCGGTCGCAAAAGTGCCGGTGAAGCCGTTGTACGTGGACGCCAGATTCAGATCGAAGGTATTCAGGAAGGCGTTCCATTGAGCGGCCTCGCCGGCCGCGCCGCCCCCGCCAGTGGTGATGTTGCCGGTGCCCGCGGCCACGTACACGCCACCCCCGGCATTAACGTAGGCGATCAAGGCCGTCTCTTCCGCAGAGGTCAAGGTGTCACCGCCGAGAAAAACCGCCTGATATCCCTCCAGTGTCGACAGGGTGAAGGCCGAGAAGGACCCGGAGTCCGTAAGGTTGTAAGCGCTCAAGGCGGTGCTGAGATCGGATCCGGTAAGGCCGAAGTCGTCTGAATCGATCCAGACCTTGGTTGCTCCGCTGTTGGGCCCGCCGGTCAGAAACAGGGCGGCGTTCTGGGCGAAATTGGTGACATTCGTGGCGCCTGCGCTGCTAAAACCTGAATTGCTCAGCGTCCATTCATCGTTGTTCACGATGATACTACCGGCGGATGCGCTGGCCGTCATAACGAGCGCGCTAACGATCAATTGAAATGCGACACGCATGGTTTTCCGCTCCCGGTGAACTTTACGGGGCCCTTCCAGACGACAGGCCATTGGTTCGAGCGTACACGATTGTGCCGGAGGAGGTCAATGATCCTGGCTGGGCGAGGATGAGCGGGAAGTACCCTTCGTACCGCGGTACTGCCGGGGTAGGCGACCGGCGACTGGCTGGTGCTGGCGGAAGGCGCGCTGCCGCGCGAGCTTTCGCCGCTGACGCTGCCGATGGAAGCGCGAAACAGGTTGGTGTCGCTGTGGCCGGGGCGTCGGCTAGTCAATTCTCGGTCGGGGTCTTTTCTATGTGATCGATGATGAGCTGCTCGGTCACGGCTTTGCGCTGTTCCAGCTTGAGGCCGAGCGCCTGCACGGCGGCGAAGATGGAAGAGGTGCCGCTGGGATCGGATGCGGCGACGCCCGGAGTCCCTGCTGCGCCGGGTATCGGCGGCACGTCCACCCCCTGGGATCGCGCCATGGCCAGCAGTTCCGCCAGTGAGAAGTCGATGGTTACCTTGTAGTACCCCTTGAGGTCGGTCATATCCACCACCTGGCGGCCGCCTCCGCCGGTCAATTGCGAGAATTGCGTCAACATGTCGGCAAATCCCTCCATTTGGAGCTGGGTGGCCTCCAGGTGCATGGTCATGGTGGCGGGGTCGACTCTGTAGCGCATGGAGCCCTTGGTTCCCATATTCACGGTTGCTTCGCCCTGCTTGCCGATGGTCATGCGGATTGGCCCGTCGGGACCTTCGGTGGTCATTTCGCCGGGTTTGAGGGGTGCGCTCTCGTCGATTGCCGCCGGCGCTTCGGCTGACTCCTCCATCTTGGGCCCTCCCTTGGCAACCACCAGCGCGAGCACCGGGTTCTCCTTCTTGTCGCGATGCACGGTCAGCTTAAAGCGATCTTCCAGCAGCGCCCGGAGCATCTTGGGAGCGTCGGCTTTGGTAGCTCCCTCGGGCATCTTGGCGACGATGTCGAATCGCTGGCTGGCGAGCCAGTCCGGCCCGGTGATCTGATAGGGCTTGACCTTGTACGCTATGACGATCAGTTCCTTGAGCGCCATGTATGTATATTCGGCTCTGGCCGCGTCGACATGCGCGCCGATCTTGGGCATCTGTCCGTTCTGAATGGACTGCGCCATTTTCACCATGTCGAGGGGGGCCGCCGGCTTGACGGACGCCACTTCGAACGTGGGGGCAGTCTGGGCGAGCGCCGCGATAGCCGTCAACGCCAGCCCGGCAGGG
>JBEKYE010000515.1:0-3126 GCA_049511275.1 Bryobacteraceae bacterium
CTGGTGCGTGTGCGCGCCTGTGCGCTGAACCACCTCGATCTCTTCGTACGGGCCGGCATTCCCGGGATGAAGTTTGCCATGCCGCACGTGCTGGGCAGCGACATCGCCGGGGAAATCGTGGCCGTTGGAGATTCCTGCGAGCGCGTGCGCCCGGGCTGGCGCGTGCTGCTTTCGCCGGGCCTGAGCTGCCGCCAATGCGAGCCGTGCCTGGCCGGCCGCGACAACCAGTGCCGCCGCTACTCCGTGTTCGGTTACGGGCATGACGGCGGCAACACCGAGCTCCTGGCCGCGCCGGAGTACAGTGTCATCCAGATCCCCGATACCTTGAGCTTTGAAGCGGCCGCCGCTGCTCCGCTGGTCTTCCTCACCGCGTGGCACATGCTCATCACGCGCGCGCGCCTCCAGGCGGGCGAAGACGTGCTGGTGCTGGCGGCTTCGAGCGGTGTCGGGTCGGCCGCCATCCAGATCGCCAAAATGTTTCAATGCCGCGTAATCTCCACCGCCTCTGGCGCCGGCAAGCTGGCGCGGGCCCTCGAACTCGGCGCCGACCACGTCATCGATCACTATCGCGACGATATTTCCGCCGAAGTGCGCAAGCTCACCGGCAAGCGCGGTGTCGACGTTGTGGTGGAACACGTTGGCGCGGCTACCTGGCCCAAGAGCCTGGAATCGCTCGCCCCCGGAGGCCGCCTGGTCACCTGCGGCTCGACCACCGGCTACGATGCGCGCGTCGATCTGCGATATCTCTTCAGCAAGCAATGGAGCCTGCTCGGTTCCTTCATGGGCACAATGGCCGAACTGCACCTGGTCCTGAAATTCGTCTTTCGCGGACAACTCCGCCCGGTGGTGGATTCCGTTTATCCGCTGTCCGAAATCCGCGCCGCGCACAGCCGGCTGGAGAGCAAAGCCGGGTTCGGCAAGGTGGTGGTGACGTAGGGACCAATCAAATTACTGAACGTCGCTCACCTTCCCATCCGTGAAGATCACTTTCATGTTCGCGCTGGTATAGAAATACGTCTTCTTCGATCCCAGGTCGGCGATCTGCTGGGGATTGCCCAGCAAAGCCACCACCTGATCGATGCTCATCCCCAGGCTGATGTTGACGGCGCTCGCGGGCGCGGCCTGCTGCGCCTGGTTGAGCGCATCGCTTTCCGCCTGGGTGGACGCCTGGGCCTGTTGCGTAAGCTCGGTCGCCACGTTGGGGTCGGGCGGCGGCGCCGCTGCCGCATAGGCCGCCTCTACCGGTTGTGCCTGGGCCGCGGGGGGCGGCGCAGGAACGCCGCCTTGGCCCTTCTGCAATACGCCGAGTCCCTGGTCGATGGTGGCGCGCATCTGGCTCTGCATGTCCGCCAGATCCGTGATCCCGACGGAAACCATGCTGCCCTTGCGGCACTCACCCCTCTTGGACGCCAGAACCACCACCCTGGCGCTTGGCGAACCAGGCGGCGGCGGTGCGGTCATCTGTAGCACGTCGCCTTCCGTCACCGGGCATTCGCCGCCATTCGCCATCACAAACAGGCTGCTCGATACCACGAACACGTGAGCCGAATTGTCGGTCAGGAACGCGGGAGCGCCCGACGCCGCATTCGGATTCTGTGCAGCGGCCCGCTCTTCGTTCAGTTGCAGGCGTATTTCATCGGCAATCGCCTGCTTCACATCCGGCGTCAGCGGCGTGACGCCTGCCGGGTAAGGCTGAGCATTGGCGGCAGCCGCCATCCGATCCTGATACGCCTGCTGCAAGCTCATCGAGATCACGTAGTCCGTCAGCCAGAAGGTGGCGTTGGTATAGGTAGGGTAAGGCGTGAACCATCCGCCATAGAACCCTATCCACGGACTTCCGGCCCAGCCCCAGTTGTACACCACCGGCGTTGCCCAAGGGTTGTAGGCCCACGCGTAGAATCCGGGCGCGTAGTATCGCCCAGGCACGTACACGTTCAGCGAAATGCCCCCGAACATGTAGGGCCGGTAGACGCGCGTGTAAGAAACCCCGCCGACATAATAATTGCGCTGCACATAAGTCACGTTGTTAACCACGTAGGGCCGCTGGATGTAGCCATGTCCGGCGCCATTGGTCACAATCACCGTATGGTCGGGCCGCTCCACCATCACCTGGCGGGTACCCGCCGGCGTATGCGCAATCGTCATTCCGCCCGCATGCACCACCTGCGGCTGGCCATTGGAACCATAGTGGACCTGCGTGTTATTGCCGCCGTGGAAGTCCGCTCTGGGTCTGCCCTGCGTGCTGCCCGTCGGTTGCGAAAGGCCGGGCTGCCGGGTCGGCGTCCCGCCCGTCGTGGGGGTGGGTGGATGCACGGGAGTCGTACCTGTGGTCGGCGTCCCGCCCGTCACGGGGGTGGGTGGATGCCCCGGAGTCGTGCTGGTAGTCGGCGCCCCGCCCTTCGTGGGGGTGGGTGGATGCAAGGGAGTCGTGCTGGTGGTCGGCGTCCCGCCCTTCGGCGGAGTGGTTGTCGGATTCGACTTCTGGACCGGTTGAGCCTTTCTGGCCGGCGCAGCGGGTTTCTTAGCCTTCTCCTCCTCCTTGGTCTGGGCGTAAACAAACGCCGACGAGGCCAATACCAGCCCGGTCACCGCCAGCCTGGTCCATCTCGAAAATCCGGTGCTTCCAATGCTCCTGGTGCTCATTGACTCCTCCTGTGTCCTTTAAATGGTACTTTGGGGCCTGGAACAATGCAAATTGTTCCCCACCCCGGCATGTTATAACCGATCCATGCTTAAAAGTCTCCTGATCTTGCTGGTAGCGTCCTCGGTTTGGGGTGACGGCGCCAAACCCAAGGTCAGAGCGATCACGGCCTTCATCGACATCGACGCCACCAACTATTCTTCCCAAATCGGTGACGCCGTCCGCTTCCTGACTAGCGCCAGAGAAGCTTACCGCGGCGCCGGTTTTGACGTGGAAACCATCCGCATCGCGACGCAACCGTTCGCTCGCTACACATCTGGGATGACGCGCGCCGCCGCCGTGGCGTTTCTTCTGAAACTCGACGACCTGGCCTCCAGGCTGGGTTTTTCCGGCAGCATCGGGCCGGCCATGCTCAACGACGCTGACGACACCTCGCCCGTCGATCTGCTGGTTGAAGTGCTTCCCCGCGTCAAGCTGAATGCCAG
>JBEKYE010000516.1:0-3118 GCA_049511275.1 Bryobacteraceae bacterium
AAAGCGGATTGAAATGGCTCATCCATCACCGGCGCGGCTGGGCGGCGGTGCGGCGATTCACACTTTTTGCGGATCGCGCCGATAAGGGAAGATGTAGCCCAAACAGCCCATGCTGGCCGTGATCGGTATTGCCGTCGTATTTCTCGCCGTTTTCGGCGGCTTTCTGATGGAACAGGGCAACCCCTGGGTGCTGATGCAGCCGGCCGAGCTGCTGATTGTGGGAGGGGCGGCGGCGGGAATCATCCTGGTGGCCAATCCACCGTCGCTGATCCGCAAAATGGTTCGCGGCGCGCGCGACGCCTTCCGCGAAGCGGCCTACGGGCGGCAGGTCTTCCTGCTGCATTTGCGGATGCTCTACGAGGTGTTCGGCTACGTGCAGCGGGCCGGCGTTATCGCGCTGGAAGCGGATGTGGAGAACCCGGCGCGAAGCCCCATCTTTTCCCGCTATCCGGGTTTCCTGCGGGATGCGGAGACGCGAGACCTGGTTTGCGATTCGTTGCGCATGATGGTGATTGGAGCCACCACGCCGCAAGAGCTCGATCAATTGATGGACCTGGACATCGATGTGCAGCGGCGCGGCCGGCATGAACCGGTGAGCGCCCTGAGCACGGTGGCGGATGCGCTGCCGGGGCTGGGCATCGTGGCGGCGGTTCTGGGGGTGGTCATCACCATGCAAGCCATCGGCGGGTCGCCCGAAACCGTGGGCCAGAAAGTGGCGGCGGCGCTGGTGGGGACGTTCCTGGGAATCCTGCTGTGTTACGGATTTGTGGGTCCGGTGGCGGCGCGCCTGGAAATCATGAGCGAGGCGCAGGCGCAATTCCTGCAAGTGCTGCGCATCGCGCTGGTGGCGTTTTTCCGCGGCGCGTCTCCCATCCTGGCGGTGGAATACGCGCGACGCTCCATTCCGGTCGAACTGAGGCCATCGTTCCTGGCTCTGGAGACCTCCATCCGGCGCGACGCCAGAATACCGCCCATCCCCAAACCGGGCGATGGGAGTCAACCGGGAGATGTCTCAGCCGATGCTCCTCCAGCCGAGCCAGCCCAAACCGCCTGAAGCACAGCCAGGCCCGGGCCTGCTGATGCTGCCCCGCACGCGGCGCATTTTTCAGAAGAAGCACGGCGGCGCGTGGAAAGTGGCGTATGCGGACTTCGTTACCGCCCTGATGGCGCTGTTCATCGTGCTGTGGATGATGAACTCGACGGCGCGCGTCAAGGCTTCGGTGAGCGGATACTTCCGGGATCCGCGCGGCTACACGCACAAATTGGGAGCCGGTCCGGCGGCGGCGGGCGAAGGATTGGCGGTGGACCGAAGAAATGTCGATGATGTGGAGAAGCAGATCCAGGCCGCGCTCAACCGCATGCCGGAATTCTCGCGGATTCACGACAACGTAAAGCTCAGCATGACCGGCGAGGGCTTGCGCATCGACCTGCTGGAGACCGAGCAGGGGCTGTTCTTCGTCACGGGAAGCGCCTCGCCGACTCCCGCCGGCGAGCGCCTGCTGGAATCGCTGGCGGCCGAGATCGGGAAAATGCCGAATGCGGTGGTGATCGAAGGCCACACCGATGCGCGGCCGTTCCGCAATACGGGGGTGGCGGGAGTTTATGGGAATTGGGAGCTCTCCACCGATCGCGCCAACGCCGCGCGCCGGCTGCTCGAGCGCTACGGGCTGAAGGCCAGGCAGGTGGTGGAGGTGAGGGGATACGCCGACCAGAAGCTGCTGCACGCGGAGGAGCCGGAAAGCCCGAAGAATCGCAGGATTTCGCTGGTGGTGAAGTTCGGCGGGGAGTAACGGATTCTGCGCGCAGCCGGCAGGCGAAAGCGCCGCCTCGCACAATAGAGCCACTTGCGACGGGGGATTGCTTCGGCGCCTATTGCCCCATGGACACGATCCGCGATTCGGTGGAGAATTTCCGGTAATTGCTGTAAGCGATCTCGATCTGGCCGCGGAAGCCTTTCACCAGCAGAACCCGCGCCGAGCCGGTGATGCGGATGGCCTTCGGCAGCCACACTTCATCGTTCACGCGCGTCATTTCCAGGGTCATGCGGTCGCCTTTTGCCAGCCGCGCCAGAATGCCGCCCCAGGCAATCGTATCCAGAGTCTCGATCTCGGCCTTCACCATACGGTAGTCCTGGCGATCCATCCAGAAGCGTATCTTCACTTTGGGGAAGAAGAAGGCGCTCTTCAGCTTCGGCTTATATCCGGCTTTCGGGGTGGCGTCGACCACCCACATGGCGCGGCCGCCGAGGCTTTCGTCCGGCAACAGGCGCAAGTCGAAGGCATCCGGGATCTCAAGCATCGGCTCGCGCTGCTTTTCCTGCCTGCGGCGCCAGTCTGCGATGCGCTGCTGCTTTTGCGGCTCGGTTTCGGCGCTGCGGGCCGCGTTGCTCTGGCGCAGCTTCTCCTCTTCTTTCTTCTGTTCCCTGGCAGTGAGCGGCTGATCGTTCACCGCCACCAGCCGGCGGTAGGGAGAGCCTTCCAGCAAGGTCACGTCGTAGGTGTGAACTTCGCGGTTCTTCACCTTGCCCGATCCGTCCAGCTCGCGTGTTTCCTCGCGCTCCAGATACGTGTAGTTGCGGGCAGCCTCGACGCCGGCCGATTCCGCTGCAATCGACCGCCGCACAATTTCGCCCGCGTCCTGCCCGGCCAGGATCGCCGGAATCCAGACCATCAGCGCCAGAAAACGCATTCCTTATTGTGATGCCGCGCGCGGCCGGCTGGTTTCGGCGGGAAGGGCGCCCGGCATTGCCGTTATCCCACCAGCGCCGCGAAGCGCGAGCCCGCCCGCACAATGGTCTGGTTGCGTTCCGGACCAGTCGAGATGCAGCCCACTTCGACGCCCGTCTGCTGCTCCAGGTAGGCCAGGTAGTCGCGCGCCTTGGCCGGCAGTTTCGCGTAATCGGATATGCCGAACGTGGAGGAGCGCCAACCGGGCCGGCACTCGTACACCGGCTCGAGCGCCGCGATCCCGGCAACCGTGGGCGGAATGGCGCCGACGGTTTTGCCGCCCAGCTTGTAGCCTACGCAGACCCGGATCTGCTCGAATTCGTCCAGCACGTCGAGCTTGGTCACCACGATGCTGTCGAAGCCGTTGATGGCCGCCGTGTAGCGCAACAGGG
>JBEKYE010000517.1:0-4461 GCA_049511275.1 Bryobacteraceae bacterium
AAGAGCGAAAGCTGGATGTCGCGCCGCTGATCACGCATCGGTTTCCGTTCCACCAGGCGGAGAAGGCCTATGAGCTGATTTTGAGCCAGGAGCCGCACTTGGGCGTGCTGCTGGAGTACGCGGCGAAGTCCGAAGAGGCGCTCTTAAGCAGGACCGTCCGCACCGGCGCGCCCGCAAAGCCCGCGAAGCATGCCAAGCCCACTGGCCAGCCGTCGGTGGCCCTGATTGGCGCCGGGCAACATTCGCTCAGGATGCTGCTTCCCGCCATCCGCGAATCGGGAGCGCGCCTCATTACGGTCGCCGATAATACAGGAGTCTCGGCGGCTCATGCTGCCAGGAAATTTGGGTTTGGCGCAGCTACTACGGATACCGCCGCAGTGCTCGCCGACCCCGCTGTGGACACCGTCTTCATCGCCACGCGGCATGACAGCCACGCGCGACTGGTTTGCGAGGCGCTGAAAGCGGGCAAGAACGTATTTGTCGAGAAACCGCTGGCGATCAAGCTTGAGGAACTGGAGGAGATCGAGGCTGTGTGCGCGGCGCTGCCCCAGGCTCCCCGGCTGATGGTGGGCTTCAACCGCCGGTTCGCGCCGCACATCGTGAAGTTGCAGGAACTGCTGAGGGACGCCCGCGAGCCAAAGGCCCTGATCATGACGGTGAATGCCGGGGCCATCCCCGCGGATCACTGGACCCGGGACCCCGAGCGGGGCGGCGGGCGGATTATCGGCGAGGCGTGCCATTTCATCGACCTGCTGCGGTTCCTGGCCGGTTCGGCAATTGCGTCGAGCGGCGTCACGCGGCTGAGCGGGGATACGGTTTCGATTGCGCTGGCTTTCGCCGGCGGCTCGACCGGCACGGTGCATTACCTGGCGAACGGGCACAGGTCCTTCCCCAAAGAGCGCCTGGAAGTGTTTTGCGGCGGCAGGATTCTGCAGTTGGACAATTTCCGGACACTCCGGGGCTATGGCTGGCGCGGATTCCGGAAGATGAGCCTCTGGCGGCAAGACAAGGGGCACGCCGCGGCGGTCGCGGCGTTCCTGGGCGCCGTCCGCCAGGGAAAGCCTTCGCCCATTCCGCTCGAAGAAGCCATCGAAGTCACCAGGGCCACGTTCCAGGTTGTCTGAGGGTGTTGCCTGAGGTTCCGTGCTTCCCAATCAAATTGAACTTTACTGGCATACGGCGCGGCACCTGAAGCCCACCCAGGTCCACAACCGGGTGCTGCGCCGGTTGCCCGGGCGCGCGCGGGTGCGGCAGCCCGCGTTGCGCACGCGCGAAGGAGCATGGGCGGATCCGATATGGCACGAGCCTACCCGTTTGATCCGGCGCTGCGCCTTGCAGCAGTATATGTTGCATTATCACGAGCGTCCGGATGAAGAGCTGATTTGGGACCCGTACCCGCTGTCGCGCCGGATCGTGAACTGGATCAAGTGGTTGCTCGGCGGACCGGCCGCCAGGCCGGAGAACCTCCGAAGCCTTGCCAGTCAGACCGAGTGGCTGGCGCGCCACGTGGAGTACCACCTGCTGGGCAATCATCTTTTCGAGAATGCCAAAGCCTTGGCCTTTGCCGGCTGTTTCTTTGAATCCAGTGAGTGGTTGCGCAAAGGGCTGAACCTGCTTGAAGCGGAGATGGCGGAGCAGATACTCCCGGACGGGGGCCATTTCGAGCGCAGCCCGATGTACCACTCGCTGATCCTCGAAGATGTCCTGGACCTTCTGAACCTTCGCCGTGCTTATCCCGGCCTGCTGCCCGACTGGTCGCCGGTGGCCGGGCGGATGTTGGGGTGGCTGAACGGGATGTTGCATCCGGACGGGCAGATCTCGTTCTTCAACGATTCCGCGTTTGGCGTGGCGCCCGAACCGGGCCTTCTCTTCGATTATGCGGCGCGCCTGGGAATCCAGCCGATTCACGCGCATCCGGCCGCGAGCGGGTACATCCGGCTTGAGAATGACGCAACGGTCGTACTCTTCGATGCCGGGCCTATCGGCCCCGGCTACCAGCCCGGCCACGCTCACGCCGACACATTATCGTTTGAACTGTCGCATCGGGGGCAACGATTGCTGGTCAACTCAGGAATCTCCACCTACGAGTGCGGAACCGAGCGGCAATGGCAGCGGGGAACGGCGGCGCACAACACCGTGCGCGTGGATGGCTGCGACCAGTCGGAGGTGTGGAGCGCATTCAGGGTGGCGCGGCGGGCCAGGCCCTTCGATGTCCGCACGGACAACCGGGGCTGGGCGGAGGCCGCTCACGACGGCTACCACCGCTTGAAGGCTCCCGTCACGCACCGGCGCCGCATCGAGCTTCGAGAGGAGAATCTGGCGATCACCGACACCCTGGACGGCCGCGGGGTTCACGAGATCGAGCTGTTCTTTCACTTCTATCCCGGCGCTTCGGCCGATATTTCGCTCGACCCCCGGTTGACACGGGCGGTGGAAGAGACCCACTTTCACCCGCGGTTTGAGCAGGCCATTCCGAACCGGACGGTTGCCGGCCGCTACCGCGGCGCCTGCCCGGTGAGCTTCCGGACCGGGATTCGGCTGCCATGAAATTCCTGCTGGTGGCCGGCGCGCGGCCCAACTTCATGAAGATCGCCCCGGTTTTGGAGGCGTTTCGTCCTTACCGCAACGCTCATGAGGTTCGTCTGGTTCACACCGGCCAGCACTACGACGCCAGGATGTCCGACGACTTCTTTCACGAGCTGGGCATCCCGGAGCCGGATGTCAACTTGGGCGTTGGCTCGGCCAGCCACGCCCAACAGACGGCGCGGGTGATGGTCGAGTTCGAACAAGTGTGTCTCAGGGATACGCCGGACTGGGTGGTGGTGGTCGGAGACGTCAACTCGACGCTTGCCTGCGCACTCACCGCCAAGAAACTCGGCATTCGCGTCGCTCACGTCGAAGCCGGCCTGCGCTCGCGTGACATGTCCATGCCGGAAGAGATCAACCGCATCTGCACCGACGCCATCGCCGACCTGCTCTTCACTACAGACCGCTTGGCGGGCGAAAACCTGCTCCGCGAAGGCGTATCCCCGGAGAAAATCAAGTTCGTCGGCAACACCATGATCGACACCCTGTTGCGCCACATCGGCCGGGCGCGGGATCTGCCGCTACCCGAAGGTCTGGCCAGCCGAAGATATGCCGCGCTCACCCTCCACCGTCCCGCCAACGTGGATTGCGAGCGAACCCTCGCCGGCATCATGGAGGCCATCCGAGGCATCGCCAATCGCATCCCCATCGTCTTTCCCGTGCACCCTCGAACCGCTGGGAAGCTCAACGGCTCCGCCCGGCATCCCAACCTGCGGGTCGTCGAGCCCATGAGCTACTTCGCTTTCCTCGGCATGGTAGCTCATTCGCGCATGGTCCTCACCGATAGCGGCGGCATTCAGGAAGAAACCACCGTCCTGGGGATTCCGTGCATCACCTTGCGGGAGAATACCGAACGCCCCATCACCTGCCAGATGGGAACCAACACCCTGGTGGGCAGAGATCCCGCTCGCATCAGGGCCGCCGCCGCCGCCGTGCTAGAGACTCCTCCGCCATCCCCCCGTCGGCCCGAATTGTGGGACGGACGTGCCGCGAATCGCATCGTCGAGCTTCTGCTCCAATGAACATTCTCTTCCTTGCTGACAATTTCCCTCCGGAGAGAAATGCCCAGGCATCCCGCGTGTACGAGCGTGCCTGCTACTGGGTCCGTTGGGGGCACCAGGTCACCGTTTTGACCTGTTTCCCCAACTTCCCCGAAGGGAAACTGTATTCCGGCTATCGCAATCGCTGGCGCCAGGTGGAGGAGATGGATGGCATTCGGGTGGTGCGGCTGAAGACTTTCATCGCTCCCAACGCCGGCAGAGTATTGCGAATCGTCGATTTTCTGTCGTACATGGTGAGCGCCCTAATCGCCGGCCTTTTCGAACGCCGCCCCGACGTTGTGGTCGCCACGTCTCCTCAGTTCTTTGCGGCGGTGGCGGGATGTGGCCTCGCAATCGGCCGCGGACGGCCCTTCGTGTTGGAGTTGTCCGACCTTTGGCCCGAATCCATCGTGGCCGTCGGCGCCATGAAACCCAACATGGGCCTCCGCTGGCTGGAAAAGGTGGAGCTGTTTCTTTATCGTCGCGCTGCCCGCATCGTTGCGCTCACCAGGTCATTCAAACAGAATCTTACCCGCAGGGGTATCGACCAACGGAAAATTGAGGTGGTCATCAATGGCGTGGATCTCGATCGCTACGCCCCTCGCCCGCGAGACCGCGATCTTGCCGCCCGGTGCTGCCTGCCCGAGAGTGACTTCATAGTGGGATACATCGGCACGCACGGGATGGCCCACGCGCTCGAAAAGGTCCTCGATGCCGCCGTCCTCCTGCGAGATCAAGGCGTTCGCTTTCTTTTTGTCGGAGCCGGCGCCGAAAGGCAGAACCTGATTGCCGAAGCCTCACGGCGCCAGCTCCGCAACGTCTCCTTCGTGCCGGC
>JBEKYE010000518.1:0-3108 GCA_049511275.1 Bryobacteraceae bacterium
AAGATCGACGACAGTGGCATGCGCGGCGCCGGGGGCATGCTGAAGACGCCCCTCGGCGTCCCGTTCCGGACCCCCGCGGGCGCCGCCCCCAACTGCCTCTTCCTGTCTCAATGGCAGCAGGACCAGGCTGAGGCTGAGATCCCACTTGCCGGCCGGGCTGAAGGCGTCTATCTCCTGATGACCGGAGTCACTTTTCCGCAGGCCAGCCGGATGGAGCACGGCCGCATCACGGTGGCCTACGCGGAGGGCGGCCAGGCGCAACTCTCGCTGAGAAGCCCCGAAACCTGGTGGCCGATCGAGCAGGACTTTCTTCTGGACGATTATCTGTTCATAGACGAAGGGCCGCTTCCACCGCGTGTCGATCTGCGTACCGGAGAAACGCGACTGCTCGACCCGGCGAGCTTCAAAGGCAACGGCCGTGCCGTTGCGGGCGGCGCTGCCACCATTTTGTTCCTGCCGCTCGATCCCGGGAAGAACCTCGCCTTTTTGAAGGCGGAGGCCAAACTCTACGGCATCGTGGTAGCACTGCTCGCCGTCACGCTGGCACGCCCTTCCCGGTAGGGTGGAGCGGGCTTCCAGCCGGCATCCAGCCCGCATCGATTGTCCATCCCAGCACTAGGGAAGCCTGCCTTGTTCCGCACCAGGGAACTGAGAGATCCTAAATGCTGTCGCAGCGCAACCAAAGAAACACGACGCAACGCTTCAGGCATAAGCGATTAGCAGGCTGCACTATTGCCCTTCTCGTTTTGGGGAACAAAACGCTTGCTCTGCGCTCAAATTTCATTGCCGGCGTCCTCGCGCGGTGGTAAGCTGCCAACCGCGAGCGATCTACTCTTGTTTCCGAGATCGAACTCCGCCGTAGAGAATTTTGGTTCCTGGAGATTTGGCTTGACCCCGTCACATACATCAAAAGCATCACACCGGGCGCGTGTCTGCCGCCCATACCTGGCGAACCAACTAGCCACGATGACGCTGATCATTTGCGCGTTTTCGAGCGGTGCTTCAGCTCAAACCGCATCGTATGCGCCGCCCGTATCGCCGCGCGCCAAACTGAACTTTGACCTCAACTGGAAGTTCATCCGTGAGGACGTCCCCGGCGCCGAAGCGGCCGGCTTCGATGACTCCGCCTGGTCTACCATCAGCACGCCGCACACCTTCAACGACGTCGACTCGTTTCGCCAGATTATTTCCCATAGCGGCGGAGACCGTGGCACCTACAAGGGTCTAGCCTGGTACCGCAAACATTTCAAGCTTCCGGCCAAACTTGCCGGCGACAAGATCTTCCTTGAATTCGAGGGCATGCGACAAGCCGGGGATATTTTCCTGAACGGGAAACAAATTGGGCTATACGAGAACGGGGTGACGGCCTACGGCTTGGACATCTCCGGCGCAGTCCACTTCGGGAATGAAGAGAACGTCCTGGCCGTCAAGCTGGATAACCGCACCGATTACGCCGAACGTTCCACCGGCACTACTTTTCAGTGGAACGCCAACGACTTCAATCCCGATCACGGCGGTATTAACCGCCACGTCTGGCTGCATGTCACCGGCAAAATCTATCAGACGCTGCCCCTCTATTACGGCCTGGAAACCACCGGGGTTTATGTGCATGCCGCGAATTTCAATATTTCCGCAAAAAGCGCCGACGTCACGGTGGAATCGGAAGTGCGCAATGCCTCCGGCGATCGCGCAACGGTCGAGTTATCGGCCGTCATTGTGGATTCCGGCGGCCAGGTCCGCGCCAGGTTCGCTGGTAGTTCCGTCGACATGGTGGACGGCGAAAAGACCATTCTGACGGCAACCGGAGCGCTCAAGGGCGCGCGTTTCTGGAGTCCCGAAGACCCCTATCTGTACGACGTTTACACCATCCTCACGGTGGATGGCAAAACCGTCGACGTCAACAAGCTGGCTACCGGTTTTCGTAAGACCGAATTCAAAGGCGGCGCCGGCACGGGCGGCGTGTATCTCAATGACAAGTTTGTCTACCTCAAGGGCTTCGCCCAGCGCGCGAGCAACGAATGGGCCGGCCTGGGCCAGGCGTATCCGGATTGGATGCACGACTTCAACGCCCAGTTGATTCGCGACAGTCATGCCAACTACATCCGTTGGATGCACATTTCGCCACAGCGCGTCGACTCCGATACCGCCGACCGATACGGCATCATCCAAGTCTGCCCCGGCGGCGACAAGGAAGCCGACACCCAGGGACGCCGCTGGGAGCAGCGCCTGGAAGTGATGCGCGATTCCATCATTTACTTCCGCAACAGTCCCAGCATCCTTTTCTGGGAGGCCGGCAACACCGTCGTTACCGTCGAACACCTGCAGCAGATGCTCGCCCTGCGCAAGCAATGGGATCCCGACGGCGGCCGCGTGATGGGCGCTCGCGGCAACGATAACGTCGCGGCCAACACCGCCACCACTCCCATTGCCGAATTCTTTGGCATCATGATTGGCCAGGACCCGCGAACCGACGCTCTGGACGGCCCCGCCGCCATGTTCCGCGGCTACAGCGCGGAACGCCGCGACCGCGCGCCGCTGATTGAAACCGAGGATTTCCGGGAAGAAGGCGCGCGCCGCTTCTGGGACGATTTTTCGCCGCCCTACTTTGGTTTCACGAAGGGCCCCAACGACACCTGGCAATTTACCTCGGAAAGTTTCGCCCTGGCGGCCGCCAAGCGCTATTGGGCGTATTGGGAAAACCGCATTTCCAACACGGACCCGGCTCACTCCAAGTGGTCGGCCTATGCGTCCATTTACTTCTCCGATTCGGACGCCGATGGACGCCAGGATTCGAGCGAGGTCTGCCGCGTCAGTGGAAAGGTGGATGCCGTTCGCCTCCCCAAGGAGATTTATTTCACCCACCGCGTCATGCAGAATGAGCAGCCCGACATTCACATCCTGGGCCATTGGAGTTATCCGGCCGGTCCCGACGCGAGAAAGACCGTGAAAACCATCTACGTGATTTCGAATACCCAGTCGGTGGAGCTAATCGTCAACGGCAAATCCCACGGAGTGAACGCCCAGCCGGTGAATGGGTATGTCTTTGCTTTCCCCGATGTGGAGTTTGCTCCCGGCAGTCTGAAGGCCGTCGGCAGGAACGACGGCAAA
>JBEKYE010000519.1:0-3066 GCA_049511275.1 Bryobacteraceae bacterium
CGGGGTCGTGCTCGGGGGAATAGCGGACGATAACGAGCTGGCCGCCCGGGAGGCTTTCGAGGCGCCGTAGGATTTGAGCGCGCTCGAGGTTGCCGGGATAGGGCGGATCGGCATGGGGAGTGATGGCGTGGCCCAGAAAAGCGGCACAGCAGGCGAAGCAAACGGCACGAACCAGCAGCAGCCCGGCCTGGTGGCCGCGCACGCGCCATTGGCGCAGGTGGCGCATGGATTGCATAACGATGACGTAGCAGACGCCGGCCAGGGGGGGCAGGTAATTCGGCTGGGTGTAACGGGACAGGACAAGGCCGGTCAGCATAACCGGCGCCGAGAGCAGGAGGAAGCGCACGCGGCGGTCTTTGATGACGCAAGGGAACGCAATCAAGGGCAGGGTCAAGGCGAAGCCCAGGTAGAAATGCCAGGCCCGCGAGACTTTGCTGTGGGCGGCGAGCAGCCAGCCGTCCAGGTTGTTCTGGATCATGGCGCCCTGAAAGCGGGGCTCCCACTCGACGTAAAACTGGCGCATCACTTCGTGGTGATAGACAGGCTCCGGGCGTAGTGGTTGCCAGAGAAAAAGAGGGGCTACGGCATACGTGTCACGGCCGAGCTGGTAGGGCATCTGAAAGGGGTTCTGGGTGACGCGCCAGCAGTAATAGCAGGTCGCGAGAGCGGCGGGCAGGAGAACCAGCGCCAAAGGAACCGCGACCTTGGTGATGGCGATGCGGAAACCGGGCTTGCGGGCAACCATCCAGAAGAGCAGCGCGCCGGCAACCGGGACGCTGAGAACGAGGCCTTCAAAGGGACGCGTGTTGGCGAGGACGGCCAGGCCCAGCGCCATGTATATGGCATGGCGGACGCGCGGATGTTGGATGATGCGGGGCAGCGCGCCGAGCACCAGCGCGCCGCCGATTCCGGCCAGGGAAGTGCCGGAGTATGAATTCATCAAGCCGCTGAAGACGCCGATGCGCATGGCCACCAGCAACCCGCCCAGCAAAGCCCATCCGGGCGGGAGCCAGCCCTGCAACATCCAGCAAAGCGCGCAGCAGAACACCCCGGTGGAGAAAAACACTCCCCACCAGGGATGACCGAAGAAGACCTGGCCGGCTGCCATAACCATCCCCTGGCCGGGCGGATAGACGGACATGTATGTGGGGAACTGGATGATGTGGAAGCTTTCGAAGTGCTCCCACATGGGATGGGTGGCGTTGGTGAGGCGGCCGGAAGCGAATGTGTCGGCTGCCAGGAGGTTGGCGAATTCGTCGTGGATCCACGGCTCGGGAATCGGCAGGCGCGGGAGTTCGGCGGCGCGCACCAAAAGAACCAACAGGCCGCATAGAACGGCGGCCAGCCGCCGGCGGCGGGCAATGCTGTTCCCGAAGCGCTCCACGCGGCAGAAAGATTCCGCAAGTTGCGCGAGGAGCGGGGCCATCGACTTAATATAGCTTAGGAAGCACCCGTGGCCGCGGCAATCAGGCGCCGATGACCCCGGCCAGCGGGCTGCTGGCGGTGGCGTAGAGTTTCCTGGGCATGCGGCCGGCTTCGTAGGCCAGTCGGCCGGCTTCGACGGCCAGGTTCATGGCGCGCGCCATCTTTTCGGCGTCGTCGGCGGCCGCGATGGCGGTGTTCATCAGCACGCCGTCGGCGCCCAGTTCCATGGCGATGGCGGCGTCGGAGGCGGTTCCAACCCCGGCGTCGACGATCATGGGGACCTGGGTGATCATCTCGCGGAAGATGCGCAGGTTGATGGCATTCTGCACGCCCAGGCCGGAGCCTATGGGGGCGGCCAGCGGCATCACCGCGGCTGCGCCGGCGTCGATCAGCTTGCGCGCGTTCACGATGTCGTCATTGGTGTACGGCAGCACCACGAAGCCTTCCTTCACCAGGATGCGGGTGGCTTCGAGCAGGCCGGCATTGTCGGGGAAAAGAGTTTTTTCGTCGCCGATGACTTCCAGCTTGACCCAGTTGGAAAGGCCCACTTCGCGGGCCAGCATGGCGGTGCGGACGGCGTCGTCGGCGTTGTAGCAGCCGGCGGTATTGGGAAGAATGAAAATTTTGGACCGGTCGATGTAATCGAGCAGCGACTCTTTGGAGCGGTCGGTGAGGTTGACGCGGCGAACCGCCACCGTGACCATGCCGGCGCCGCTCGCCACGTGACAGCGCTGCATTTCCTGAAAACTGCGATACTTCCCTGTTCCTACGATTAGGCGCGAGCGGAACTCGCGTCCGGCAATCGACAAAATTCCCGACATGCCCTCATTGTAGCCGCACTGCTCTTCCGGATTTGACAGGCTGCAACCCCAATGCCACTTAGTTTTCCCATTACTGAACACCTGCACAGATTGTGGGGCAGACCCCCTGGTCTGCGGCCGACGCCCTCGTCGGCCTGCTGGCGTTTGTACGATGCTGATTTCGTTGTTCCGGCTGCGGGACGAGGGCGTCCCGCGCGGACCAGGGGGTCCGCCCTCCAATTCTGCCGAATCCGCAGCTTTGCGAAAACTAAGTGGCATTGGGCTGCAAACCGGTAGCGCCGGCGGTCTTTGCAGCCGGTTCTCTCTTGGAACATGTGTCGGCATGGAAGACTGCCCCATGCGTGTCCCGAAGAGCGGTTTGCCCCCTACAGATAGTGCAGCAGCAAGAGTCCGGCGGTGGTGGAGATGAGCAGCGACGAAACCAGTGGAATGCGCCACAAACGGCTCGGAGCGGCCCTTTCAGTGAAGGCCGGAGGGGCGATGCCGGTCGGGCTGTCGGTTTCCACGGCCGGGGGCTCGGGAGCAATGGGCGTGGGAGCGGGGGGCGGCGGCGCACCGCCGAATTCGGCCGGCGCGCCGGGCTGTGGCTGCGTTGGGCCGCCGATGCGTTCCGCGGCCTGGCGGCAAACCTGGCCGATGGCGAGGATGACTTCCAGCGTGTTGTGTTCGCTTTCGCGCAGGCGGTTCTGGATTTCGGCGAGTTCCCGTTCTTTCTGGGCTCGCTCGGCGCGCCAGGGCGCGAGACTTTCTTCGAGGCTTGCGGCAACGGCCGCGGCCGCCGCTGCGCCGGCACGGGCTTCCATGGTTTGCTCCAGAGAGT
>JBEKYE010000520.1:0-5162 GCA_049511275.1 Bryobacteraceae bacterium
GGAGAGACACTCAGTATCGGCAGCGGCGCGCCACCCGCCAGCACCCGCACGCCGCCCAGTTCGGAAGGCAGCGGCACCGGCGCAACCTGCGTGGAGTCCGCCATCCCGCTGCCGCGAATTGGCAGAATCGATCCTGGAATCAGAGCCAGGAATCCCGCGTTGCACACCGGCGTCGGTCCAATCAGTTCCTGCACCGCCCCGCTCAGGCTGTCGATGGCCACCACGCGGCTGCCCGTCACCGCGAACACCGTTCCGCCCCCGCCCGCGATCACCGCCTCATCCACCTCCAGCGGGAAGCTCGTCAGGGGCGCGTTCCCGGTTCCATCCGGGTGGATGGTGAGGACTTGCGCAACTTGCCCGATGCCCGGCACGGCCAAATAGGCAACCAGGTTTCCATCGTTGCTGATGGATGCATCGAACCCCGTGGCCGAACTCGCCAGCAGCACGTCCCGGCCGTTGCTCAACTGCAAGGCGCGCAGGTGGTAGGTCCCCAGTGTTTGAGCCGCCTGGTAAACCACCCACGTGCCGGCGTCGTTGACGATCGCTATGGCGGGCTGCTCGGATGTCGTGAGGCTCTGCGCGCCTTGTGGGCTCCACAAAATCAGCGCCCCGGTTTGCGGATCGAAGCCCAACACGCGGCCGTCGCTGGTGACGGCCTGCCTGCTGCTGGCCGCCTGCACCGGCGGGTGGACAGTGGTCCCGGTTTCGAGATCGTGCAGTTCCACAATGCTGCTGCCCGCCGGGTAAGTGGACGCCGGGTATAGCAGCGCATTGTACACAAACCTGCCGTTGCGGCTGATCTGCGCCTCGCCTTCGAGCGGCGTCCCGTAGGCTTTGCCGCCCACTGTCAGTGGCGAATCGCTCATGGTCGGATGGGTGACGCAGTAACTCCCCCCGACGCACCCCTGGTATTCGGTGTACGAAAACACGTTGCCATCGCCGCTCGTCTGAGCGTTGCCCTGATAAAGGTCCGGATTCCCCACGCTGTAAGGCGACGGAACGGTGATCCGTTGGATGCTCCCCGCTTGAATCCGGTAGATGGCGGTAGTGGTTGCGGGCAGGTTCTGGGACAATTCGGACGCCAGCCGCACCGTCGCCGTGAAGTACAGTTGAGAACCGTCATCGGTCGGCGCCAGCCCCGAGAACTGCGCCGGCGCGCTCCCGGCGAGTAACAGCCACAATGCCAGTGCGCTCCATCCGGAATGGCGCCGCCGATCCTCCGAGCGCGCCACGCCCGCCGGAACCGGCATAAGAGTATAAGCTCCTTTTACCTGTCGTCCTGCAAATCCTTTGCCATTCCCGCCCGGGCGTTTGCTCTCAGGTCTTTGAATGGATTCGGAAGTCCGTCACGCAGCCCGCGGATGTGTCAGTATGACGCGGCCGCGCCGGACGCGGGCAGTCTGGTGTCGCCGGTTACAGGGAGACAGCCCGGGCGCGAAGCTCGCTACGCCAGGTCACCTGTTCGATTCGTCCGATGAGCGAAACCCAGGAAGCCGCGCCCGCCAAGGCGACGGCAGTCAGGATGACGAAGGCCCAGTAAAACTCTCCCGTGCGGTCCAGGACAAATCCGGTGAGTGCCGGGGCCACTACTCCCGCGAGATTTCCAACCAGGTTCTGGAAACCTGTCCAGCGTCCCGCGGCTTGCGGCCCCGCCAGCGTCTGCGTGATTGCCCACAAATTGGAAGAAGCTACGCCGAAAAATATGACGCCCAATATGAGCGCGGCAACGCAATAGCGCGGTCCGCCGGCCACGGCCAGCCCGGTGAAAATCCCGGAGAACGCCAGACCCCCGCCCGTAAAAGTCTTGCGGACACGCGTGGGAGTTGCTCCCGACATGATCCAGCGATCGGAAAGCCAGCCGGAGAGAGTGGAGAAACAGGCCCCCAGCAGGTAAGCCGTACCTCCGATCCTGGCCATGTTCTCCATGGAGAAGTGCCGTTCGCGTACCAGGTAAAAAGGAAGCCAGGTAATGAGGAAATAGTTGACGTAATTGCTGCAGAAGAGTCCGATGCTGGTTCCCCAAGCCGATCGCAACCGCAGAAACTCGGGAAGGCTTGGCGCGCGGTTGGCGCCGGCGTGAATGGCGTCCGGCCGCTCCGTCGTGCGCTTCGGCATCCATTGGAACCAGGGGACGAGCCAGAGCAGGCTGGCCAGGCCGAGCACGAGGAAGAACGGGCGCCAGCCGAATCTAGCCATCAGCTCCTCCGCGAAGTTCAGCGCAATGATCTTCGAGTAGGAGGGAAACGCGGCCGATTCGCCGATCCCGAGGAGCAGCCGCAATACCAACAGCGCCGCGAACGTATGCACCATGCCCGTGGCGGCCGTCGCGGCGGACCAGAGAAAGAATCCGCCGGCGAATACATAGTTGACGTTCCAACGGTCCACAAGCCAGCCGGCGAAGGGTTGCAGACACGCGTAGGTCCAGAAAAAGGCGGAGAGCAGAACGCCGAGCTGCGATGCGGAAATGCCAAGCTCGTCTTTCAGCATGGGAGCCGCGATGGAGAGATTCCCGCGATCCACATAGTTGATAAAAACGGAAAGTCCGAGCAGGAAGAGAACCAGCAGGAGAGGGCCCGGAATGGTCGTACGCCGTGGCGCCATGGAGGTTGGCATGAAGGGGTCGCATCATCTTACCCGGCACGCCGGACATTTGCAACTCTTCCCTATGTCCCGCCGTGACCCACAGTCAAACAGCTGGCGCGCATTTTCACGCGTTGCCCATGGATGTGGCGCACGCACTCGTGCGTGCCGTGTCGAGACTCGTCTCGAAACCTGGGGCCGGGCGCCGCATCGTCACCGCCGGATGGCACTGAAAAATGCCGCCTAGCGCGAGCGCCGCGGACGCTTGCGGGTTGGCGAAGCCCTCACGGGGGGCGGAGCGGGCCGGGCCGGGGAGGCCAGCCCCCGGCGGAGCACGGTCCCCATCAGGGCTAAAAACAGCAGCATCAGGAGCGTCAGGACCGGGGCGCCGCCGAGGGGCAGGGAAGCCACGCGGTCGCCAAGGTAATCCAGGCTGTTCCCGTGGCGCGCGTACCAGCCGCCGAAGTAGACTGAGTCGGCGCGCAGCTCTTCGCGGAGGTTCGCGCGAGAGAGGGACAAGAGGCGGTCTGGAGCCCCGCCCGCTGCCTGGTATTGGTCCAACATAGCCAGCCAGTCGGCGCAGAGGCGGAAGCGATGCTTCTGATACCAGTTCACCCAGGCGATTTCGGAGAGCTGGCGGGGAACCGGGTTGCCGATTTGCGGCGAGCCGGTGCGTTGGCTGAGGCCGGATGTGTAGACCTCTTCTCGAGGGCTGTTTTCCAGGCTTTGGATGTGCGCCTGCAGGTACACGCCGAGCGAGAAATCGATCGCGCAGCCGATCATGACGGCGATCAGCAGCGCTCGCCGGCGCGAGGCAGCGGCGGCCAGCAGGGAAATCCCCAGCGCAACCAGGGAGAGCAGCGTGAGGTGCGCCACCCCCAGGCTTTCCCTTTCTCCGGTGGCTGCTATGCCCACCACCAGGCAGAAGGGCGCCAGCGCGGCCCAGAACCAGCGCTCCCGGGAAGGCCGGCGGAAGCTCCCGTAAAGCAGCCAGAGAACCAGCGGCCCGCCCACCACGCCCATGGCGAAGATGGCGTTGTGCTGGTAGAAGATGAAGGCCGCATCGCGGAGCCGGCCGGCGGGATTCGGTTGATGCAGAGCCGGCGGCAGCGGCGAAGCGCGCAAGACCAGCGGGATGACGGTGTCGACGAGGTTGTCGCGGAGTTTTTCGAGATTGTGCCCGCGCAAGTGCTCGGAGGAAGTGACC
Source organism: Bryobacteraceae bacterium (assembly GCA_049511275.1). Taxonomy (GTDB): domain Bacteria; phylum Acidobacteriota; class Terriglobia; order Bryobacterales; family Bryobacteraceae; genus PALSA-129. Next base: position 3,788 of record JBEKYE010000520.1, read on the forward strand.
GAGGTATTCGAGGCGAAGGTGCCGCCCGCGCCGTAGTGCGCGACGGACCAGCCAAACCAGGTGGCCAGCAGCAGCGGGCAGACGGCTGCGATGACGGCCAGTTGGCGCCACTTGCGGCCGCGCGCGCGCAGCACGCGCACGGTGTAATGAACGGCGAGAAAAAGGCCATAGGGGGCGGCCGAGTAGTGCACCAGAAGGGCGGCGCAGAGGAAGATGAAGGCGGCCAGCGTGCGGCGGGCGTCGTCCTTGCGCCAGCCTGCGAGATAGAACCAGAGGCCGAGAATCACGTAGAAGGCTGTCAGCGACTTGGTCCAACTGTAGGTGACGCTCTCCATCAACACCGGACTGGCGGCGAATAATGCCGTGAGCAGAAGCACGGGCCGGCGGCGCGATTTCGCCAGGGCCGGCAGCATCAGGCAGCAGGCCGGGAACAGAAGCAGGTTCAGGAAGGCGAACACCAGTTGGAAGATTTCAAACCGGTCGCTGGTCAAGCCCAGGAAGAACGCGCCCAGCACGTTCATCATGGGTGGCCGGGCGGGGAGTTGGTACGCGGGAAAGATCGGAGTGTCGACGGGAAATCGGTGCAGAAAAAACAGGCACCGCTCGAAATGTTCCAGCCAGTCGGTGGACCAGGTGGCGCCGGAATAGACGCGGATGGCGGCCAGCAGGAGGAAGGTCCAGAGCAGAAGGAAGACGAAACCCGCCAGGGCGCGTCCGGGGGCAGGGGAGAGGCCCAGGCGAACGATATCGCGCCGGGCGGCCACGGCGGCAGCCACGGAAAGTGCGGCAACCAGCCAGTACGCGGCGGCCGGGGAGCGCGGGCCGAAGCAGTACACGCCCCAGGCGGCGAGATAGACCAGCAGCAGGGACAGGCCCACCGAGCCGCACAGTTTTTCCATCGGACTCCAGGCGAAGCGGCGGATGAAGAAGAAGCCTGGGGCAAAGGAGCAGACGGTCAGGAGTCCGAGGACCGCGCAGAGTTCGAGCGCCAGGAGCGCCGTACCAGGCATGCGTAAAATTCACCGTACCACGGTTGGCGGCGGGGTGCGTTCGAGGACATGGGTAACAGGAGCAACCGCTCCCTGACGGTCGCGGCTCGCAATCTGATTCTGTGACGCGTGAACAAGCGTAGCTCGCACTGTCCATGTGAGCCGCGACCGTGAGGGAGCGGAGGGCCGACCCACCATGCGAGCCGCGACCGTGAGGGAGCGGAGGGCCGACCCACCCCCGCAGGCGTCGGCGCGTTTTCCACAGCCGTGCTGGTGCTTAGGCGCACGGAACCGCGAGCGCCGGCGGGCGGCCGCTCGCGCTCCCTGCTGAAATCTTCAGCGGCCGTAGATCAGCAGGTGGAACGTCCCTGGCCTGGGCCTCGGCT
>JBEKYE010000521.1:0-3021 GCA_049511275.1 Bryobacteraceae bacterium
GTCCGTTCACGGCGACCAGAACGTCCAAATGCGGATTCTCCTGGTTGACGGCAACATCATTTACGGCAAAGATGGCGGCGACCGGGAATCCGGCGGGTTCGGCGGGCAAGAGTGTCAGGGTAGCTTGGGGACCCAGGGTCCAGACTCCGAAACTGTCGGGAGGGCCCCAGCACTCGTCGGTATGATCGGCGCCTTCACCGTTTTCCGTAAAATCGAGCTTCTCACCGAGGGAGTATCGCAAGCGGTCTTTAGAGGCGAATTCAACGCGCTGGATCTCGATGCCCAGCTCACGCGGATCTTCGCCGATGACCTGCTGGCCCTGAGCCCTGGCTGCCCGCTCGGTGGATTGCGGGTTCTCGACATGGAACTCGAGCCGGCAAGCGGTCTTACCGGCCATCAAACGGGCCGGCAGTATGGCTTTGCAGACCGTAATCTCATAGCGCGAAAAGAGCGTCCAGCGAGTGAGCGGCTCGCCATCGAGCAGAACCTCGACACGCATCGGGTCACCCTCCGGACCGATGAAGACCTCATGGACGCGCACGAAGGCGAGCAGGTCTTTGTCACAGGAAGGCGTCGGCGCGAATAGGAGCGCGGCGCGGTAGCCGTCGGTCCAGGTACCGGTAGAATCCATGGCGCCCCAATGGCCATCTTTGTAGGGGGTCGATCGTCCCGCGGAAGTGAAGTCGATGGTGTCACCCATGGCGATGGGAAAGATAGAATCGTCCGCGGCGTCATAACCGAAGAACGAACGCATGGCATCTTCGGTGCACTTCCAGTTATGGGAGCGGTAGAGACGCTCCTCGCCGAGTCGCGGGCGGCCTTTTCGAACGTGGGTTGCGAAAGGGGTATCGGAAGCTAGCAGGAACTGGTCGGTAAAACGGCGGAAGGTGTGGTGATTGGCGTTGATCACGAGAAAATCCGGGATGGGACTGGGGAGGGCGTCGCTCCGCTCGGCGCATCTTTCCAGGAAGCGCGCCACGGCTCCCAGGCTGTAGCGAAGATCTCTCGGCCAGTCGGTTACCCTATCGATCTTACCCAGGTTCAGGCCGGTCTGGTCGAGGCCGAAGTCAAACAGGGGCACGTCGAAGTTGGTCAACAGGAATTCCTCAAGGGAACAGCCTTCCGGCAGATTCGCGGCGGTTATGGCTTTGGCGATTGCCGGGGCAGGACCCGCCGAGAGCAAATCGGCCACGTAGTGCAGCGGTTTGGCGAATCGCAACTCGGCGACGCACTGCGCCACCAGCGCCAGCATGCGCGGGTTATTGCCGGCGTAGGCAAAGCGGGCGCTCCGCGGGTAGACCGTGAAATTGCCGGCGAGCTGCGCCAGCACATGCCGTTGATTGTAGGAAACGAAATCCCGCACCTCGTTGCTGTCCGCGACCGTGTCCTCCCGTTGCGGCTCGCCCAGGGTTTGCTCCAGGGCTCGGACGAAGCGCGCCGCAGGACCATTGGCGAAGTCTATTTCTTCGATGGGTTCATCCGGCGCACCCCAGGCGTTGGCTTGATGATGGGCTACCGGATCCTCCAGACCGAAGACGAATTCCTGAAGATCGTTCTCCACTTTCATGTCCAGGCGATGCGCCAGGGTCTCAACGCGTGTGTGATCGCAGTGGTAACCCCTGATGCGATGATCGAGACTTTCCGTGCGGTTGCCGTAAAACAGGTGCAGCCGCTTGCACAGGTTGGAGTCGGCGTGCCAGCCGTGGATCATGCGTTCGTCGAAACCGTGGATGTCCCACATCGCCCGCCGCGGCGCAAGCTGAAAGTCGCCCGGTTGATCGAACCGGTTGAAGGGAGGCGAGAGTGTGACCTCATGCATGTGCAGCTTGGGGCCCAGCTCTTCGCAGGCCCGCATCACGGTCCACGGATCGTTGCGGGGAAAGGACTCCCACAACGGCTCGGGCAATTCGAACCGGGGCACCACATACAGTCCGTCCGGGAGGTCCCTGGCGGCGCTGGTCAAGTCGAAATTCCCGCCGCGGGGAAGAAAAATCATGTCCGTGTTGGTGAACAGGACCCAGCGGTTGTGCGGATTCGATCGCCGGATCGCGATGTTTCGCGAGTGGGGATCCAGGGCCACAAGATGGGTGCGCTCCACCATGCGGGCGTGAAGTTGCGGCCGGACTCGAAGAACGCGCAGCCGCGACTTCGCATTGGGAGTCAGAGTATCATAGATGGCTTCGATGAAGGTGGGGAGGTCGTCGGAGGTGTTGTAATCGACGAACAGAATCTCGTCATCGGGATCGGAAAGCACTTCGGCGATGCAGTTCAGGCTGATGGCGGCACGTTTCGGGAGATTGTAGCCGTGCGAGTCGTTGCGTCCGTATAGAATTACAGAAATCATTCGGATTCAGGTTGGTCCGGCTGCACCGAAAAGTATAGCCCACGGTCACGGCCGGGCATCAGAGGTACCTCTCGATGACGATGCGGGCGACGTGAACGGCAAATTGCGGCAGCCCGAGAATCCGCCGGATCATGCCCCGGCGCCGCGGGAGTTTCTCGAATATCGGGATTTCGATGTCACCGCGGCCAATCACGACACGCGCCAACCGCAATCCCAGCGGCCGGTCGTCGGTATTCCAGCCGAACGAAGCCGGCGAGTGCGGCGCGGGAATTTCAAAGGTCAGAGTAAGTTCCGGGCCGGCAGCGAATACTTCCGGCGGCAGGTTGAGGGAACGGGTGTGCACGTTCCGGTGGTTCAGCGTCCACTCGGCCACCACGCGGCCGTTGGCCTTCACCACTACAGGGAGTCTGGGAGCGCGTCCGGAGACCATGCAATCCGAAATGACGAAGGAAGCCGGGACAGGCTTACCGGGCGGCTCCTCGAAGAGCACTTTCAGGGTGGCCTCGGTTCCCACCGTCCAGGAGCCGTAAGGCTCGGGCAGAGCCCACTCGATTCCCAAGAGATCTCCAACAAACTCGGTCGCATTCCCTCCGTCGGTAAGGTCGATGACGTCACCCAGGCGGTATTTCGAGGGGCCGGCGGGGACGAGTCGAAGCTGGTTCAAGCGAAGACCGAGC
>JBEKYE010000522.1:0-3000 GCA_049511275.1 Bryobacteraceae bacterium
CCGATCCGCATGGCGACCGTCGTTCCGGCTGGCAGGCCGATGGGTTGACGATAGCTGTAGGAGGCCTGCCAGTTGATGTCCCAGTGATCGATTTTGAGGAGCGATAGCCGCTTACCGTCCGGAAGTTCGGCCCAGGCGTCCACTTGTTTCCCGAGGAAATGCGCATGCGGATAAATAGCCAACAGGCTCACGGCAATGGGAAGCTTGAGATGGTCCGTAACGACGAAGCTACGGCTGCCCGGTGGGATGTCCAGCGCGCCGTCATGTTCCAGTTGCAGCAGCATCGGGTGCAGAGACGGGGGCTGGTCGGTGAAATACAATCCGAGTTCGGCGTCCACGATTTCAGGCTTGCCCGAGGGCTGAAGGTGCAGATTCACGATCAGGTCGGAGCCTGGATCGAGCTTCCACGGCATATTCGCAGGCTCCTGCTGCACGGGAGAGCCGGGTTTCCAGAAAAGAAAATGAGAGTCGGGATCGAACTCGCCGGTCACCTCCGTGATGACATCCATGCCGCCGAATCCTGGCTGCCCATCCTCTCCGTCGTGGCGGCGAAGGAGGCGCGACCGGTCGATAATCACGTTCGCGTGATGCACCACCCGCTTGTTGCCGGGGCGCAACTCGAATGCGCGGACGTACTTCGTCTCTTTCAGGTTGACTGGAAGCACGAAGTTTCGAAAGACGTCTCCGGCGGCGGCACTCAAACGATAGACCTGGCTCATGCGCACGATCATGTCGGGCGTTCCCAACTGCCATCCCTCGGTGAATCGCGGCGCCGCTGGCAGGTCGGCCGGATCGCCCTCAGGCATGCCATGGCTTACCCAGCGTGCCAGGATATCGATCTGGGAGTCGCTCAATCTGAGCGAGCCTGCGAAATCGCCATAGCCTGGCTCCGGCATCCAGGGCGGCATATAGCGTTGCTTGGTTACCTGTACAATCAGGCTGCCGCGCTTCCGCACGTCGCCATAAGTGAGCAAGGGAAACGGCGCCGCTTCCCCGGGGCGATGACAGGGCGCACACCGCTCGAAGACGATGGGCGCGATGTCCTTGGAGAACGTCAACGGTTGTGCCGCGAGCGGCATGGACGAAAGCGCTAGGGCCAACGACAGTCTCCTCCGAGTGGACATCTACTTCGATTTTACGCGAAGTTCGCCGCCACCAGCTTGTTCCGGAATTCTTACGCGCAGTGCGCGGTTCACGGCATCGTAGGCCAGAACCGAAACAGGCTTGCCGTCAAGGGTTGCGCTGGCGTTCGCGGCCTGACCGTAGAGCACCACCTCTGTTTCCCTCCACCATGGCGCATAACTCCCCTCGCGCGCGCCGAGTTTCAACCGAATCTCGCCTTCTGCAACCTCACAGGTGAACGACTGCCGGAGGAACTCGCCGCGCCGGTACGCGAAACTGATCCCATCGTCCTGATAGATCGATCCGCTGCAATTGGCGCCCGGATACACGCGCAGTTCGAGAGGACCTTTGGGCGTCTCACTGGTGCTCTGCACCAAAGGTTGCCGCGGAATGATTGAGCCGCCCCGCGCGAAGACGGGAAGTTCGGCCAGAACTGGCTTGATATTGACTTCGATGACCGCGGGTGGACCTTGCGCTGCGCCGTTTATCACCGGATCGCCTCCCGGCGGTTTGCCTGCGATCTTCTGGCCGGTCCAGTAGTCGTACCAGTCGCCAAATGGCAGTCTGGCCGAATAGTCCTGCGGGTCTTCCTGAAACATCGCAGGCGCCACTAACAGACTCGGCCCCCACATGAACTCGTTTCCGGCGTCGAGGTCGACATTCGGGAACTCCAGAAACAGCGGACGCATGAGCGGCATTCCGTCGCGTGAATTCTCTTCCGCGAGCGTGTAGATGTACGGCATCAGGCGGTAACGCTCTTCAATGAATTTCCGGCGGATGGCCTCATGAACCTCGCCGCCCACCCAAGGTTCCTGGGGGTTGCTTCCCTTTTCCGTGTGATCGCGAAAAATAGGATTAAACGCGCCAACTTCAATCCATCTTGTGAGCAGATCCATGGGTGGGGAGCCGCCAAAGCCGCCGATGTCGTCGCCGACGATGCCGAAACCGCTCAGGCCGAGATTCAGCAGCATCGGCGTGCTCAAGCGCAAATGGTTCCAGGTGCTTCGATTGTCGCCGGTCCAGGTGGCCGCGTAGCGCTGGCCGCCGGCGTAAGTCGCGCGGGTCAGAACGAAGGGTCTTTGGTCGGGGTTCAGCTTCAGGAGTCCTTCGAACGTACCTCGCGAGTTCTCCATGCCGAAGACGTTATGAGCCTCACGCTGGGTCACGCGGCGGGATTCAAAGCCGGGCTCTTCAATTCGGCCCCATACATCGAGCGGAGTCGTCTTGGTGGGCGTCTGAAAAACGGCGGGCTCGTTCATATCGTTCCAGAAGCCGGCGGCGCCGATGGAATAGAAATGCTTGTAAAGCGTCCCCCACCATTCCCGCGAGGCGCTCCGGGTGAAGTCGGGAAACACCGCCGGGCCCGGCCAGACAATGCCCGAGTAAACGGTGCCATCGGGATTCTTGAGGAAGTGGTCGCCTTTGATGCCTTCGTCGTACGGAGCATAGTCGGCATTCGGGAGTCTGGCGATGTGAAGGTCGGTAATCAGCACCGTGTGAAATTGCTGGGCCTTCATGTCCGCAAGCAGTTTGGCGAGGTCGGGAAATGCCTTGGTGTCGACGGTAAACGGGCGATTTTTGTTCTGGTAATCGATGTCCAGGTAGAGGACATCCGCGGGAATGCGGTCCGTCCGCAGACGCGAAGCGATCTGCCGCAATTGCGCGTCGGATTCGTAGCTGTATCTCGACTGCTGGAAACCCAGCGCCCACAGCGGAGGCAGAGGCGCTGTGCCGGTCAGCCAGGCGTAGGTCTCGACAACGTGCTTCGGTTCCGGTCCCTGAATGAAGTAATAGTCGATCGGGCCGCCTTCTGCGCCGAAAGAGTAACTATCCCGAACCTCCTTGCCGAAGTCGAAGCTAGACCGCCAGGTGTTGTCG
>JBEKYE010000523.1:0-2991 GCA_049511275.1 Bryobacteraceae bacterium
GTACTCGTGCACCGTGGCCGGCAGGTGCGCGAACATGATGGTCACGCCGGACTTCGTCAGGGCCTGGTACTTCAGCCCGTTGGATTCCACTTCGATGACTTGGCCATGGGCACAGTGGTATAACAACATGAGCCCCAGACCGCAGGCCCCCAGGAGGCGCTTCATGAGACCATCTTACGATAGGGGACGCGGTCGGATGGGGGGAAATGGAAATGCTGACTGAATCAGGGCCAGGTCGCCGCGGTTTGGAAGAGCACGGGATCCGCAATGTCAACGCGGCGTATTGGAATCTGGGTGCGGCCCAGCTCGTGGAGCAGGCGATTCAGCGGCGCGAGGGATCGCTCGCCGATGGCGGTTCTCTGGTGGTGCGCACCGGCCAGTTCACCGGCAGATCCCCCAAGGACAAATTTATCGTGCGCGACGAAACCACCGACGCGCACGTGCAATGGGGAGCCGTCAACCAGCCCATGTCGGAAGCCCATTTCGACCGCCTGTTTCACAAAATGCAGTCGTTCTGGCAGGGCCACGAAGTCTTCGTCCAGGAGTGCTTCGTCGGCGCCGATCCCGCCTACGCCTTGCCCCTCCGCGTCATCAGCCAGTATGCCTGGCACGCACTCTTTGCGCGCCAGCTCTTCATCCGGCCCGATTCCCAGCCGGCCGCCGAGCACCATCCCGAGTTCACCATCCTGTTCGCCCCCGACTTTCAGGCCAGCCCGTCCGAGGATGGAACCAATTCCGAAACCTGCATCGTCATCAACTTCAAAAAGCGCGTGGTCCTCATTTGCGGCACGCAGTACGCCGGCGAAATGAAAAAGTCGGCATTCACCATCATGAATTACCTGCTGCCCGACCGCGGCGTCTTCCCCATGCACTGTTCCGCCAACACCGGCCCGGCCGGCGACGCCGCGCTGTTCTTCGGCCTTTCCGGCACCGGCAAGACCACCCTTTCCGCCGACCCGCGCCGCCGCCTCATCGGCGACGACGAGCATGGCTGGAGCGACAACGGAGTTTTCAACTTCGAGGGCGGTTGCTATGCCAAGTGCATCCGGCTTTCCCGGGAGCAGGAGCCGCAGATCTGGAACGCCATCCGCTTCGGGACCGTGCTCGAAAACGTCGCCATGGACGCCGCCACGCGGCTGCTCGATTTCAACTCCGAGGAGATCACCGAGAATACCCGCGCCGCCTACCCTCTCGATTTCATCGAGAACGCCCTGCTCCCCAGCGTGGCAGGCCACCCCGCCAACATAATTTTTCTCACCGCCGACGCGTTCGGCGTGCTGCCTCCCATCTCGCGCCTCACGCCGGAACAGGCCATGTATCACTTCCTGAGCGGCTACACCGCCAAGGTGGCGGGAACCGAGCGCGGCCTCGGCAAGGAGCCGCAAGCCACTTTCAGCGCCTGCTTCGGCGCCCCATTCCTGCCGCGTCCCGCGGCGGCTTATGCTTCGCTCCTGGGTGAGAAGCTGCGGCGCTACCGATCGGCCTGCTGGCTCGTCAACACCGGCTGGGCCGGCGGTCCCTTCGGCGTGGGCGAGCGCATGAAGCTCCGCTACACCCGCGCCATGCTCAACGCCGCGCTCTCGGGCGAGCTGCACCGCGTTCCCATGACGCCGCACCCCGTGTTTAAGCTGGCCGTTCCGGCGTCCTGCCCCGGCGTGCCCGCCACTTTCCTGGATGCGCGCGGCATGTGGCCCGACAAGACCGCCTACGACAAAGCGGCTCGCGACCTGAGCCAGCGCTTTAACAGGAACTTCGAGAAGTTCACTTCGGTCCACCGCGAAATCGCCTCGGCCGCGCCCGCCGTCGCGTAACGCCGCGCGCTTCGTCGGCGTCTTCGGGATATGCGCTTCCGGCTCACTGCCGTCTGTCTGCTGGCCTGCTTCGCGGCCGCCGCGCAGAACGCCTCCTCCGTTCGAGCCGTGGTGGAAAGCGTCCGCGAAGGCCTCCGGCTGAATCATAACGACAGCCAGGTCGCCAGGTCGTTGCGCAAGTTCAGGCTCGCCGAACGGCTGGACGACCGCACCATCGAGACTCTCGAAAGCGAGGGCGCCGGACCCGCCACCGTGGCCGGCCTGGAGGAGATGCGCGACGCCTCCGCCCGCCTGCCCGTTCCGCCGGTGCCGGCCATCGAAGCGCCGCCCGCGCCCTGGGCCGGCGAACAGGAGCGCGTCTGGGAGGCCGCTCGCGAAAAGTCTCTCAGTTACACCGGGTCGCTTCCCGATTTCATCTGCACCGAATCCGTCAAGCGTTACAAAGACCCCGAGGGCAGGGAACAGTGGCATCTGGCCGATACTCTCGTGTTGAAACTCACTTACTTCGAGCGCAAGGAAGCCTATCAGCTCATCAGCATCAACCGTCGCCCCACCCATCTGACTTATGAGCAGACCGGCGGCGCCATCACCGAGGGCGAATTCGGCAGCCTGCTCGGCTCCATCTTCGCCGAGTCATCGCAAACCGAGTACCGCTGGGATCACTGGACCACTTTGCGCCGGCGTCCCGCGCACGTCTACCGCTTCCGGATCGCCGTCGAGAACTCCGCCTACCAGTTGTCGTTCGGCACCAATGACGGCTACTTCCAGCACGCCACTATGGGCCAGCACGGCTACGTCTATGTGGATCGCGAAACCAGCGCCGTGGTGCGCATCGTCGCCGAAGCCGAAAGCCTGCCGCGCGATTTCCCCGTAAGGCGCGCCGCCTCCTTGCTGGATTACGGCTTCACCGATGTCGGCGGCCATTCCTATCTGCTTCCGCTGCGCTCGGTGACGCGTCTCGACGCCCTCCCGCTCCAGCATCGCAATGAAGTCCAGTTTCTGGACTACCGCAAGTTCTCTTCCGACGCCACCGTCACGTTTGGCGACCCCGTCCCGCCCGTCAAAAAATGAATTTGGAGGGCGGACCCCCTGGTCCGCGCGGGACGCCCGCGTCCCGCTCTTCTCTCCACGAATCAGGTCCAGACCTCCGCAGCCGAACTGGCTGTTGCAACCAACTGCA
>JBEKYE010000524.1:0-2991 GCA_049511275.1 Bryobacteraceae bacterium
CGCCGTCTCCGTCATCTCCACCATGAAGGTGGACCGGCCGCGCGACAAATTGTCCGACGCGCCGATGCGCGTGAAGATGCGGTCGATGATGGGAAGGCTGGCGGCCTCGGCCGGCACGAACGAGCCCATCTGCGCCAGAATCGAGATCAGCGCGGCCTGCCGCAGATAGGTGGATTTGCCGCCCATGTTGGGCCCGGTGATGATGGCGATCAGGTTCGTCGAATCGTTGAGGTAAAGATCGTTCGGAATGAAGTGGCCGGATTCCTGGTCGGTGAGGCGTTCGATCACGGGATGGCGGCCGGCCAGAATCCGCATTTCGCCGTTGTCCGGGCCGTCGGCCGGAAATGTCGGCCGCTGGTAGCGGTTTTCCGCGGCCACTTGCGCCAGACCAGCCGTGACGTCGAGCTCGGCGACAGCCGCGGCCGTAGCGCGCACCCGCTGCGCCTGGGCCGCGGCGCGCTTGCGGACGTCGGCGAACAGCTCCTTTTCCAGCGTGAGAATCTTCTCTTCGGCGTCCAGTACTTTGTGCTCGTAATCTTTCAGCTCGGGTGTGGTGTAGCGCTCGGCGCCGGCCAGGGTCTGTTTGCGTTCATAGTCCGGCGGCGCCAGGTGCAGGTTGGCGCGCGTGATCTCGATGTAATAGCCGAATACGTTATTGAAGCGGACCTTGAGGGATTGGATGCCCGTGCGCTGGCGCTCGCGGGCTTCAATCTGCGCGATGTACTGGCGCCCGTTCAGGCTGAGATCGCGCAGCTCGTCAAGCTCGGCGTGGTAACCGGCGCGGATGGTGCCGCCATCGGCGATGGCCAGCGGCGGCTCATCCGAAATGGCTTCCAGAATCAGGTTGGCGACATCCGGCAGTTCGTCGAGACGTTCGTGGATCGCGCGCAGCCGCAGGGCCTGCTGCGTGTCGAAGCATCGTTTCAGCGCCGGAATCTTCTCGAGCGAGCGGCCCAGCGCCAGCAGGTCGCGCGGGCCGGCCGACCCGAGCGTGATTTTGGCGAGCAGCCGTTCCAGATCGAGGATGCCGCCGAGCCGCTTGCGCAGTTCGGCGCGCAGAATGGTCTGCTGCAACAGTTCGCCGGTTGCGTCCAGGCGCTCCTCGATTTCCGCGCGGTCCATGGATGGCCGCAGCAGCCGTTGCCGCAGCAGGCGCCCGCCCATTCCGGTCAGCGTTTGATCGAGCACCGCGAGCACCGTGGCTCCGGGCTGCAGGCCTCCGGCGTCGGCCGCGAAGAGCGGTTCGATCAATTCCAGGTTGCGGACGGTGACGGCGTCGAGCACCATGGCATCGGCGCGATCGTAGAAGGTCGGGCGATCCAGGTGGTCGAGCGCGGCGCGCTGCGTATCGCGCAGATAGTGCAGGATGGCGCCGGCAGCGCCGGTGGCAGCCGGCCGGTTGGCCAACCCGCAGCCATCCAGCGTCAGCAGCTTGAAATGGTCGCGCAAAGTGCGGCCGGCGTAATCGGCCGTGAAGATCCACTCTTCCAGCTCCGTGCGCGTGAAGCGCGGGTTGGTGCGCTCCTGCGCCAGCAACGGCAACTCCCCGGGGAAGAGCACTTCGCGCGCGCCAAGCTGTTCCAGCACCCCGCCCACCTCGGCCGGCTCCACTTCCGTCACGCGGAATTCGCCGGTCGATAGATCCACGTGCGCCACTGCCGCGCGCCCGCCGGCCTGCGCCACCGCCGCCAGGTAATTGTTCTCTCGCGCGCGCACCAGGTTCGCGTCCATGGCCGTGCCCGGCGTCACAATCCGCGTGATTTCGCGCTTCACCAGTTTCTTGGCCAGCTTGGGATCTTCCACCTGGTCGCAAATCGCCACGCGGTATCCGCGCTGGATCAGGCGCGCGACATAACCCTCCGCGGCGTGGTATGGGACGCCGCACATGGGGATGGCCGCGCCTTTTTCCTTGTTCCGCGCGGTCAGCGTGATTTCGAGCTCGCGCGCCGCCACCACCGCGTCTTCGAAGAACAGTTCGTAGAAATCGCCCAGGCGGAACATCAGCAGCGTCCCGGGCACCTGTTGCTTGATGCTGTTGTATTGCCGCATCAGCGGCGTGGAGGCGTCGGACGCCATCAGACGCGCCCTGTCTTACGCGTAAATGCCCCGCAGCCGGATGGCGTTGGCCACGCGGTCGAGCGCCAGCATGTAAGCGGCGATGCGATTGTTGACGTGGTGCGCGCGGGCATACTCCACCACCGCGTCGAAGCTCTCGTCCATGATCTCCTGTAGGCGGCCGTTCACCAGTTTCTCGTTCCAGAAATAACCCTGGCGATCCTGCACCCATTCGAAATACGAAACCGTCACGCCGCCGGCGTTGGCCAGGATGTCGGGGATCACGAAGACGTGCTTGTCCGCCAGCACCAGGTCGGCCAGCGGCGTGGTGGGACCGTTGGCGCCCTCGCACAGAATCTTGCAGCGCACGCGGTCGGCATTCTGCGAAGTGATGACGTTTTCCGTAGCGGCTGGAATCAGGACGTCGCACGGCAGGAACATCGCCTCGCCCTTATCCATGTCTTCGCCTCCCGCGAAGCCGGTTATGGAGCCTGTCTCTTTGCGGTGCTTCTCGAGGGCGACGATGTCCAGACCGTGGGCGTGGTAGACCGCCCCGTCGTACTCCACGATAGCGACGATCTTGAATCCCGCCGCGGTCATCAGCCGGGCGGCCATGCCGCCCACGTTGCCGAAACCCTGAATCACCACGCGCGCCGCTTCCGGCGCGATGCCCAGCACCTGCAGGGCCTTCTGCGTCACCATCATGCAGCCGCGGCCGGTGGCTTCCGGCCGTCCGCGCGACCCGCCCAGCGCCATGGGCTTGCCCGTCACCACCGCTGTGACGGTGTGCCGCGCGTGCATGGAATAAGTGTCCATGACCCAGGCCATCATCTTTTCATTGGTGTTGACATCGGGAGCCGGCACGTCGCGCTCCGGCCCGATAAAATCGATAATCTCGGCCGTGTAGCGCCGCGTGATCTTTTCCAGCTCGATATC
>JBEKYE010000525.1:0-2985 GCA_049511275.1 Bryobacteraceae bacterium
TACCAGACACCGTACCTCGCGCACGCGCCCATGGAGCCGCTCAACTGCACCGCCTGGGTGAAGTCCGATTCCTGCGAAATCTGGGCCTCCACGCAAGGCCAGAGCACCGCCCGCAGCGTAGGCGCGCGCAGGACCGGCCTCGCGCCCGACAAGGTCACGGTCTACACCGAGTACATGGGCGGCGGTTTCGGACGCCGCGCCCGGGAAGACTACATGGGTGAAGCCGTCGAAATCTCCAAAGCCATCGGCGGTCCCGTTAAACTCACCTGGACCCGCGAAGACGACATGCAGCAGGACGCCTATCGCCCGGCGTCTTACTGCAAATTTTCGGGCGGCCTGGACGCCGAAGGCTGGCCGTCCGTCTGGACCACCGCCATCGCCTGCACCATGTTTGGCGGCAACGGCACGGCGGTCGAAGGCATCCACAACGGCCCCTACGCGCTGCCCAACATGCAGGTGGACTATCACAACGTCGATCCGGGCATCCCCGTCAGTTACTGGCGCTCGGTGGGCTACTCGCAGAACGTGTTCTTCGGCGAATCGTTCCTCGACGAAATGGCTCATGCCGGCGGAAAAGATCCCGTCGAGCTGCGCCGCCGCCTGCTGGCCAAATCGCCGCGCGCGCTGGCCGCGCTCGAACTGGCCGCCGAGAAAGCCGGCTGGGCGAAACCGCTTCCCGCCGGGCACGCGCTCGGCATTTCCGTAGCCAACAACATCGGCAGCAACACCGTGCAGATCGCCGAAGTGTCGGTGGCCAAGCGAAAGCTCAAAATCCACCGCGTAGTCTGCGCGGTCGATTGCGGCCAGGTGGTGAACCCCGCCGGCGTGGCGCAGCAGATCGAAAGCGGCATCACCTTCGGACTCTCGGCCGCGCTGAAGGGCGGCATCACCATCAAGAACGGCCGCGTGGAGCAAAGCAACTTCTTCGACTACGACGTGGTCCGCATCGACGAGATGCCCAAAGTGGAAGTCCACCTGGTTCCCAGCACCGCAGCGCCGGGCGGCATCGGCGAAGCCAGCACGCCCGGCATCGCCCCCGCCGTCTGCAATGCCATCTTCGCCGCCACCGGCAAGCGCATCCGCACGTTGCCGATTCGCGCCGAAGACCTGGCCTGACGACCGTCGCGCGGCTCCCATCCGAGCCGCGGGCCTCTGACTTCCTGACTCCCCTATCCCGGAGGGATATCCAGGGCGAAGCCCTTCTTCTGATATGCTAATTCTACCGAGGAGGCATTCAGAGAGATGGTTCAAAACATTTGTATGGTGATAACGCTGGCGCTGTCGCTGGCAGTGGTGGGATTCGCGGCCGAGATGCCGCAGGCCGGCCAACAGGCGCCGGCGGTGGCTCTGCCGTCGCAAGACGGCAAGGTCGTGGATCTCAAGAGCTTTCATGGGAAGTGGGTGGTGCTGTATTTCTACCCCAAAGACATGACCTCGGGCTGCACCATCGAGGCCCACAATTTCCAGCAGGACCTGCCCAAGTATGAACAACACAACGCGGTGATCGTCGGCGTCAGCGTGGACAACGCCGACAGCCACCAGCAATTCTGCACCAAGGAGAGCCTCACCTTCCGCCTGTTGGCCGATACCGACAAGAAGGTGGTGGACGAATACGGATCTCTCGGGCAGAACGGAATGGCCTCGCGCAACACGTTCCTGATCGACCCCGACGGGAAGATCGCCCAGGTGTGGACGAAGGTCAGCCCCGGCAAGCACAGCGAAGAAGTGCGGGCCGCCCTGGCGGAAAAACAGAAGTAGCGCTCCGCTCGTCTCCGCGTCAGGGACGCGACGGCGCGGCGCCCCGGGAGTTGCGTGGAATGATCCGTCGCGCCGGCTGAAAGCCGGCGGCAGCCAGGATTGGCTGCCCCACAAATCGTTCGACACGTAGTGTCAACACTTGCCCGGAAAGACTGCCGCCGATTAGTTTGAGGCTCAAATTATCTGAGCGCCTCCGGACGCCGGCGAAACGTCCGCAAAGGTGCCTGCGTGGGTCTCCGGGCGTGCCCGCCGCCGGCAATTGCGCCCTTGGGACCTGCTCAACCAGGAAATTGTTGTATCATAAAACCAAATATGCAGATCGTGGATATCCGAGCCACCACGGTCACCGTGCCGCTGGAAGCGCCGCTGCGCCACGCCAACGGTTGTCACTGGGGCCGCTTCGTCCGGACCATCGTCGAAATTGAGACCGACAACGGCCTGGTGGGGCTCGGCGAAATGGGCGGCGGCGGTGAATCGGCCGAGGCCGTTTTCCGCGCCATGAAGCAGTACCTGGTGGGCCACGATCCGGCGCGCCTCGAAGAGATGCGCTTCCTCATCGCCAATCCCACCGCCTCGCTTTACAACAACCGCACGCAAGTGCTGGCCGCGCTGGAATTCGCCTGCCTGGACATTCTCGGGCAAGCCTGGGGCGTGCCGGTTTCGGAGATCCTTGGCGGCCGCCTGCGCGACCGCGTTCCCTTTGCGGCCTACCTTTTTTTCCGCTACCCCGACCCGCGCTCCGGCGACGGAGAAGTCCGCACCATCGACCAGGTGCTGGCCAACGCCGATTGCCTGAAACGCCGCTTCGGTTTCACTACCCACAAAATGAAGGGCGGCGTTTTCCCGCCGGATTACGAACTGGAGGCCTACCGCGCGCTGGCCGAAACATTTCCCGACGATTCCGTGCGCTTCGACCCCAACGGCGTCTGGTCCACCGAGCAGGCCATCCGCTTCGGCCAGGCCATCGAGGGCCTGCGCAACGACTATCTGGAAGACCCGGTCTTCGGTTTGAACGGCATGCGCCGCACCCGCCAGATGGTGCGCGTGCCGCTGGCCACCAACACCGTGGTGGTCAACTTCGAGCAGTTGGCCGCCAATGCGCTCTCGCCCGCGGTCGATGTTATTCTGCTCGACACCACGTTTTGGGGCGGCATCCGTGCCTGCGTGAAGGCCGCCGCGGTCTGCGAAACTTTCCAGACCGGCGTGGCCGTGCATTCCTCCGGCGAG
>JBEKYE010000526.1:0-2976 GCA_049511275.1 Bryobacteraceae bacterium
TTGGAGGATGTTGACATGAAGATTCCGGTTCTTCATTGTGTTCTGCTAGTGGCCTCCGTTGGGCTATTGGCCCAGGATCAGGCACCGCCAGCGCCAGCGCCACCGCCGCCGGGACAGGCTCTCACTCCGGATCAGCTCAACGATCTGGTGGCTCCGGTTGCGCTCTATCCGGATCCGTTGCTCAGCCAGGTGTTGGTGGCATCCACGTATCCGCTGGAGGTGGTCCAGGCTTCCCAGTGGCTCCAGAGAAATCCGGGGCTCACCGGTCCCGCCCTCACCGCAGGCGCGCAGCAGCAGAATTGGGACCCCAGCGTCCAGGCGCTGGTGGTCTTCGGCGACGTGTTGAAGCGATTGAGTGACGACGTCACCTGGACTACCAACCTGGGAAACGCATTCCTGGCCCAGCAGCAGGACGTGATGGATGCCGTGCAGCGCATGCGCCAGCAGGCCAAACAGGCCGGCAAACTCGCCTCCACGCCCCAGGAAAACGTGGTCGCGAAAAATGAGGGCGGACAGCCCTACATCGAAATCCTGCCCGCCGATCCCGATATGATGTACGTTCCGATGTATGACCCCGCGTGGATTTGGGGACCGCCGCTGTGGTACCCATACCCGCGCTGGTATTGGCCCCCGAGCAGCATCATCGTGGGCGGCATCGGCTTCGGGTTCGGTGGCGGCATCAATATGGGACTGTACTTCGGCTATGGTTGGAATGGCTGGGGCGGATGGGGTTGGCAGCCCGGCTGGGGCGGCCACACCGTAATCGTCAACAACGCATTCATTCATCAGTACAACTTCAACACCGCGCATCTGGCTAACATGCACGGCACCTCGGTCTGGACGCATGACCCGGCTCACCGCCAGGGCGTGCCCTACGCCAATGCGGGGCTTAACGACCGCTTCCGCGGCAACGTGCGGCAGAATGTGGCGCCCCGCTCCGTGCCCCAAGCGGCCCGCGCGGGCGCCCAGCAGTCCAATGAGCGCCTCGGAAACCGGCAGATGCCGAAAAATGCTTCGCGCGCGCAGAGCCGCTCGATTTTTGGAGGAATGAACAACGGCAGAGCCGCGCAGACGCAGGCCCAACACGGATATTCCAGCATGGGGGCGGCTAGAAGCGCCCCGATGCGATCTGCCCCGTCCCGCGGCGGCGGCGGAAGGCGAGAATAGGAGCGAACCGATGCGAACGAATTCTCAATACTGGATTGGCGCCCTCGGGTTGGTCCTGGGGGCTGCCCTGTTGCACGCTGTCCCGCCGCAAGCGGGAGAGCAGACTTTTGCGACACCGCAGGAGGCCGCTGCCGCCCTGCTGGCCGCCGCCGAGCACAACGACGCCGCCGCCATGATAAAGGTGCTCGGCGCCGGCAGCAAGGACATCGTCGAATCCGGCGATCCGGCTGAAGACAAGAGCGGGCGCGCGCAGTTTGCCGAACGCGCTCACGCCCGCATGCAGGTGGAGATCGAACCCGGCAATCCAAACCGGGCGGTGTTGGTAGTGGGCGAGAACGATTGGCCGTTCCCGGTGCCCTTGCTCCTCCAGAACGGACGCTGGCATTTCGACGCTGATCGGGGCCGCGTCGAGATCCTGGCGCGGCGTGTTGGCCGCAATGAATTGGCGGCCATTGACGTCTGCCGCGGTTACGTGGAGGCCCAGATGGAATATGCCGCCCACGACCGGAATGCCGCTGGCATGCTGCAATATGCCCAGAAGATCGTCAGCACTCCCGGCAAGCAGGATGGGCTGTACTGGGCCGGCGAATCGGACAGTCTGGTTCCCAAGGCCTTCGCCGACGCAGCCGCGGCCATGTCCGCCGAAGGCAAGAAGCCGGAACCGTATCATGGCTACTACTTCCGCATCCTGAAGGCACAGGGGCCGGATGCCCAGGGCGGAGTTTTGGATTACGTGGTGAAAGGCCAGATGATCGGCGGATTTGCCTTGGTAGCCTATCCCGCCGAATACGGCGTTTCCGGCGTCAAGACATTCCAGGTCAACCATCTTGGCGTGGTTTACGAGAAAGACCTGGGCTCTGTCACCGAAGCGCTCGCAAGGCAGTTGATCCGTTTCAATCCGGACAAGACCTGGAAAGCGGTGGAGGGCGAATAGCTCACCGCGGCTTCCCACGGCCGGCGACAATCGGGGTGTGCGGCATAGAAGTGGAACGGCGATGCCCCCAATCAGAGCCGCAACCGTCGGGGAGCGTTCGCCGTCACGGACTGTCACCCCGATTCTAACGCTCCCTGACGGGGTGCCCTCTGGGCCCGGCTCTGCCTGAAGTACGTGTATACTTGATTTGAAAGCTTTGTTTCGCGGGCCTCGTAATACACAACCCGCGCGCAACCGCTCGATTGTTCGGAGCGGTTTGACCCTGCCCAGGCTGCGCCGGCTGTCGCAGACCCTCTTTCTCGGGCTCTTCCTGGTCCTTCTCTGCAAAACCGATTTCCGCGGCTCCTTCCGGCCGGGCGGGCTGGAGTCCCGCCTGCCGTACCCGGTGCGCGCCTTTCTGGAGACCGACCCGTTAATCGCCATCGCCAATGCGCTGGCCACACGCGCGCTCTATCGCGGCTTGCTCTGGAGCCTGGCGATCCTCATCCCGACGCTATTCCTGGGACGATTTTTCTGTGGCTGGATATGCCCGCTCGGAACACTGAACCACCTGGTTGGCAACATCCGATCGGAAAGAAAATCGGGCCGGCAACGCATCGCTTCCAACCGCTACAAACCGTGGCAAGCCTTCAAATACTATCTGCTCTTCGCTTTGCTATTGGCGGCTTTTTTGGGCGGCGCGCTGGTGGGAATCTTTGACCCGATCGCGCTGGCCGTGCGATCGCTCGCGCTTTCCATTCTGCCGGCATGGAACTACGCGCTGAACGCATTGCTCGAACGTAGCCACGGTCATCCTGCGCTGCTGAGCGCCCTCCTCAGCTTTAAGCAAGCGCATTTCCGCCAGGGTTTCCTGCTGGGAGCGATCTTCATCTTCA
>JBEKYE010000527.1:0-2962 GCA_049511275.1 Bryobacteraceae bacterium
GAACCGCTGGCCGTCAAGCGCCTCATCCGCATGCTGCGCGAAACCGGCCGCGTGGAGGTGGTGGGCGGATCGAGCGACCCCGTCGATGCCCTGGCCGCGCTCTCGTCCGACTCTGTGGATGCGCTCTTTCTCGATATCCAGATGCCCGGCATGACGGGCTTCGAAATGCTCGCCATGATGGACCCGCAACCCATGGTGGTCTTCACCACGGCCTACGACCAATACGCGCTCCAGGCCTTCGAGGTGAACTCCGTCGATTACCTGCTCAAGCCCATCGAGGAGCGCCACCTGGCGCGGGCGCTGGACAAAATCGAGCGCCTGCGGGCAACTCCCGGGCCGCCGCCGGACTGGAAGGCGCTCCTGGCGCAACTTGCCGCCGGCGGTTACCCGGAACGCATCGCCTCGCGCCTCGGGGATCGCATCCAGATCCTCGAGCTTTCCCACGTGACGCACTTTTTCGCGCAAGACAAACTCACCTACGCCGCCACCGAAGCCAAGAACTATGTGGTGGACTACACGGTATCGGATCTCGAACAGAAGCTCAGTCCGCGTTCCTTCTGCCGCATTCACCGCTCCACGCTGGTCAATCTGGCTTGGGTAAGAGAAATGGATGCCTGGTTCGGAGGCCGGGTGCTGGTGCGCCTGAAGGACGCCAAGTCGACCGAGCTGCAAGTGGCTCGCGAGCGCGTGTCCGAATTGAAGAGGCGCCTCGGCGCCTGAGCTTCTGGAGTTTCCGCATTTTGACGAGAATCCGGGGCGTGTCGGGACACTGAAGTTGGTGGGGCAGGCGGTGCCGCCTGCCCGTCATTTCATGCTTGAATACCGCCGCGGATTGCTTCATTTTCCGCCCGACCAGGTCTACATCTTCCTCACCTGGCGGCATCACTGGGTGCGTAACGTGAAGCAGAGAGATCGAATCATCCGGTACATCGAGGAGAATCCGGTGTCGGCTGGATTGGTTGCCTCAACGGAGTTGTGGCCGTGGTCCAGCGGGGCCGGGCAGGCGGCACCGCCTGCCCACCGGAAGCGACCTGAACCACTTCGAGGCTCCTGATTCTCCGCCCCCTATTTCAGTTACCATATGGAAGTCAATCCCGGGGTTCCGTGAAGAGATTTCCTTTCCTGGACTGGATGCGCGGGCTCGCCGTAGTCATCATGATCCAGTGCCACGTTTTCAATTCGCTGGCGCGCATGGATGTGCGCGACGGCGGTCCTTACGTTCTCTCGCAGTTCATCGGCGGCATGGCCGCGCCGCTGTTCCTCTTCATGGCCGGCATGACCATGGCCTTCCAGATGGACAGCCTGGAGCGCCGCGAAACCGTGGCCGCGCGCCGCTGGCTTCGCTCAATGCGCCACGCCGGGTACATCCTTTGTATCGCCTTTCTCTTCCGATTCACCAACTGGGCGGCCAGCTTTCCGAACGCCCAGACTTCGGAACTCACCAAGGTCGATATCCTCAATTGCATGGGACTCGCAATGGTGGTGTTTTCGGTGGCGTCCCTCTTCGGCCACACCGGCCGCCTGCGATTCGCCGTGGCCGGGGCCACGCTGATCGCCGGCATGGCTCCGCTGGTAGCCAATCTCGACTGGGGCTCTACTCCCACCCTGGTCCGCGAATACCTGGCGGCGGGCAGCAACAGCGGGCGCGGGCGCTTCGCCTTCTTCCCGTGCGCCGCCTACCTGGGCTTCGGCATTGCCGCCGGCGCCATCGTGCGCCGCGCCGCAGCGGAGCGCATGGAGCGCGTCATGGAATGGTCGGTGCTCATCGGGTTCACGCTGGTGTTTGTGGCGCAGTATTTCTCGAATATTCCCTACTCCATTTACCCTAAGTCGAACTTCTGGACCGATAGCCCGACCCTCATTTTCATCCGCACCGGGATTTCGCTGCTCCTCCTGGCGGGCTCCTACCTGTGGACCGAGTTCGCCGCCGGCCCGCGCTGGAGCTGGATGCAGAGCCTGGGCAGGAACTCCCTCATGGTTTACTGGGTCCACGTGATGCTGGTCTACGGAACCTGGGTGAAGGCCATCAAGCGCACTCTGTCCGTTCCCCTGGCCGTGCTGGCCACCGTGATTGTGATCCTGATGATGATCGCGTTGTCCGCCTTGTGGTCGTGGTGGAAAGCGCGGCGCTCGCTCAGTTTAGCCGCCGGGAGTTCCCAGTCACGGAGAGGCTGGACATTACCATGGCAGCCGCGGCGAAAATTGGGCTGAGCACGCCGGTCACCTTGGATACTTCCTCTGGCTCGTCCCAGTCGCTCCAGAACACTTGATATTTGGCCTCTTCGATGTCGCGGAAGTGATCCTTCTTCACGGCATAGATAAAGACACACACCGCGCCGGCCGCCATCGCCAGGCTTGCCAGCACCGCGATCCCGGTTAATTCCATACCACCTGATTCACCCCTCCGGCCTCTTTTCGCGCCGCCGCGCGCCCGGCCAGCTCGCTGATCGTGGCCTTTTGCAGAACCGCCACCAGCGATGCCTGCGCTTCCGCCCATACATCGTGGGCCGGGCACCACGCCTGCCGCGTGCAGGAGTGTTCCGAACTGAGGCAGACGTTCAGCCGGATGTGGCCTTCGATCGCTTCCACCACCTCCAGCAGCGTCGCCGCCCGGTGTTCGCCCGGCAGCTCGAAGCCACCCGTGTTCCCCCGGTGCGACGCCACCAGCCCGCCCCGCGTCAAGCTCTGCAATACCTTGGATAGGAATTGCTCCGGACATTCCACCGCTTCCGCCAACTCCGACCGGCTGGCCCGTGTTCCCGGCGGCAGCCCTGCCATATGGATCATCACCCGTACCGCATAATCGGCCGCTCGTGTCAGTTGCATATTAGGATTATAAGACTCTGATTATCCGGTTCAACCATCAAGCACACCAATTTCCAAAAATGTAGCCTTGATAATGTGGATTAAAACGGTCCGAGTTGGGTGGGTTTGGGCGCTTTGCCCCACCCAGTGTGCGCGT
>JBEKYE010000527.1:2976-7132 GCA_049511275.1 Bryobacteraceae bacterium
CCCAGCAACGGGGCGGAAGTCTTCTTTGCCCATGCTCGCCGTAAGCCCCATAATCGAAAGGAGGATACCACCCCCATGACACGCCGTTTCGCCTGCCTGCTGCTGATCGTCGCGGCCTGTCTTTCTCCAGCCCAGTCCGTTTCCTCCCGAATCGATTCCCTCTTCTCACCTCTCGCGGATCGAAACTCCCCCGGCATGGCGGTCCTGGTCCGACGCCATGGCCGCACGCTGTTCCAGCGCGGCTACGGAATCCGCGACCTCCGCACCTCCGCCAGAATCGACGAGCAAACCGATTTCCGCCTCGCCTCTGTCAGCAAGCAGTTCACCGCCATGGCCATCACGCTGTTGATCCACGACGGCAAGCTGCAATACGACCGCACACTCACCGGCATCTTCCCGGACTTCCCCGCCTACGGCCGCGCCATCACCGTCGGTCATCTGCTGACCCACACCTCGGGTCTGCCGGACTACGAAGACCTGATGGACGCCGCTGAAAGAGCCCGCGGGCCCGCCTGGAGCGCCACCCATCAGATTCAGGACCGCGAAGTATTGGACCTGCTCAAACAGCAGACCGCCGCTAAGTTTGTGCCGGGAACAGCCTGGTCCTACAGCAATTCCGGTTACGTGGTGCTCGGGCTGATTGTCGCCAAGGTATCCGGCGAGCCCTTCGGCCAGTTTCTGCGCGACCGCATCTTCGCCCCGCTTCACATGACCGGGACGCTGGCCTACGTGAACGGCGAAAACACTGTCCCCAACCGCGCGTACGGCCACACCCGGCGCCCCGATGGTTTCGTGGAGACCGACCAAAGCTCGACTTCCGCGACTCTGGGCGACGGCGGTATCTATTCCAATCTGTCGGACCTGGCGAAATGGGATGAAGCGCTGGAGAAACACGCGCTGCTGAGCCGGGAAGAGATGAGCGCGGCCCTGACGCCCGTCAAACTTGCCAATGGGTCTTCGCCGAGATGGCCTCTGGCTCCCGGTGGCGACAATCTGTCCCCGGGCAACCCGGTCTCCTACGGATTCGGATGGTTTCTGGATCCCCACGAAGGCCATGCGCGCATGTGGCACTTCGGCAGCACCATGGGCTTTGGCACGGTCATTGACCGCTTCCCATCGGAGCGCCTCACCATCGTGCTGCTCTGCAATCGGACGGATATCGATCCGGCCATGCTCGCGCTGCAAGTGGCGGACGCCGTCTTTGGCGGCAAATAAGTGGGGCGGGTCCCCTGACCCGGCCTTTCGTGGATTGCTTTACTGCGGCTGCCGTGCGACTTCGGTCATCTCTTTCAACTCGGTCGATTCCATCGTGTACCGCGTTGAACGCTTGCGTGACTCTGAGTTTTGTATTCACTTGCCACCTCGTCAAAATGGTTGTATGCGGGCTGTGCCCGCAGATGTCAAGGGATTGTCACATCTCGGCAAGAGCGGCTTTCCCGCTCTCTACCGCCGCAACTTGATCTTTGCGCCGGATCGCCCGCACCAGCGACTTCACGTGCGGCACCGCTCGCGCGGCCCTTTCGGAAACCGGTACCAGCACGGGCGTCTTATTCACGGAATCAGTCCTGTACCCCTTGTACAGTAAACGGGCCATCTGGTGCACTTCATACGAACACTGGCCGGCCAATTCCAACTGATCTTCCCATCCAATTTTTCCCGTGCTCTCGATCGATCTTAGAATGCCGCTCAAAAGAACCTTTGTGCTGTCATATAGCATGCATACACCTGTTCTCCCCGTAGACTGATCCTTAGTCCCGAGCCCTTTTTGGGCTTTGGGATAAGTCCGTTGCGGGTACGAGTAGAGATTTATTAAGATTATAGCATACGCCAATCTATGCTACACTAAGTACTGGATTTGATGCTCCCGCCGATTCAAGGCCGACCTGTCTAGCCCTGCTAAATTAGTCCCCCTTCACAATTAGCCGCCTTCAAGTCAGAAGAGGACCATAAGAACATGAAGAATATTTACGTAGGAAATCTCAGCTTCGGATCGACGGAAGATTCTGTCCGCACGCTTTTTGAAACTCACGGCGCCGTTGGCCGCGTCAACCTCGCCACGGATCGCGATACCGGTCAGCCCAGGGGATTTGGGTTCGTCGAAATGAACAATGATGGCGAGGGCGAGAAGGCCATCGCGGCTCTCAACGGGACCGACTTCGACGGCAGAGCCCTGAGCGTCAACGAAGCCCGCCCCAAAACCGAGCGGTCGGGCGGCGGCGGCTTCGGTCGCAAACGCTATTAACCAGGCGGCCGGCAGCTTTACCCCTGACAAAATGCGGGGCCGATCCTATCGGCCCCGGCAGGCACATCCTTTCCCTTCCCCATATCTGCGAGGACCCGCCTCGCGTCCGCCAGCGCCCGCGGCAGCGCACTCCACCGCCGGCGGCAACTCACAACCGCGCGAACCGGCGCGGGCTCCACTCCCACGATCCGCACGCATCCCGGCGCCTGCCACGGCAACCCGGTCATGGCTACCCTCTTGATTCTTGCGGCCTGCTAGGGGAGAATATTGCAACATGAAAATCACTAGCCAGTCGGCAGACCAACTCGTGCTCCAGGAAGGCAGCGCATCGGGCATTGCCATCGGCGGTGTTTTTGTTGTCGCCGGCGCGGTCGGCGGCTATTTCCTCCATCACTCCAGTCCGATCGCTATTTGGATTGCCCTGGCGGTCGTCCTCCTCGGACTCGCCGTGGTCCTTTTCAGTGCTTCCATCACGGTGGCTGCCGATAAAGCGACCGGCCGGATTTCTTATCAAAAGAAGCGGCTGATCGGAGGGCAAAACTCCACGTATGCGATTGCCGACGTTCTTCGCATCGAGACGCGAAAGCAATGGCGCGTGCAAAACAGCCCTCCCGCCGGGAATCAGGACGTATCCATACCGCAACCGGTGCTGGTATGGCAGTCGGTGGTGGTTTTCAAAGACGGGCGGGAATTGCCGCTGGATCACCAAAAGACTTCTTCCACAACCACCATTGGCCCGGCGGTTCTTATGGGAGGCCAGGGCGCGGAAGTCGCCATCGCGACTCAAGTGGCAAATTTCTTGAGCGTGCCTTTTCAAGAAATCGCGCCGCCCAACATCGGCATGGGCGTCATTCAACTCTAAGGGCTCGTTCCAAATCTGGAGCGGGCTTTCCAGCCCGCAACGCCGGCATTCTTGTCGGCGCCGGCGGGAAAGCCAGCCTCATCATTGTCCGCCTCGCAAACGGCGGCGTTGTTCCATGCCAGGCGCTTACTTCTTGGTCTTGGGCGCGGGCGGCGGCGGAACCGTGTACTCGCCCTCCACGTGGTCCTGGCCGCCATCGGCGTTGCCGGTGCTCTTGTAGGAGCCCTTGCCGGTGAGGCCTCTGAGTTTGCCGGTGCCGCCGGTATACGTCCATGTGCCTTCCCCGGCACTGGCGCCGTCCTTGGCGGTGGTGACGCTGCCGGTGAAGCGAATAAACGCCTTGTCGCCGTTATCCATGGTGATCACCACGTACCCGCGGTCCTGCCCTTTTTCGCCGCTGGCATCGCTGGCGATGGTTGCGATGTAGTCCTTGGATTTCAACCCCCCCATTTCGAGGGGCGTAGTCCAGGTGCAAGAAATCTTGAGGATCAACAGGGCGTGCCCGGCGCGGTCGCCGACGTCCATCGATTGCTGCTGATCGGGCTTGCCGCATTTGCCATCGCCGCTGATCTTGGTCTGCGCCGTGGCGATGCTGGCTGTGATGGTAAGAAGCGTGAAGGCGAGCATGGCCCGCCTTGTGAAAATCCCTGTGACGATCTGGTTCATTTTGACCTCTCTTTGCCCGACCAGTATACAGGAATCTCCATTCTGGGGTGGAAATGGAGCGATGGAAATGGCGTGAACTGCTCCCCTCCAAGCCCGGAGGGCGAAAGATCGTAGCCCATGGCGCAAGCCATTCTTCATCGCAGCCCCGGAACGGGGCGTAAGCCAGTAAGACAGACTTCCCGGTCTGTCAGAGCCGGGTCAGAGGCCCGCCCACCGTTACTTCTTCGCCGGAGTAATATCGGTCAGCGGCAAATCCCAGTGTGCCAGCAAAATCTCGAACCGCCGTTGTTCCTCGCGCCTGTAAGTCTCCTGGTCTGGCCAAAGCTGCTTGATCAACCTCTCTTCGTCGGGATTCGCGGTTGTCGCCACGGTCGAGTTCTTAAACC
>JBEKYE010000528.1:0-2941 GCA_049511275.1 Bryobacteraceae bacterium
GTTCTGCTGGGCAACCCCATCGGCATGCGCGGCACGGAGGGCCGCCAGTCCGGCTGGGTGCGCGAATTTGGCGAAGCCATCGAAAAATATACCGGCCTCCCGGTCAAGCTCTGGGATGAGCGCCTCACCAGCGTCGAGGCCGGCCGCGTGCTCCGCTCGAGCGGCATCAGCATCCGGAAGCGGGCCGCCGCCGTCGACCGGCTCTCCGCCGTCATCCTGCTGCAAAGCTACCTGGATGCCGCGGCCTTCGAGGCCGCGCGGTGAAGCTCTTCCGCTCCTTCGGCCGCGTCCTGCTGGTGGCCGGGCTGGCCGCCGGTTTTCTGGGCTACCGCCTGTTGCGTCCTTACCAGGCTTTCAGCGGCGAAATTTTCGTCGACCTGCCTTACGGCACATCCACCGGCGCCATGGCCGACGCTCTCGCCAAGGCCGGCGTGGTTGCGAGCCGCTGGGATTTTTTGCTTGCGCGCCTGGCCGGCCGCGGCCATGTTTTGCAGGCCGGCGAATACCGCTTCGACCACCCCGCCTCCGCCATGGACGTCTTTCGCCGCATCGCGCGCGGCGACGTTTTTTATTTGGAGCTGGTGGTGCCCGAAGGCAGGAACATGTTCGATATCGGCGCCGCCGCCGAGCAACTCGGCCTCTTCCCAGCCGCCGAGTTCCTGACGGCCGCCTCCAGCCCCGCCTTGATTCGCGATCTCGATCCCCTCGCCCCCACGCTCGAAGGTTACCTCTTCCCCGACACCTACCGCCTCAGCCGCCACACCACCCCCGACAAACTCTGCCGCATCATGACCGGCGAGTTCCGCGACGCCTGGCGCGGCATCCACACCAACCGGCCGGTGCATGAAGTCGTCACCCTGGCCTCGCTGGTCGAAAAGGAAGGCAAGCTGGCCGAGGAGCGCCCGCAGATCGCCGCCGTCTTCGAGAACCGCCTGCGCATCGGCATGAAGCTCGATTGCGATCCCTCCACGATTTACGCCGCGCTCCTGATTGGCCGCTACCGCGGCGCCATCTACCGCTCGGACCTGGATCGCGGCCACCCGTATAACACCTACAGCCATCCCGGCCTGCCGCCCGGCGCCATCGCCAATCCCGGCAAGGCCTCCATCGACGCCGTGTTGAACCCGGCCGCGACCGATGCGATCTACTTCGTGCTGCGGCCCGGCGACACCGGCGCCCACGAATTCTCCAGCAATGCCGCGGCCCACGATGCCGCGGTTGAGCGCTATCGCAGTGGCCTCCAAAATCACAAAGTCCGTTAAGCAGCGTTTGCGCGACTACCTCGCCGAGGCGCAACCTCCCGCCATCACCGCGGCCGTGTGGAATCACCTGCTGGCGCACCTCGCGCCTGTCTCGGAGTCTTACCTGCGCGACCTGCTGCGCTCCACTGCCCTGCCTTTCGAGCAGCCCTATGCGGGCATCCGCCAGCACACCTTCGAGGAGCTGGAGCAATCGCTCGGCGAGATGCTGGCCGTCTACACCGGAGCCGTAGCCGCCCAAGACCGGGCGCGCGCCCGTTACGCCCGCCGCCAGGTGATCGCCGCCAAAGATCGCGCCCGCTTCCTGACCCGCAGCCCGCGCACCCCGATGGAGAAAAAGGCGCAGAAGGAAGAGATGGTGCAGTGGATGCTGGTCTGGCTGGAGAACCCCGAAGTCTTCCCCGCCTGGGTAGAGGCCCGCAAGCGCGTGAGCCCTTGACCCGGTAGAGCCGGAACCAAAGAGGAATCTGTTTACCGCGGAGACGCTGAGACGCTGAGAAAAAAGAGGTAAAGTCAAGACCCTGCGGATTTCCGAGACTCCGGCAGTTCCTCCCATGTCTTTTCTCCGCGTCTCCGCGCCTCCGCGTTGAAAAGCACTTCCTACTTCTTCTTACTCTCGAACCGGTATCCCAGGATGGCCTTCACCAACAGGTGATCGGTAGCCTGCGTCACGCCCACGCCGACACCGAAATTGAATTCCCATCTTTCGCCGAAATCGATGTCCACCGCCGGCACGATCTGCTGCTCCTGGTCGCGCAGCGGGTCGAACCCGGTGATGGGACCGTAGGCGCCGTAGTATTCCACTCCCATCGCAACTTTTTTGGTGACGTCGTAGCTGAATTTGAAGTTGGGCGAGAACTCGTAGCCGCGGTGCGCCTCCGGGCCGTGCAGCGATTTGTCGACGGTCGGATTGAATGCGAGGTACCACTTGTCGAGCTTCTTGTCGACGATCGGCCGGATTTCCCACGTCCAGGTGTCCCGCGAAATGTTCGGCCGCTGCCAGCCGATCTCGTTGGAGATGCTGACGCCCACCGGCCAGTTCCAGCTCTCCGGAGCGGCGAACCGCGGCCGGATGTGCGAGCCCACGTAGATCCAACTGCCGTCGGCTTGCAGGCTGTTGAAGATGTAGAAGCCGGTCTCGAACCAGCCGTTGAAACCGTGCGTGATCTCCACGGTTTCATGCAGCGCGTGGTTGGTGGGAAGCACGCCGTCCACCACTCCCTTGGTGCCGCTCACGGTGAAGTTGCTGTGCAACTCCACCATGGTGGCGCCGGGCTTCACCAGATCATAGCCATAGACTTGAACTTCGTAGTTGCCCTGGGCGCGCAAACCGGCCGCGCCGCAACCCAGAAGAATCGTCGTCGCGATCCAAAAACGCAAAAGGCCCCTCGTTTCCGCAAGTATCCGCTCCATCTACTTTAAAACAGGCACCCGGCTGTGTGGCACTGCCGCGCCGGCGATTATTCGACGTCGCGGGCCAGCCCCGCCAGCGCGTTTCGCAGGAGGGCCGCGTCGATAGGCTTGGTGAGATAGTCGTCCATTCCCGCCTTCAGGCACTTGTCGCGGTCGTCCTTCATGGCGTGCGCTGTCAACGCCACGATGCGCAGATGCCGCCCGGTCCCCTGTTCGGCCTCGCGGATGGCGATGGTCGCTTCGAACCCATCCATCTCCGGCATTTGCAG
>JBEKYE010000529.1:0-2924 GCA_049511275.1 Bryobacteraceae bacterium
CCAGAACCAAACCTGCCAGCGCCATACCGGCGGGCAGAAAGCGGCGGAAGATGCGGCGTGCCGGCCGGCTCGCGCGCGCGGCCGCCCGCAGGCAAGCGGCACACAGCAGCCGGGACTGGTGCTCGGTAACGCACTCGCGGCAGTACGACCGGCCGCACTGCGGGCAGCGGCAGACGGCTTCGCGGTCTTCGTGGTTCCAGCAGCGTTGCTCGAGCACCGGGGGAGTCATCGGCTCCTCAGTTCTCTATGATATCCGGCGGCCGGGCGGCGGCGGGCCGGAGAATGATCGTCAGACCGATCAACGCCAGCACGATGTATATGCCGGCGGCGATCTCGCGCAGCAGGACGGACTGGGGAAACATGACGCGAGAAAACACGCTCGGGCCGGCGAAGCGGCCCGAGGGCGCGAAGGCCGCGGTCGTCGTGGCGACATAATAGACGAGGCCTTGCACCACCAGGGAGGCGATCGCTACCCGCTGCATGGCGGCTCGCAAAATGCGGCGCTGGCGCTCTATCAGGATGAGAATCGCGCTCGAGATCTGGACGAGACTGAGGCACGTGAAAATCCAGCCGGAGGCGGTCGAGACGTAGTGCAGAGTCAGGAGGCCCAGCGCGGCCTCGGCCAGCAAGCTAACCACCAGGACCAGGCAGGCGGTAGTGTGGGACCGGAGAGCCGGCCGGGCGGCGGCCGGCGCGGTGGGCGGGGCGGCTGCGGCCGGGCCGGCCTCGCGGCTTTCGACGGCCTCGGCCCAGTTGGCATCCAGCGAGCCTTGCGCTTCGTCGATCCAGGGTTTCACTTCGTTCAGGAATTTGCGCGCGGTCCAGGTGCGATAGAGCGACGGCAACGGGTCGTTGCTGACCGCGGTATACAGGCGGCAGGTGCAGCTAAAGAAGAACGAGAAAACCAGCCACGAGCCGGTCAGGACAGCGGCTACGGCCCACCAGACGAAGCCGAAACCGGCTGGCAAAAGAATCCAGAAGACCCACGGAAACAGCCACGCGAAGGCGATGGCCAGGGAGCGGGTGGAGATGGGGAACCGCGGGCGCTGGGCCATGACGATGGCCTGGATATCGCGCAGATAGAAACGCTTGTACTCTTCGCGAAACATGCGGCTGCTTACCAGCAACAAGTGGTCGGGCGCCATCCAGACGCTCGAGCCGTAACCGATGCCGCGGAGCCGGCCGGGAAGTTTGCGGTACGGCGTGGAGGGTTGGACGCTGGTCGGTTCCATGCTTAGTCCTTCGATCCGAGCCGCGACCGTGAGGGAGCGGTCTTAGCGGAATTCGAGAGCGTATCAATGAAACGGCGCACTTAGTGCCCCGATCTCAGGCGTTGCGCCCAATAGACCAGCAACCAGAGCCAGGCGATCAGTTCGACGAGCGCAATCGCCATGGCCACTACGAATCGCCACCGGCTGCGGCGGACCAGGCTGAGCGGCTGCTTCCATTTGACCAGCGTGAAGACCAGGGTGCCGGGCGCGGTCAGCGTGGTGATGGGCCAGAAGCAGATCAGGGA
The DNA here is from genome assembly GCA_049511275.1 of Bryobacteraceae bacterium. Classification (GTDB taxonomy): domain Bacteria; phylum Acidobacteriota; class Terriglobia; order Bryobacterales; family Bryobacteraceae; genus PALSA-129. The sequence goes on from JBEKYE010000529.1 coordinate 1,517, forward strand.
AAGAGTGGGCAGCGCGAGCGCGATGGAATCGTAGAGCACGCGCGAAGCATCGGGATGGGCGGCGCGGGCGGCGCCGCTGCCGGCCGCCACGCACGAAGGGCACCAGACCCGGCCGCCGAATTCCACCTTGCAAAGTTCGCACACGAAGCGGCCGCACTGGTTGCAGGCGGCCACGGCGCGCTTGCCGGCATGGTCGTAGCAGGCGGCCTCGCCATCCAGGGCAACCGCCGGACGCGCCGGCGCGGCGGCCTGGCGGAACAGGGCGGGAAAAGCGCGCACGGTGTTGAGCGACCAGCAGGAAGTGCAGCGGGCGCCTTCCGAACTGGCCAGTTCCCATTGGGGCAGAGGCGTTTGACAGCGGGCGCAGAGGAGCGGCATGGGGGCGGCGTCAGTCCTGGCTCTTGATGACGCGGGTATCGCAGATCATGTCGTGCAGGGCGCGCTTCTCGGAATCGAAGCCGGCGATGATGTAGCCGATCATCAGAATCATGCTGCTGATCATTTTGGCGAAGTAGCGGCCGGCGGCGCGGCCGGCGGAGATGGGGCCGCCGTCGGGCCTGACCACTTTGAGGCCCAGCGCCATCTTGCCCGGCGTGGCGCCGAGGCGGGCGATAAAGAAAGTTTCGTAGGAACAGCCCACCGTCATATTCAACAGGACCATGGCGCCCATCGTACCCATCATGGGGAGAATCATGGCCAGCGCTTCATCGGGCGTGGGGTTGCTGTTCCGTACCAGGCCGCGGGACATGAAGGTGGGGAAAAGGAACGCGCTGAAAATGCCGGCCACCACGGCCAGAATGATGCCGTCGAGCAGATAGGCAACGAAGCGGATCCAGAAGCCGCCGAAACGGAACGCGCGCGCGCCGGGCGCGACACCTTCGCGGAGTTTCTGGACGTAAGTGTTCTTGCAGTCAGGGCAGACCATGTGGCCGCCGAAACTGGCGAGCTCATCGGGCAGGCTCGGCCGGCCGCACTCGGTGCAGAAGCTTTGCTGAGGTTGAACGGCAGCGTCCATCTGGATTCCTTCGGCCTACTGTAGCAGCTTGGTGCATCTGTTCGGAAGTCTTGTCCAACCGCGGAGGCGCGATTCAAGAGTGCTATGGAATGCCAGCGTCGAACGTGTGTCGGCGACCGGCTTCATGGAGCGTGCGCGCACGGACCACGCGCGGAGGCCAGGGCTTCTCTACCGGAGCAGTCACAACCGCTTATTTGCCGCCGGCATCGCCCGCCGTACGCGCCTCAAGCGCACGCCGGATGCGCGCGGCGCCCTCTTCGGTAAACTTCAGCCATCGCTGGCCCAAGGCATCCATTTGCTTTTGGCCCCAGGCCGCCTGCATCACCCCATCCGGAGTGTGCCCGGGCCCGAGAAGCAGATGGCCCAGTTCATGCGCCATTACGAATCCCAGCA
>JBEKYE010000530.1:0-2888 GCA_049511275.1 Bryobacteraceae bacterium
GCCTGATACGGACTACTTCGGCACTTCGCTCATGAGGGCCAGCAGATTGCGGTCGGGGTCGCGGAAAAAGGCCATCCAGAGCTCATGAGCGGGCATGCGCGCGACCAGGTGGGGTTCGCCATCGAACGCGGCGCCGCGCGAGGTCATGGCTTCAAAAGCGGCGTGGATATCGGGCACCTTGAAATAGAGGATAGAGCTAAACTGCTCGCCGGGTTTCTCCGAGCCGGTGAGCATGAGGCGCACGCCGCCGCAATCGAAGAAGCCCATATTGGGCACCTGGAAGAGGAATGGAATTCCCAAGGTGTCACGATAAAAAGCGATGGCGCGCTCGACGTCGGTGACGGTGACGGCGATCTGGCCGATGGTAGAGAGCCCGAAGGGGCTGCCGGCTGAAGCGGTGGCGGGTTCCATACATCTCCTGAGGGAAAAAGGCGACAGACCACGAAAGACGATGGTCTGTCCCACTGTTCCCGAGGACTTATGATAGCCGAGTCCAGGTGGCGGCGGGGTGGTGGGAGGGGAATGCTCAGAGACGGCGGCCGGTTCTGGCGAGGTGGCGCAGCAGGGCGCGGCAGACGGCCAGGCGGTCGGCATCCGGCTCGGCGGTTTTGAGAGCTTGTAAGAGGCAGTCGAAGAGTTCGCGGCGCTCTTCCTCGAGGCTCGAGGGCGCGCGGCCCGGCGGGCGCCTTTCGGTGAAGGCGAATTCCGGGGTGTAGACGCATCGGATGGTTTCCACGGCGGGAAGCTCGGCTTGGCGGATCGGGCGGCTCAATCCTCACCTCTAAAGGGCTTATCGGACACGTTATCCCGTATATTAATGTCATCGCACCGGACCGCCGATAAGCTTCATGAAGAGTCCATGATCCGGCTGACTCGCCTGAATCGTGCGCCGATGGTTCTGAACGCCGATCTGATTGAACATATCGACGTGACGCCGGATACCGTGATCACGCTGACCACGGGACAGATTCTGCGGGTGCGGGAGACCGCCGAAGAAGTGGTGCGGCGCATTGTCGAATTCCGGCGGCGCATTTTCTCGCCGGCCGGCGATCCCTCCGGACTGTGCGACCCCCCCGATCCGGCTGGGGGCCCGGAGCAACCCGCGCCACCGGAGGAAACCGGGGACGCGAACTGAATTCCCATGGCAGCCGCTCCCAAACCCGCTCCTCAAGCCCGCCAGGCCGCCAAGGCGCCTCCGCCGAAGCCGGCTCTCCGGCCGGATCTTTCCACGCTGGCGGGAATCGGCGTGGCGCTCACCGGCATTATCGGCGGGCTGCTGCTGGAGAAAGGCAACATCCAGGACGTGGCCCAGGGCACCGCCGCCATGATCGTGCTGGGGGGGACCCTGGGCGCGGTGCTGGTAACCACGCCGTTGCCGGTCTTCCTGCGGGCCGTCAAGGGTTTGCGATGGGCCTTCCTGGAACAGGCCAGCTCCACCGCGGCGACCATCGAATCCCTCATTCAATACGCCACCAAGGCGCGCAAGAACGGCATCGTCAGCCTGGAAAGCGAGGCGGCCACCATCCCCGACCCGTTCCTCCGCAGGGCCGTCAGCCTGGCGGTGGATGGCACCGATCTGCAGGAGCTCCGCAAGATGATGGAGCTGGACCTCAGCCTCAGCGAGCACACCAGCGAGGCGGAGGCCAAAGTCTGGGAAGCGGCCGGCGGCTATGCCCCGACCATCGGAATCATCGGCGCCGTGATGGGGCTGATCCAGGTGATGAAACACCTGGAAGACATCGTGGCCGTGGGCCACGGCATCGCGGTGGCCTTTGTGGCCACGGTGTATGGCGTGGGATCGGCCAACATTTTCTTCCTGCCGGTGGCCAATAAGCTCAAGGCGCGCATGCGCGACGCCTCGCTGCGCAAGGAGATGATCCTCGAAGGGGTGGTGGGGATTGTGGAAGGGCTGAACCCCACGTTGATCCGGATGAAGCTGGAAGCCTACAACCAGGAGCCGGCGAAATCCGGCAAGGGGAAAGCGGCCAAGGATGCCGGCGCGCCGGCGAAGGCCAAAGCCGGGCCGCAGCCGGCCGCGGCGCGGAGCGAGGAAAAGCGACATGCGACCTAAGCGGGCGAGCGACCCCGAAAACCACGAGCGCTGGTTGGTTTCCTATGCCGACTTCATCACCCTGCTTTTCGCATTTTTCGTGGTGATGTTCGCCTCCACGCAGTCCAACAAGCTCAGGGCCAAGGAAGTTTCCGAATCGGTGCGCGAGGCGCTGGAGCACGGCCAGTTCAGCGCCGCCATCTCCACCGTGCTGGGCCGCGGCAAGCACGAAAACAGCCGCCCGCCGGCGAATCCCGACCGCGCCGATCATTCGGAGAACCTTCCGCCCAAGCCGCCGCCGCCGCAACAGCCGGCCGACCTGGCGAAGTCGCTCGACCGGCTGCAGAATGGCCTGGGGGCGGAATTGAAGGCCGGCAAGATCGGTCTCAAGCTGGAAGGACGCGGCCTGATCATCAGCCTGCGGGAAGCCGCCTTTTTCGCCTCGGGCGACGACAGCGTGGCTCCCGCCAGCATACCGATTCTGGCCAAGGTGGCGGCGGAGCTGCAGGCGTCGTCCAATCCGCTGCGCCTGGAAGGCTACACGGATGCAGTCCCCATCCACAATTCGCGGTTTCGCAGCAACTGGGAGCTTTCGACCGCGCGCGCGATCGCCATGCTGGAAGTGCTGCGCCAGCGCTTCCAGATCGCGCCGGAGCGGATGGCCGTGGTGGGCTATGCCGAGAACGCGCCGGTGGACTCGAACGGAACCGAAGAGGGCCGGGCCCACAACCGCCGCGTCGACCTGGTGGTGCTTTCGACCGAAGGGCAGAAAGCCGAGCCGGTATCCGCGGCGCCGGCCGGGAACAACCCGTAAATGGCGCGAGGAGGAGTCAGGAGT
>JBEKYE010000531.1:0-2832 GCA_049511275.1 Bryobacteraceae bacterium
GCAAGCCCGCCGGGCAAAGGCGGCTCTATGGCAGGAAATCGAGGTCCAACAACAGGATTATAGACCTTACCGCGACTTCAACTGCTCCGGCAGCACGGCATAGCCTTCCGGCGGCGGAAACAGCGCGATCAGCAGCTCCAGACGCCGCCGCAGGTAGCGGCTGGGCATCTGCCGCGGCCCCGTATCCACGTCAATGTCGCAACAAGTGCCATGCAGGTAAAGCGTCAGCGTGTCTTCAAAGGACTGGCGCGCATATTCCCGGAACAGCTTGGTCTCCTTGCGCACATTGGTCTGCCGCCGCTGCAAGGCCTGCTTCAGGTGCCAGCTCTTTTCGTCCACCTCGCCGTGGACTTCGGCGCTCAGCTCTTCGCGGATGGTGCGGAAGAACCGCTCCTGCACTTCCTGGGACCATCGCTCCGCCACAAATCCGGCCAGCGCGCTGTAGAACTGGTAGTGGTAGTCCGCTACCTCGATGTCCTTGATAGCCAGCGCGATCACCGTCAGGCCGTCGAGTTCGCGCCGCACGGAAGCCAGGTACCGGCTATCCGCCGGACGCTCGAAGGTGATGGTGTCGCCGCCCTTGCCGTTGCCTTTTTCCAGATAGGGCGCCAGGATGATGCCCATGGGCGGCAGCGTCGAGATGATGGCTGGTGGGATGGCCGCGATGGGATCGTTCAGATAATGGCGCAGGTCGTCCTCGGCCACCGGCAGGGTGGAGAAGTAAGAGAATCGGCTGGTGAGTGGAATCATCTCGCCGCGGAATTGCGCGGCGAGTTCTTCCACGGTCAGTTTCGGTTGATCGGTGTCCGTGGACATTGCCGCTCCGATTGTAACAGGCGTCACGCGGACTCGCTTTCTCGCACGAGGTGGTTTCGTCGCCGCGGCACCAATCTGCCCGCCGACCGTGTACACTGGGATACGTTGCCGACCGTTCTTCGCGCGGGGCCCTACCGGTTATTCATTTACTCGGCGGATCGAGAGGAACCCCCGCACGTGCATGTGGAGCGGGAGGAGGGAAAGGCGAAGTTTTGGCTGGAACCGGTACGCTTGGGGAACAGCTGCGGCTTCGGCCGGTCGGAAATTGGACGCATCGAAAGGTTAGTCGTGGAAAACGCGGTCTTTTTGTTGAGGTCATGGCATGAGTACTTCGGGGACTGAACTCAGGGGAGCACTGGCCCAGAGCATAAGTGTAAGCGATGATGCTCTGGTTGCGGACCTTGCCGATGGCAGAACGATCACGGTGCCACTCGCGTGGTTCCCGCGTTTGGCGCACGGGAAGCCGGCGGAGCGGGTCAACTGGCGTCTCATTGCGGGCGGCGAGGGGATCCACTGGCCGGACCTGGACGAAGATATCAGCGTGGAGAGTCTCCTGGCGGGTCGCAGATCCGGCGAGACTCAGGAGTCTCTTCGTCGGTGGCTCCAGCGGCGGGAGTCCTAAGAAGGGCGATGCGAGCGCCACGCTGGTGCGAGCCCCGCGATTAGTCGCCCAGTATTAAGCCAACCCCTTCGGTCTTCGGCTCAAACTGACCCACCGAACCCGGTTAAGGAATGCGGGTTAGACTCTTAGGAGATGGCCCGCAAGATCCTGGTCTCGGCCGGCGAAGCCTCTGGCGACCTCTATGCTTCCCTGGTCGTCGAGGAATTGCGCCGCCTCCTGCCCGGCGCCGATTTCTTCGGCTGCACCGGTCCCCGCCTGCGGGCCGCCGGGGTGCGCACGGTGGTCGATGCCGCCTCGCTCGCCGTGGTCGGTCTGGTCGAAGTGGTGGCGCACATCCCGCGCATTTACGGCGAATACCGCAAACTGCTGGCTTCCGCCGCGGCCGAAAAGCCCGATCTCGCCATCCTCACCGATTCGCCGGATTTTCACCTGCGGCTGGCGCGCCGTCTCAGCCGCCAGGGCGTTCCGGTGGTTTATCTGGTGGCCCCGCAGGTTTGGGCCTGGCGCAAAGGCCGCCTCAGATCCATGCGGCGTACGCTGCGCCGTCTCCTTTGTATTTTCCCGTTTGAAGAGGACTTCTTCAACCGGGAAGGTGTCCGTGCCACTTATATCGGCCACCCATTGGCCGGCCTGGTGAAGCCAATTCTCGACCGCGACGCGTTTTTTCGGAAACACGAGTTGGACCCCAGCCGTCCATTGATAGCGGTGCTACCTGGAAGCCGCCGCGGCGAGTCTGCGCGTCATTTACCGGCGCTGCTCGATGCTGCCGGGCGCCTGGCCCGGGAGCATGCGGCAAATCTGGTCTTGCCGGCCTCGGCCACCACCGGGGCCGGGTTTTTTCGGGAACGCCTGGGGAATTCGCCCATCCGGGTGATCGAGGGCGAAAGCTGGGATGCCATGGCGCACGCCGCGGTAGCGCTCGCCGCGAGCGGCACGGTGACCGTGGAGGCGGCGCTTTTGGGAACCCCCATGGTGACGTTTTACAAGGTAACGCCTTTGAGCTGGATGGCGGGCAAATTCCTGGTGGACGTTCCGTTTTATTCGATGGTCAACCTGATCGCCGGCCGCGCCGTCGTGCCCGAGCTCATGCAAGGGCAGATGACCGGGGAGCGCATCGCCCGCGAGGCCGGCCGCCTGCTCACTCAGGAAAGCGCGAGAATGGAAATGCGAGCCGGGTTGGCGGAAGTCAAAGCCCGGCTGACACAGGGCGGAATGCCGGCCCCGTGCCGCGCAGCCGCCATCGTTCAAGAGATATTGGAAGGACAAGCCGCTCATGTATCGTAATTTTCGCCTTTGCGTGGCGGGCCCGCTGGCGGCCGCCCTGCTGGTCTGGATAGCAACTCCGGCCGCGCCGGCCCAGCAGAACCGCCCGGCTTCCCGCATCGATGTCGAGC
>JBEKYE010000532.1:0-2823 GCA_049511275.1 Bryobacteraceae bacterium
TCGAACCCGTCCATCTCCACCAGCAACTGGTTGAGGGTCTGCTCGCGCTCGTCGTGGCCACCGCCCAAGCCCGCGCCGCGGTGACGGCCCACGGCGTCGATTTCGTCGATGAAGATGATGCAGGGCGCGTTTTTCTTGCCCTGCTCGAACAGGTCGCGCACGCGGCTGGCGCCCACGCCGACGAACATCTCGACGAAGTCGGAGCCGGAGATGGAGAAGAACGGCACGCTGGCTTCGCCGGCGATGGCGCGCGCCAGCAGCGTCTTGCCGGTTCCGGGAGGCCCGATCAGCAGCACGCCCTTGGGGATGCGGCCGCCGAGTTTCTGAAACTTCTGCGGCTCGCGCAGGAACTCGATGATCTCCTGCAACTCTTCCTTGGCCTCTTCCACGCCGGCCACGTCCTTGAACGTGACTTTTTTCTGTTGAGTGGAGTGCAGGCGCGCGCGGCTCTTGCCGAAACTCAACGCCTTGTTGCCGCCGCTCTGCATCTGCCGCACCATGAAGATCCAGAAGGCCGCCAGCACGATGAACGGCGAAGCCTGCAGAAGGATGGAGAGCCAGGTGCCGGAGGAAGTGTCCTTAATATCGACCTTGACGCCCTTGTCGTTCAGCTTGTCGTAGATATTCGGGTAATTCAGCGGGATGGTGGTGTGAAGATCATGGCCGTTGGTCAGCTTTCCTTTCACGTCGTTAGCGGCGATTGTGACCTCAGCTACCTGGCCGGCCGCGATATCGCTCAGGAACTCGGAGAAGACCAGTTCCGTCTTATTGGGCGCCTGGCCGGTCCTGACCACCGCGATCAGCAACCCTGCCAGAGCGATTAAAGCTCCCCAAAAAAGATAATGCTTGATATTCGAATTCACGAAACCTCCCGCCAGCCTTACCTATTCAATAGACGCCGCCGCGCTCAATCCCGATTCGTAATGTTCGCGAACCACCAGAAGGACGCGGCTGCCGGGACGAGCCGCAAAAGCTGCGGCGGGCCCGAATCTGCGGGCCCAAACGATGGCAGGGCCATCCAATAGAACCGGCCAATTCCGGCGCTCCCATACGGGAATACGAGCTTCCTGGAAAAAAGTTTTAATCTTCTCTACGCCGGCCGTGCCCCATGGCTGGTACTGGTCGCCCGGTCTCCAGTTTCTGAATTCCAACGGACCGGACAAGGAGCACCAGTCTAAACAACTCGTCTCACTATCATTATATACGGAATGCGCGCCGCCGGAAGATTCCGTTTTTTCAATTAGTTCCAGGGAAATCTCAACCCCGGCTGCGGGCACGCGCAGCACCCCCGGCACAGGGACCGCGGCCTGGTAATCCCGCGGTCTGGCGCCTGGACGGCTGAAGCGGAGCCATTCGAAGGAGCGGCGAATATCCAAACCGGTGGATTGCAGCCGTCCGTTGCCTTGGCGGGCGGCCGCCAGCGCGAGCACCTTCGCGATGTGGCCAAAGTCGATGCCGCGCAGATCGCCCTTGGCCCGCTGGATGGCGCGCCGCACCAACCGGCGCCCGGTGGCTACCGGCAGGGCGGCAAGCGCGGCGGCGCGCACGAATACAGCGCCGTCGCGTTCCACCAGCGCGCGCCCAGCCAAGCGGCCGATTTCGGCCTCCCAGTAGGCTTCTTCCGCCAGGGCCCAATCCGCCGTCCGCGACAGGGTTTCGACGATGGCCGGGTTCCACTCGCGAGCCAGTTGCGGCAGCAGGCGATGGCGGATGCGGTTGCGGGCGAAGTCCATGCCGGCATTGGTGGAATCCTCGCGCCAAACGATCCCGCGGCTGCGCAGGAAATCTTCCACCTCGGAGCGATCGGTTTCCAGAAGCGGGCGCACCATGCCGTCATCCGTCACCGGGCGGATGCCAGCCAGGCCGGCCGTGCCGGCGCCGCGCAGGAAGCGGAACAGCACGGTCTCGGCCTGGTCGTTGCGCGTGTGGCCCAGAGCCACCCGCTCAACGGCGCCCGCCGAGATCATCTCCCGGAAGAAGCGAAGCCGCGCATGGCGGCCCGCCTGTTCCAGGTTGCCAGGCGAGGCGGTTAAATCCACCGTGCGAATGGTGGCGGGAAGAGACAGGCGCGCAGCCAGATGGCGCACGAATTCCACATCGCGCCGCGATTCCTCGCCGCGCAGGCCGTGATCCAGGTGCAGCACGCTGAGACGCAGATTCCACCGGGGCGCCAGTTCCACCAGGGCGTACAGGAGGCACACGGAATCGGCGCCGCCGGAGACGGCTACACCGGCGCCCTGGCCGGGATGGAACATGGCGTAGCGCTCGATGGTTGCGGCGATGCGGTTCAGCACGGGATCTCCGACTCAATTGTAGGATGTCCCGGCCGGGAACTGCGTTGGAGGGCGGACCCCCCTGATCCGCGGCCGACGCCCCGCCGGCCTGCTGGCGTTTGCAGGATGCTGACATCGCTGATACGCCTGCGGGACGAAGGCTTCCCGCGCGGACCCGGGGGTCCGCCCTCCAACTTACGTCCGGGCCAGCGTGTCTGGACCCCCGAATTGCCGCATGTTATAAAGAGAGGTTGGCATCTGCAATCATCCAATTTTCCTCCCAGGAGCCGCATTATGGAACCAACCGCCGACATCGCCTTGATTGGTCTGGCCGTGATGGGCCAGAACCTGATCCTCAACATGAACGACCACGGATACACCGTGGTGGCGTTCAATCGAACCGTATCGAAAGTCGATGACTTCCTGAACGACGCCGCCAAGGGCCGCAAGACCATCATCGGCGCGCGTTCGATTGAGGAGACAGTGGCGCTGGTCAAGCGGCCGCGCAAAGTCATGCTGATGGTGAAGGCCGGCGCGGCGGTGGACGAAT
>JBEKYE010000533.1:0-2822 GCA_049511275.1 Bryobacteraceae bacterium
ACCACGGTTTTGCCGTCGGGGGAAAAGCTGGCCCAGGTTGGCTTGGTGGGCGGGCGCGCGTCGAGCAGGGTAAGCTTGCCGGTGGCCAGTTCGAGCTCGAAGGCGAGCTGTTTGGTTGTGCTCGCGGCGCCAGCGCCGCCGCGGCCGCCAATCTGCTGCGGGTGGTCGTCATCATCGGCATCGCCGCCCCCGCTGCCGGACGTGTCGGTGGTGGTGGTGGGGGGGGTGACTTTCTTTTCGCCCGGAATCACCGCATCCCGCGGCACGCTGATTTCGAACTGGATGGCGGCGTCGTGTTTGACGAAGCGGATGGGCGGTGCCGCACCGCCGCGTCCCCCGCCGCCTCCGCCGCCCGCGGCCGCCGCGCCGCCGCGCGCGGCGCCGACCGGCAAATGCTGCGAATCGTAAGGCAGGCCGGTGGCGGCGGTCAGGCTGGCCGCCAGCTTGACAGCGTCGAAGACGTAGGTCTTGGTTTTCTTGGCGGGATCGACAATGTAGAACTTCCGCCCGGCGTTGCTTTCGAACGTATACCAGAACCGGTTGCCATCTTCCAGCCAGTGCGGGGTAACCGCCATGTCGAAGACCAGGCGCGCGACCTTGGAGGAAGTCCAGCGGGCCGCCAGCTCATAGTTGGCCTTGGTGGGCTTGGAGGGCAGCGTGGACGGCGAGTCGTCCGCTCCCGCTCCGGGAAACGACAACGCAAGCAAAACCACCAGCCCGGTGGAAACCACGGCGAGGCGAAGCCAACCATGCCGCCCGATCTGTAACGCACGCTGCATGACGATACTCCTTTTTTTTCGAGTCTTCAGCGAAATGTGGCGCCGGCCACAAAACCGATTGCGACTACTATATCCCACGGCGCCGGGCGGCGGGAGTGCGGGCGGCTGCGTGCAGAAAATCCTGTCAACGCAAAGTAGAAATGTCCTATTCCGCGCAAAGTAGAAATGTCCTGTTCTGAGGCCGGATTGGAGAGGTTGGGTTTAGAGTGTGAACGATTCTTCGACCGCCGCTCCGCCCGCAATCGATGCGGCATTTGCCGGGCTTCCGGGCCGGGGCCGCTCCGAAGCGCAGCTTCGAACTCGGCCAATCGCGTCCGGCGGCCGGCCGGGTATGCGTGCCAAAGCCGTACCGCGCTGCGCACCGCTTCATACATGCGTTCGCGGGCGAGTCGTTGACGGGGATTGCCGGACTGTGACATGATTCGACCATCCTGGTTCGCAAGAGTCCCAGACCGCCATTCGCCAGCATGCCGATCGGCCTGGCGGTGGGAGTCACCGCCGCCGTCGTGCTGGCGTGTGCGGGCGGCGCCTATCTTTATTCGCAGCACCACATGCGATCGCTCCTCGAGACGGCGCGCGCTACCGCGCTGGCCGAGGGCGATCTGATCCGCGTGGCGCTCGAACACCAGATGATTGAGAACGACCGCACGCTGATCGCTAAGATGATCCAGAGCTTCCGCCAGCAGACTCCCGTGGAGCGCCTGGTGCTGCTGGACCGCTTCGGAACGGAGCGCTATCCGGTTGGGTCCGGGCAGCCGGACGCCGAACTGCAAATCAATTCTCCCACCTGTCAGGCTTGTCATCGGTATCCGGCGGAACAGCGCGGACAGAGCCAGGTGATCGAGACCCGGGGCGGCACGGTGCTGCGGACCGTGGTGCCGATTCGCAATCGCCAGGAATGTTACGGATGCCACGACCCCAGTCACAAGATCAACGGCATTCTCATTTTGGATTACAAGACCGAGCAGATTCGGGCGGAGATGGCGCGCGACCTCCGCTGGCTGGTGGGCGGCACGGCCGCCATCACGCTGCTGCTGGTGGGCGCTATCGGTCTGGTGATCCGCGTGGTGGTGCTGCGCCGGCTGCAACGGTTTGAAACCGCCGCGCGGCAGATTGCCGGGGGCGATCTGGAACGGCGCGTTCCCGCCGAAGGTTCCGATACGCTTTCGTGGCTGGCGCGCGAATTCAATACCATGGCCGATTCCGTCACCGGCCTGGTGGGCGAAGTGCGCAGCCAGCGCGAGAGGCTGGAGACGGTAATCAACAGCATCGACGACGGCATTGTGGTGCTGGACGGGGAACGCAACATCATCGCCGCCAACGATGCATTTTTGCGCCGCGCCGAACACTCTCGCGCTGAGGTGCTGGGCTGCCAGTGCCGCGACATGCCTCCCGGCGGTTGCACCATCGTCGATTGCCCTACGCTGGCCTGCCTGAGGACGGGCGCGCACCAGGTGCGCATCTGCGAACGCCGGGCGCCCGGCGGCGCGGCCATCTGGGAAGAGGTCCACGCGTCGCCGATTCTGGACGGCGCGGGGCAATTGCAACAGGTAGTGGAAGTGTGGCGCGACATCTCCGAGCGCCGCGCCGCCGAGGCCCACCTTGCCGAATCGCACCGCCTGGCATCGCTGGGAACACTGGCATCGGGCTTTTCTCACGAGCTCAATACCCCGTTGGGCACGGTGCTGATGTGCGTGGAAGGAATCCTGCGGGAAGCGGGCGGCGAAGCCGACAGGGAGCAGATCCGCGAGAATGCTTCCATCGCCCGGGAGCAGATCCTGCGCTGCCGCGGCATCACGCAGCATTTCCTGCGCCTGGCGCGCGGCCAGCGCACCCAGGGAGACATCGTGGACCTCGCGACAGCGGTCAACGCGGTGGCGCGCCTCATCGAACCCACCGCCCGCGCGCATTCCGTAAAGATCGAGGTGAGCCCCGTCCCAGCCGACCTGCGCGCCCGCGCCGATGAGGCCGAGCTGCAGCACGCGCTGGTGAATCTTCTGCTCAACGCCGTGCAGGCTTCCAAACCCGGCGGACGGGTCACGC
>JBEKYE010000534.1:0-2819 GCA_049511275.1 Bryobacteraceae bacterium
GCCGCCCCGTGGCCGTGTAGACCAGCTCATACTCATCGCCCGAGGGGTAGAAATCGCCCAGCATCACGAACTCGATGCGGTCGGTTCTCAGTTGCCCCTGGAGAGCCGCCAGCGAGGCGGCGTTCTTAGTCTTGATGCCAAACTTACCTCTCTTCGCCCCCACCGTGTCCATCAGGAAGATCATTCCCGCCAGGATCGGCTCGGGAAAATGCTTCATCAGCTCGGCATCTTTGTGGATGAGCGGCTCGCACTCGGCTCCGTTGGCGATCACGAACTCCACCTGGGTTTGCGCCTTGACGTAGGTCGGAAAACCGGCCCCGCCGGCGCCCACTACCCCGCATTCGCGCAACTGCTCGACGAGCATAAGTTTAAAGGATAGCAGTTTGCCCTATCGCGCTTTGGCAGTTGCCGTGCTATAACGGACCCGGTGAAGACGCTTTCGGCAGCCGCTGTAGTGTTGGCCGCGCTGCTGTTCTGGCCGCGCGCTTCCGATCCTCTGCCCGGATTCCCGCGCGTCTTCCTATGGGCGTGGGAGCGTCCGGAAAACCTCGAATTCCTCGACCCGCATTCCGCCGGCATCGCGTTTCTAGCCCGCACGGTGTGTCTCTGTGAAGGCACTGTGTCCGTCCGCCCGCGCCTGCAGCCATTGCGATATCCACCCGGCGCCGTGTTGATGGCGGCAGTTCGGGTGGAACCGCGCGGCGACTCATTAGCTCCGGTGGAAGCGGCGTCGGCGGCGATTGCCGAGGCCGCCGCGATTCCTGGTGTGCGCGCGCTGCAGGTGGATTTCGACGCCACTCTCTCGCAGCGCAGCTACTACCGGAGCTTGCTGACCGATCTGCGGGCGCGCGTGCCACAACGGCTGCCGCTCTCGATGACCGCGCTGACTTCGTGGTGCGAAGCGGACGGGTGGATTGCCGGGCTGCCCGTTGCCGAAGCTGTTCCGATGCTGTTCCGCATGGGCCGTGGCGAACGGCCCGCGCGCACGTTCCGCCCGGCGCTTTGCCAATCGAGCGCGGGCGTCTCGACCGATGAACCGCTGCGGGAGCCGCCCTCGGCTCGGCGCCTCTACCTGTTTAACCCGCACCCCTGGACCGTCGCGACCTACCAGGCCGCGCTACGCGAGGCACGCAAATGGCACTGAGACTCTTGATTGCGATTCTGATTCTGGCCGTTCCGGCAGAACTTCCCGGGTGCGGCCCGTTCCTGCCCGAGGCCTTGTTCTACCTGGCCGGCGCGCCTGAGAAGCCGGCGGAATTCGGCCGCGGGCAACTCGGTATCGTGCAGCCGGCGTATGAGCGCCTGTACCAGGTGATCGCGTACCGCTATCTCTCGGGCGTGGGCCTGAACGATGCGGAGCAGAAGGCCGTTCTGCCGCCTTCTCAGCCGGCGATGGATGCGCCCGCGCGGACCGTGACGCCGAATCCCTGGCTGGCGGCGCGCAACAACGTGCCGGGCACCAAGCCGCTGCGCGAAATCAACCCGTATCGCCAGGTGAAAAGGGCAGGCTATTTTGACACCTATCTCAATTGCAACGACGACGCCTTCCGCACCGCCGCGTCCACGCTCAAACGCGTTCAACAGGCCGGCGCTGCCGCCGAATGGATTGCCGCACAAGACATCGTTTTTGCCGGCTGCTCCCAGGGCACGGCGATACCACAGTCCACCACCGACCCGCATCTCGCACCGGACCGCGCCTATCAGATCGCTTCCGCCAAATTTTATTCCGAGCAATACGACGCGTCGCGGCAGGACTTTCAAACCATCGCCTTGGATGCCTCGTCCCCGTGGCACGACGTCGCGCCATATCTGGCCGCGCGTTGCCTGATCCGCGCAGGCAAATTGGCCGAGGCCGAGACCGCACTGCAGCGCATTGCGGCAGACTCGACACTGGCGCGCTGGCATGGGCCTGCCAATCGCCTGCTGGGATATGTGCGCGCGCGTCTCCATCCCGCCCAACGCATGCACGAACTGGCGCTGGCACTGGTGCAGCCGGATTCGCAGGCCACCATCGGCCAGGATCTCATCGACTACCGCGTGCTGTTCGACAAAGACGTCAAGCCGCAGCCCAATGACGATCTCACCGACTGGATTCTCAGCTTCCACGCCGGCGGCATGGGCGGGCTGGAGAAATGGCGTGCCGGGCGCACCCTTCCCTGGCTGATCGCCGCGTTGCAGGCAGCGCACCTGGGCGATACCGCGGTGCCGGAACTGCTCGCCGCAGCGCGCCAGGTGAAGCCGGATTCGCCCGGCTTTGTCACCGTCAGCTACAGCATGCTGCGCCTGCTGCCGCCGGACGATGCGCGGGCGAAGGCCGGCGAGCTTCTTGCAGGCAACCTGCCTTTCTCCGCGCGCAACCAGTTTCGCGCAAGACGCTTGGAACTGGCCCGGAGCTTCGAAGAGTTTCTGGAGTTCGCGCCGCGCCGTCCCGTGGCGGAGCTGACCGACGATGTGAACTCGATCGAGACGGAACAGGACTACCTGGACGACGACGCAGCAAATATTGTCGATCGCGATCTACCGCTCGCGCTCCTGAAGCAGGCCGCCGTTAGCGACCTTCTGCCGGATCACGTCCGGCAGGCTCTCGCTCGCGCCATCTCCGTGCGCGCGCTGGTGCTCTCCGATGCGCCGCCCTTCGGCGAGGTTCTTGCGCTGCTCAACACGCCCGGCATGCGGCCTTACGTCGACTCGGGCTACGGGCGCTATACCAACGAGCTGGCCAAGATCGATCCCTATCGCGACAACTGGTGGTGCTCTGCGGGCGCCTTCAATGTGCCGGACCACTCGATTCTACGCAAGCCCGACGACACCGGCGCGCC
>JBEKYE010000535.1:0-2816 GCA_049511275.1 Bryobacteraceae bacterium
CGCCGGACCGCTGCGACTACCTGCGCCTGCCGCTGATGAGCGCGCAAAACACCTCCCGCTTCGGCACCGCTTTTTGCGAGACCGTGGACGCCCGCGAAGGCGTCTCGACCGGCGTCTCCGCCGCCGACCGCACGCGCACCATTCTGACCGCCATCGACCCGCTCTGCCGCCCCGGCGACCTGGCCCGCCCTGGCCACATCTTTCCGCTCCGCGCCCAGGCCGGCGGCGTCCTGGTCCGCGCCGGCCAGACCGAGGCCTCCGTGGATCTCGCCCGCTTCGCCGGGCTAACCCCCGCCGGCGTCATCTGCGAGGTGATGAACGAAGACGGCACCATGGCGCGCGTCCCGCAACTCCGCGAGTTCTGCACCCGCCACAACCTCAAAATGATTTCCGTGGCCGAACTCATCCGCCACCGCATGAAGCACGAACGTTTCGTCCGCCGCGTGGCCGAAGGCTCTCTCCAGACCGCGTTCGGCCAGTTCCGCGCCATCACTTACAGCAGCCACCTCAATCCCGAATACCACCTGGCGCTGGTTCGCGGCGACCTGGCCGATCAGGAGGGCGTCCTGGTCCGCATGCACGCCCGTTGCCTCTACGGCGACGTCTTCGGCGCCACCGATTGCGATTGCCGCCGCCTTATCGACGGCTCCCTGCGCCAAATCGCCGAAGAAGGCACCGGCGTTCTGGTCTACCTGCACGAAACCGGCCCTGGCTTCCGCATTCAGGAGGACGCGCACGGCGACGCCCGCATGCTCTCCCACGGCCGCGATTTCATGCACTACGCCGGCGACGCCGGCCAGCGCCAGTTGCAGCACGAGCACGGCATCGGCGCCCAGATCCTCTCCGATCTCGGCCTCCACACCATCCGCCTGCTCACCAACCACCCCCGCAAGATCGTCGCCCTGGAAGGTTTCGGCATCCAGGTGGTGGGCCAGGTCCCCATCGCCCTGGGGCGTGCGACATAGGAGTACGCGCCCCTGTGGGGCCAGGCTGAAAGCCTGACCCCACAGGCACGCCAGCGGTTCCACGCTTACCAACCGCACGCCGCCGGTTCGCGTTAATAACGCGTTAATAATAGGTTGGAAGCTTCGTCCTCATTGGTATGAACGCACGAATCCTCACCACCGCCGCTTGTTTCGCCACCCTGGCCGGCGTCTTGACCGCCAACGCCGCCGATTCCCAAATGCTGAACCTGGTCATGCCCGACGCCAAGGTCATCGCCGGCGTGAACGTGGATTCGGCCAAGGCCTCCACCTTCGGCATCTACCTGATCGCGCAGATCCAGGCCAACTCCGCGGCGTTCCAGCAACTGGTGACGCTCACCGGCTTCGACCCCACTCGCGACCTTCACGAGCTGCTGGCCGCCACCAATGCCACCGGCGGTCACATCGGCCTCGCGCTGGCCCGCGGCAACTTCGATGTCGCCAAGATCACCGCGCTCGCCACCCTGGCCGGCGTCCAGACCGAAACCTACTCCGGCGTCACCATCATCGAAGATCCCAAGCAGGCCGGCGGCGCCGCCTTCCTGGATGCCACCCTGGTGATAGCCGGCGATATTCCCAGCGTCCAGGCCGCCATCGACCGCCAGAACTCCGGCCCATCGCTTCCCGCCAGCGTGGTCACGCTGGTAAACCAGTGGAGCGGCGCCGAGGATGCCTGGGTGCTCACCACCGTTCCCCCGTACACGTTACACCCTCCGTCCGGCGTTCCCGCCGTGCCGGGCTTGGGCGCCAATGCCCAGGGCATCTTTCAGAAGATCCTCGGGGCCGGCGCCGGCGTGAAGTTCGGCTCGATCGTGGTGACCACCGTGGGAGCCACGGCCGACAACGCGCAGGACGCGACCACCCTGGCGCAAACCCTCCAACTCCTGGTCAACATCGCCCAGATGCAGACCGGCACGAAGACCGCCGACCCCAACCTCACCGCGCTGCTGCAAGGCCTGTCCATCTCCGCCAACGGCACCGCGCTGAACATCGCGCTCAGCCTGCCCGAAGCCCAGATCCAGCAATTGTTCCAGCACTCCGGCCAGAAAGTGCAAACCGTCGTCGGCCCCCACGTCATTCGCAAGAAGTAACCATTGCTATATTGCCAGGAATCCAGTCGCTCGACGTGAACCAGGATTTCCGTTTTGACATCTTGGGGGAACAGAAGCCTGTCGGCCCTGTTGACTAATGGTGTGAGTTTCGCTCTTCGTCCCCGTCGCCAAAATCGATGCCTGGAACCAAATGGTGGATCACCGCCAGCGCATTGGCCGGCGCCTGCCAGACGTTCTTCCCGCCGACGTATGTGGCGTCGACGACGATGTCCTTGATGGAATCCGGCGGAACCTTGCGCGGGTCTTTGCGAAGCACGGCGAAATCGGCCAGTTTGCCCGGCGCGATCGATCCCTTGTCGTTTTCTTCGAATGTGGCGTAGGCGCCGTCGATCGTCCACACTTTGATCGCCTCTTCCACGCTGACGCGCTGATTCACGCCGTAGCCGACGCCGTTTTCCCCCTTGCGCGTGACCATATCCTGGATGCGCAGCAGCGGGTCGGCGGCCGAAACTGTGGAATCGGAATGTCCGGCGACGTGAATTCCCATGTCGATAGCGGTGCGGTAGGGATGAATCATGGCCAGCCGCTTTTCGCCGTAGGAAGCCAGCTTGTCGCCATGCTCCCACATATAGGAGTGAAATACCAGGATCACGCCGGCCTTTCTGGCGCGCTCCAGCAGCGATTGGTTCATCACGCTGGCATGTTCGATGCGGTGGCGCGCGTCGGGCCGCGGGTTGGCGGCCTGAGCCCGCTCGATGGCGGTGAGGACCATGTCGATTTC
>JBEKYE010000536.1:0-2796 GCA_049511275.1 Bryobacteraceae bacterium
GATCTCTGCCCGGCATAGGTGGCAAATAGATCGATAGCCGAGCCGATTCCGATGTCCCTCAGGGATTGCGCCACCAGGGCGTAACTCGGCTGGTCGAGGCGCTCTTCGATTTCGTCGATATTGACTTGGAACGGCGCCACCTGCCCCATGAAGACCATGTCGTAGCCCTGCCCGTTGATGGTGTTGGCCCAGACCGTGGCGTTGGGGAAGGCTTCGAAGAAGGTCGCCAGCTCGCTGCGCACCGTGCGCTCGTCGCTTTCATAGAGCGGCACGTAGAGGCTGAACATCCCGCCCGGATTCAGATGCCGCTTGACGGCCTCGAAGTACTCTTTCGAATAAAGCGCGGCCGTGCCCTTGACGAACACGTCCAGCGGATCGGAGGCGATGATGTCGTACATATCCGTGGTGGTCATCAGGTAGTGGCGGGCATCGTCATAGATGATCCGGGTCTTCGGATTGTGCAGCACGTCGTAATCCTGGCGGTAAAAATAACGCGTGGAAGTGGGCGGAATCACCGGCTCGATCTCGCACACGGTGATGTGCTCGATCGACGGATAGCGGGTGAAGGTCCCGGCTGAAACCCCCGCGCCGAAGCCGATTCCCAGCACCGATTTCGGATTGCGATGAATCAGCGCCGGCAGGTGCCCCACCATGCGCTGCAGTTTCATATCGTAGGGTTCGGTGGTGGCTTCCACGTGGCCATTGACGTCCACTTCGATGGCCCCGTCGTTCCATTGCGTAATGGCCACCGAAGAGTTGATGCCCTCGGCGGTGTAAAGCACTTTCGAGGAGCTCGCTGAAATCGGCAGGCGGCGGCCATATGCAATGAGCTTGCCGGGAATCGGATCCAGGTTGACCGCCAGGAACACCGCCGCCACCAGCGAGACCACCAGCCATCCGGCCATGGCGCGCGCCTGGTATTGCTTGACGTAAGGCGCCAGCACGAAAAGGGCGCTGGCCGCCGACGCCAGCAACAGGATGCGCTGCGCCTGCTGCGTGCCGATCCACGGAACCACGATCAGGCTGATTCCCAGGGCCCCGACGATGGCCCCCAGGGTGTTGGCGGCGTACACCGATCCCACCACGCGGCCGGGGTCCTCGCCGGGTCGGGCGGCGGCCGCCAGCGCCAGCGGGAAACTGGCTCCCCACAGCACAGTGGGCGGCAGCATGGCCCACAGGCAGCGCACCAGATCGAGCTGGAACGTAAACCAGGGACTAGTGGTGAGCAGCGGGTTGATGGGCCAGAACGGAAGCGAATTGGCGATCATGTACGCTGTCCAGGCAATCCCGCCGGCCAGGAAGATCTGGCACCAGCCCAACGCCAGGCGCGGCGCGCGCGTACTCTTCGCCGTGCGCAGCAACAACGATCCCGCCGAGCTGCCCAACGCCAGGCCGACCAGGAAGACCGCCAGGATGATCGAAAAGACGTAGACCGTGGCGCCCAGCATCATGCCCATGAGGCGCGTCCAGACCACCTCCGCGCCGAGGGCGCAGGCTCCGGAAAGCCCGATGGTGACATAGATGGTCCAGCGGCTGGCCGCCGGCTCAACCACGGCAGGTTGCGCCGCGGCCGGCGCCGGCGCATCACCCGCGGCCGCTTCCGAAGGGGTCCGGCCCGCCAACAAATAACTGGCCGCCGCCACCGCCAGGTTAATCGCTACGGCCGCATAAGTGGCCGTGGCCATGTCATAGATGCGCAGCAGGTAGAAGCCCGCGAACAGGCAGCCGAACACCGCGCCGACGATATTTCCGCCATATAGCAGTCCCCACCACGCCACGCCGCGCGGCGTCGACTTGATCCAACGCACGATGGCCGGCAGCGACGCTCCCATCAGGATGGTGGGCGGCAGCAGGCACACCCCGGAGATGAAACCGCGCAGCAGCATGCCCGGCATGCCATGCTCGGCGCCGGCTACATAAATGCGGTCGACCAGCGGGATGCCGAAAAGCACCAGCAGCCCCAGCACGCCAATTCCCAGTTCCAGAGCCGCGTAAACTTTCAGAGGATGATGTTCTTGCGCGCGGCGTATCCGCGGCAGATACAGGCTGCCCAGGCACAGGCCTCCCATATAGGTGGCGAGCAGAAAGCCCAGCGAGACCGCCGTGGACCCGATGGCCAGTTGCAGGAGTTGATACCAGACGATTTCATAGATCAGCGCGGAGCAGCCGCTGCCGGCGAACAGGATCAGCAATAGAGGGAAGAAGCGCGCGGCGCTGGAACCGGCGGACGGTGTCGAGGTTGTCATGGCGCTTGGGGACTGCAACACATGATAACCCAGTGTCCGTCCTTGCGGCGGCGAAGGTCACCAGCTTTCGGATACGAATCAGAGCCGCGACCGTAAGGGAGCGTGTGATCTACGAGTGTGGGTGCGGCAGACGCTCCCTTACGGTCGCGGCTCTGATTAGGATTCTCTCAATTGGCCGGCATTCAGGAATCTTCACTTCCTGTCGCACACCCTCAGATTTCTCCCGATAGCAGGTTTTCCGCATAGTATGATTGGCTTAGAGATCCCGAATCGTCCCTATGCCCGCCATCGGCGACACCCTCCGCCGCGAACGCCTCCGTCGCAATCTCGAGTTGCCGCAAATCGCCCAGGAACTCAAAATCTCTTCCCGTTTTCTCCAGGCCATCGAAGAGGAAAGGTTCGATAAACTCCCCGCCACCGTATTTGCCAAAAACTTCGTGCGCCAGTATGCGCTGCTCCTCGAACTCGATGGCGAGGAGCTGGCCCTCCAGGCTCAGCGGATCCTGGAAGCTCGCACCGTCGCTCCCGATTTTCCGCCGGCTTTCAAGCC
>JBEKYE010000537.1:0-2782 GCA_049511275.1 Bryobacteraceae bacterium
CACTCAGGTTGTCTACCTTCTGTTTGGAGGGCCCGCTCCAACTGAAATCCCCCAGCTTGTGCTGCGCGACCTCGGCCTCTCCTTCGGGCGCGGTTATGCGCGCGTCCAGATCCGTCATGCAAACGACCAAGTGGTCGAGGGTGTACTCGTGCATCGGCACGCTCTGCCGTGGACCCAATTTCAACCGGAGTACCCGAACCTGGCTGTTCTCTAATACCAACGTGAAGTCTTTGGGAGCGACTTTCAGCGGGTCGAGAGCGGTACCCACCACCTTGCCGGGATATCCCGGCTTCTTTATTGCGAGATACATGCCAACCGGGCCCGAGGCCGATCCCGCCGGCCGATTCCAAACCCCGTTCGCCCCGTAGTGAAACCCGCTTGCCGGGCTCCATTCCACCTCGCCCGCCTGCCACTTCAGGTGCTCCACGGTGCCATCCAGGTAAAAGAGATCCTCGCTGCCGGGATAGTAGCGGAGCACCACGCGATTCAGCCTGTGGTTGTGCCACGGGTGGGCCTCGGCGCACCTGGCCCTGTCTTGTGGAGGCAAGCTCGCGCAGGACTTGGGAATACCGGTTCCGACGTCGCCGGCGCCAGGCCACGGTGGAGTCTGCGGCGGATCGACAATTATTTGGTCGTTCTCAAAGCCCGGTTTGCTGGGCATTGGGTTTGGTGGGTTCTGGGCGGCCATTCGAGCCCCCGCAAGAACCAGTGGAAGGCAAAGCGTCAATGCCCGTTTCCTGTGCCATACCTGCAATAAAAGGAGTCGCATGGGGACATTATACGGGACGCCGTGGCTCCCGCGGTGTATCCCGGTTACCATATTGTAGGCCACACCCAGTAAAGGAGAAGATTATGACCGATCATTCGGTATCTCGTCGATTGTTCCTGTCAGCCGTAGCTGCTGCTCCGGCGGCGCCCGTCCTGGTTGCCTCGGACAGAATTGCGATCTTCGATCCGCCGCCCGAGCGGGTCCGAATCGTGACGGCGGCGGCCTCATCTGTAGTCCCGCCCCCCACCTACACCGCGGCCGAGATTCAACAGATCCAGTCCCAGGGCAAGGACGTTCGGATCACGGTGCCGGCCAACGCCGGCGAACTGAACAGACTGCTGCCCGAGGCCGACGTCATTTTCGGCGCCATCAGCCCGGAGATGCTGGCGCGGGCTAAGAACTTGCGCTGGCTGCAGGCCACCGAAGGGGGTGTCGATACGGTGCTGTTTCCGGAGTTGATCGCGAGCCATGTGGTGGTGACCAACATGGCGCGGGTATTCGCGCCGCCCATCTCGGAGACAGTCATGGGGATGATATTGAGCCTGACGCGCGGGTTCAATAAGTACTACATTCCGCAGTTCGCGAAGCGGACCTGGAATGCCGAGCGGAACCTGGTCGAGATCGATGGCATGACTATGGGAATCGTCGGCCTCGGCGGCCTGGGGTCGGCCACGGCTGTGCGCGCACACTATGGCTTCAACATGCGCATCCTGGCCACGGATGCGAAACCCATGGCCAAACCCATCTTCGTGGACACGCTCCGCGAGCCGGCGTGGCTGATGGAGATGATCCCGCAGGCGGACGTAGTGGTATGCTCGGCGCCCTACACCAAGGAAACCGGGAAGATGTTCAATGAGAAGGTGTTCCGGGCCATGAAGAAGACCGCGTACTTCCTCAACATCTCCCGCGGAGAGCTGGTGGAGGAGGGTGCGCTCGTCCAGGCGCTGAAGGAAGGCTGGATCGCCGGCGCCGGTCTGGACGTCGTGTATCCCGAGCCATATCCACCCACTGGCGCGTACTGGGATTGCCCGAACCTGCTCATGACTTGCCACACCTCCGGATACGCGCCGCTACGCCAGAGCCGTCTGGTGGGGATGCTGGCCGAAAACGTCCGCCGTTACTCGAGCGGCTTGCCGCTGATGAACGTGGTGGACAAACAGCGCGGTTACTGACCTCGCCCGCTACCCCCGAAAGCTGTTACACTGAGCCGACGCGCAGGCGCAACGTCGGTTCATCCCTGCGTAATCAGAGGTGCCTTATGAATATACGATTCTCCGTCGTCGTTTTGACGCTGGTGTTGATGTTCGCATCGCCGCTGGCACAGCCTCCCGCCGTGGGGCAACAAGCACCGGCCGCACCGGCGATCCGGCCCGACCGGCCCCCGGCAGATTTGGCCGCGGAGCTCGCGCAGAAATTTCAGTCCGGTCCGCAGTTGCCGTACCACCTGGTCGCCAACTGGCCGGACATGCCGAAGGGCTACAACTTCGGCGAGTGCTCCGGGGTCGACGTGGACAAGCAGGACAACGTGTGGATAGCCAATCGCGGCGCCTGGCCCATCATGGAATTCGACCGCACCGGCAAGTTCCTGCAAGCGTGGAACGAGGACACGGTTCGCCTGACGCCATCGAACAACCACGGCACCGGCTCCCACGGCATTCGAGTGGACCCGGATGGCAACATCTGGGTGGTGGACGTGGACGGCCACCTCATCCACAAGTACACCCGGGAGGGGCGCCGCCTGATGGTGCTGGGCACTCGCCAGGGCATAGCCAGCAACAACGACAGTCAAGTCGGTTTCAACCGGCCGACCAACCTTTGGTTTCTGCCCAACCATCATTTCTACGTTTCGGACGGTTATGGCAACTCGCGCATTATCGAGTTCGACGCCAACGGCGTGTACGTGCGGCACTGGGGAACCCACGGCAATGCCGACGGCCAGTTCAACCTGCCACATAACGTAACGGTCGACTCCAAGGGGCTCGTGTACGTTGCCGACCGGGCCAACTCGCGCGT
>JBEKYE010000538.1:0-2773 GCA_049511275.1 Bryobacteraceae bacterium
ATCACCGGAATTTTCACCGCGGCTTTGACCTCGGCGATGCGCCGCCAATCGGCCTGGCCGCTGTAGCCCTGCTCGCGCGTGCGCGGATGCAGCGCCACGGCCTGGAGGCCGCAGTCCTCGGCGAGTTGGGCCATGCGGACGGCCACCAGTTCTTCGTCGTTCCAGCCGGCGCGGTATTTCATGGTGAAGGGGATGGTGAGGACTTTGCGCACCTCGCGCAAGAGGCGTTCCACCAGCGGCAGGTCGCGCAGCAGACCGGAGCCGCCGTGGCACTTTACGACCTTGTTGACCGGGCATCCGAAGTTGAGGTCGAGAATATCGAAGCCGAGATCCTGGCACACGCGTGCGGCATCGGCCATCACGGCCGGATCGCCGCCGAAGAGTTGTGCGGAGATGGGGTGTTCTTCCGGTTGGAAGGCCAGGTACTTCAAAGTCTTGCTGGGTTTGCGCGTGCCCAGCGAGGCGCGGACGCCATGCGAGCTGGTGAACTCGGTCATAATCAACCCGCAGCCGCCCAGGCCGCGGATGAAGCGGCGGAAAACGGTATCGGTGACGCCCGCCATGGGCGCCAGCACGGTAGCGGGAGCGATCTTGACCGGGCCGATCGAAAACGAGTCTGGGAAAGTAGGCATGACCCTGGGATGATCTGATTTTACCGATTACGCGAGGGAAACGGAACCCACCTGCCGCGCATCCACTTTGCAGGGGAAGGAAAAAGTGTGAAACCGGGGCAAGTGGTTCTGCTGGTCTTGGCCGGCGCGATCGGGGGTGCGGTGCTCCTCTACATGGCGCAGCGGTTGCGTCCGGCGATTCCCGCGGGCGTCTCGGCGCCGGTGCGCGAGCCGGCTCCGGTGGCCGGCGCCGGATCGCCGAAGCCTTCGCCCGTGCCGGAGCGCCGCGAAGCGCCCAAACCGCAACGCTTCCCGCGGAAGGCGCGGGAGGGCCAGCCGGCTCCGGTACCGGCGCAGCTTCCGGTTTCACTTGCGACGTCGGGCCCGACGATTGCTCCTCCACCCGCGCGCACAGAGCCGGAGAACGTGACTCCGGCCGGCTCCCCGGGTTCCACGCCCGCTCCGCCGCCTCGCCAGGTTACGCTGAACGCCGGTTTGTTGATTCCGGTGCGCCTGGTGGACGGATTGTCGTCCGAGCGGAACGTCCCCGGCGACGCCTTTCACGCCACCCTCGATGGGGATCTGGCGGTGGACGGCCTCGTGATCGCGGAGCGCGGCGCGCGGGTGGAGGGCACGGTGGTGGCGGCCGATGCCGGCGGCGCTGCCAAGGCCGCGGCGCTCACGGTGGAACTGACCCGCCTGTACACCAACGATGGCCAGACGGTGGCCATCCAGACCGACAGCTTCGAGCGTCACGGCGAAGCGGCCGGGCGCAAGGCAATTTTGCTGCCTGCGGTGACGCGCATCACGTTTCGCGTGAAGACCGCGGTGCAACTGACCGATCGGCTGAGGCGGAACTAAACTCAGGGCTTGTCAGGAATCAACATTGCGGCCGGATGCAGTGGTTGTTTGCTGCCAGGCTCTGATCATTCAGTTTCCGGCGGCCGGCGTGGGCGCGGTCGCGCCGCCCAGTTTGCCGGGCGCCATGGGGAGCGAACGAATCCGCTGGCCGGTGGCGTCGAAGATGGCATTGCCGATCGCGCCGGCGATCCCCATGATGGGAGTTTCGCCCGCGCCGGCCGAGGGAATGTCCTTGCGGTCGAGCAGCACGGTCTCGATCGACGGCATGTCGGCGAAACGCGGCACGCGGTAACGCGAGAGCCGGTCGTTGAGAATCTGGTTGCCGGCGAAATCGATGTGCTCGAAGAGCGCTCCGCCGATCCCCATGGCCACCGCGCCTTCCACCTGGTTGCGCAGATGGTCGGGGTTCACGACCGCGCCGCATTCGAAGGCTTCGACCACGCGCACCACTTTCACCGTGCCCGCTTCCACGCTCACTTCGCAGCAGTTGGCCACGTAGGAGCCTTTCTCGAAGCCGGCTGAGATGCCGAAGCCGCGGCCCGGAGTTTTCTTGCGGCTCTTCCATCCGAACTTGCCGGCGGCCGCTTCGAGCACGTTGCGCAGGCGCTCATTCCCGGCGTTCTTCAGGCGGAACTCGAGCGGGTCCATCGGGACGGAATGGGCCAGCTCATCCATATAGGATTCGCGCACGAAATGATTGGCGGTGCCGGCGAGGCCGCGGTAGGAGCCCTGGCGCAGCGGCGTCCTGGTTTGGTGCACCTGCTCTTTTTTGCTGGGCACATCGTAGGGCGTCTGCAAAGCGGAAGGCCCCGAGTTGTAGTTGTGGAACTCCCACTCGAGGAGTGTGCCGTCGGGGCTCACCTTGCCGCTGACTTCGATCAGCCCGCCCGGACGGAAGTAGGCCCAGGTCATCTCCTCTTCGCGCGTCCAGTTGCGCTTCACGGGCGCGCCCGCGGCCTTGGCGAGTCGCGCCGCTTCGTAGGCGGCTTCGCCGTTGTGTTTGCCGCCGTAGCCGGAACCGGTGTCGGGCATGAACACATGGACGTCTTCCTCCGCCAGGTTGAAATGGCCCGCCAACTCGCTGCGCACGCCGAAGGGCCGCTGCGTGCCGGTCCAGACGGTGAGCTTGTCGCCGTCCCATTGGGCCACGGCCGCGCGGGGCTCGAGCGGCACATGCGCGATGTAGGCCACGGTGTAGGCCGTCAGGTTGGGGGTGGAGGCGGCGTCGCGGCTGTTCTTTTTGAAATACGCGAAGACGTCTTGGCTGGAGGCTTCCGCTGCGAGCGCCTTCCATTCGGCCT
>JBEKYE010000539.1:0-2770 GCA_049511275.1 Bryobacteraceae bacterium
GAAGGGGCACGCTGGGATAATGGATCGTATGGCCGTCCGGATGACAAGCTCCGGCGACCGCGCGCCCGACAGCCTTGCGCATTTGCGGGCAGATGTTCGCACACAGACTACTTGCCGGCTATGTATTTCCCGTACAATTCCGCGATTCCGGCGGAAGCTGTGTCACCGGCGTGTATGACCACGCGAAAGCGGAAGTGAAGCTCGCTGCCGGGCTCGACGGTCATGCTGCCATCCTGCGATTTGTCGCCGGTGAAATCGTGTAGGCCGAAAATGTTCGCAGCGTGCAGGCCGTACCCCCGCGAGTGCCAGTAGGTGGGATACCGCGGGTTGGCGGGATTATCGAAAATGGCCACGCCCACGGTTTGTCCGTCCACCGGTCCGCAATAGTCCACCCACGCGGAGCGCTTTCCCCAGACGCTCTTCTCGGTTTCCTTGCCTTCGGCGTTCCTCATGCGGCCGCCGCCCTTCTCTTCGGTCATGGACGTCGCGAGGCGAATACCAAAAGTGCCTTCCTTGGTGTCGTGGAAGGTGAGCTTCTCGAGCGGATGAATCACCACCTCGTAATCGATGGTCCGCAGGAGCGGATCCGAGTAGAAGGTGATGACGCGGGTGTCGGTCATGATGGGCTTGCCGAAGGCGTCCAGGCCTTCGAATACGGCCTTGATGGCGCCTGACTTTGCCCCGCCCCTGGCCTCCACCACCTGCTTCAATTTCATGCTGCCCTGCCACAGGCCGGTGCCGGCATTCTTCTGGGGCACGGCCTGGGGCGGCCCGTTCCCGGGCTCGGTCTGCCAGAAATCGATGCCGTTGATGTCGCCGTGGGCAAAAAACAAGCCGCGGTGGTGCGGGTGATCCTTGGTTTCGCCGGGGAACTCCTCCATGGGAAAGTGCCGTGTGACGACGGCTCCGGAGGCGGTGCTCAACGGCCATACATACGGTTTGTTACCTCCGGGGGCGAGGTAGAAGGTGGTATAAGGCTTGCCGTCGATCTCCACGAGGATCCGGTCGGGCGCCGCCTGTGTAATCTTGACCTGGGCGCCGAGTGGCAGCGCCAGGATGAAAGACGCGAACAGTGCAAATCGCATTATCGGGGTGTCTCCCTGGGTACTACATAAATCCACCGGCTATTGAGCTGGGGCGCCATCTCGAATGCCGGGGCGCCGTCCCCGGCTTCGACGCCCTGTCCGCCTTGTCAGTAAGTGAGGCCAAAGCCATAAGGGAACAGCGGGCTGTAATCCGGCCCGCCGTGCGCGGCGACCCGATCCATGGACCGAGGCCAGGCAAACGAAAGCTTGCCGCTAGGTTTATAGTCTCCGAAGAGCACGTCGGCGACGCCGGCCCCCTCGGTACCGGGCAGCCAGGCGGCGAGCAAGGCATCGCTCTGGTCCAGCGCATCGCCAACAATCATGGGGCGCCCGGAAAACAGCACCACCGCCAGCGGGACGCCCGCGGCCTTCACGCGTTTTACGATATCGAGATCTTCCTGGGTCAGGCGCAAGTCGGCGCGGTCGCCCGCGGTTTCGGCGTAGGGGCGCTCACCGATCACCACGACCGCCGCGGCTGCGCCTGCCGCGCCGCTTCCATCGCGCGAAAACGTGACTTGCGTATGCGGGCCCACGGCATTGCGGATGGCCGCCAGCACGGTAGTGCCTCCGGGAGTGACCGCGCCGCTGCGGCCCTGCCAATCGATGGTCCAGCCGCCGCACTGGTTGCCGATATCGTCGGCGCTCTCGCCCGCCACGTGAATCCGCGCCGCGGACTTGGAAAGCGGCAGCACCTGGTTCTGGTTCTTGAGCAGAACCAGCGATTGCCGGACGGCTTCGCGCGCCACGCCGCGGTGCTCGGCCGAGCCGAAACTCTTGTGCAGATTCCGGTCGGCCAACTGCGACCTCGCCGGATCCATGAGGCCCATGGCGAATTTCACGCGCAGGATGCGAGTCACCGCGTCGTTTATTCGCGACATCGGCACGGCGCCTTCTTCGACCAGCTTCTTAAGATCGGCGATGTACTCCTTGTAATGGTCCGGCACCATCGCCATGTCCATGCCGGCATTGATGGAGATCCCGATGGCTTTCTTGTAATCCGGGTCGATCTGGTCGATGGCGTTGTAGTCGGAAATCAGAAAACCGTCGAAGCCCAATTCCTGTTTCAGAATCTCCGTCAGGAGATGTTTGCTGGCGGAGGACTTCACGCCGTTCCAACTCGAATAGGAAGGCATGATGGAACCGACCCCCGCGCGAACCGCCGCGACATAACCCGGCAGGTGGATGCGCCGCAGCGTGGCCTCATCCACGCGCGTGTCGCCCTGGTCCAGGCCCCGGCCACCGCGCGCCGAACCGAAGGTGGTGCCTCCGTCGCCCACGTAGTGCTTGGCGCAGGCGAGAACGGAGAGCGGGTTGAGCAGATCGTCGCCCTGGAAGCCGCTGACGGCCGCTTCACTCATCTGGGCCACCAGTTGAGGATCTTCCGAGAAGCCCTCGTAAGAGCGGCCCCACCGGATATCCTGCGGCACGGCGACGCACGGCGCGAACACCCACTGTATTCCGGTGGCCCGCACTTCCTCCGCCGTGATGCGCTCCACCTGTTTCACGAGCGCGGGATTGCGGGTGCAACCGAGGCCGATGTTATGGGGGAAGATTACCGCGCCGAGTACGTTGTTATGGCCGTGCACGGCGTCGATCCCGTAGAGGATGGGGATCCGCAGGCGCGTTTTCAGGGCATGCTGCTGTAGCCGATCGTACAGGTTGGTCCAGGCCTCCAGGCTGTTGCC
>JBEKYE010000540.1:0-2754 GCA_049511275.1 Bryobacteraceae bacterium
ATGAAGGCCGACCGCGTCGAGGCCTCCAAAATCCTGAAGGGGCCGAAAATCAAATTCGAGGGCGACAAGAAGGCTTTCGTCGAGGACATTCGCCAGGCGCTGCTGGCCTCCAAGATCGTTTCCTACGCGCAAGGTTTCATGCTGCTGCGCGAGGCGGCCAAGGAGTACCACTGGAATCTGAATTACGGCGGCATCGCGCTGGTATGGCGCGCCGGCTGCATCATCCGCTCCGCGTTTCTGGGCGATATCAAGAAAGCCTACGACGCCAATCCCAACCTCAGCAACCTGCTGCTCGATCAATACTTCTGCGGCGTGCTCGAACGCTGCCAGACCTCCTGGCGCCGCGTGGTGGCCAGGGCCGTCGAGGCGGGCGTGCCCATCCCGGCGTTCACTACCGCGCTGGCGTTCTACGATGGCTACCGCAGCGCGCGGCTGCCCGCCAACCTGCTGCAAGCCCAGCGCGATTACTTCGGCGCGCACACCTACGAGCGCGTGGACCAGCCCCGCGGCAAGTTCTTCCACACCAACTGGACGGGGAAGGGCGGTAACGTCGCGGCGGGCCAGTACGTTGTGTAAGGAAGGCGGGGAGACTCTTTTGAGCGCCGACCGAACGCAACTGGCATCCAAAATCCGCTTGCTGCTGATGGACGTGGATGGCGTCCTCACGGATGGCAAGCTCTACAACGTCCCTGGGCCCGATGGCTCCATTTTTGAAACCAAGGCCTTCGACTCCCAGGACGGCATCGGGCTCCAATGGCTGGCGCGCGTGGGAATCGCGACCGGCGTCATCAGCGGGCGGCTGTCGCCGGCCACGGCGGAGCGCGCGCGCCAGTGCAAGATGAAATACGTGTACCAGGGGCACGTTGAGAAGATCCCCATCGTCAATGAGATTCTGGCGGATGCCCAGCTCGACCCGAGTGAAGTCGCCTACGTCGGGGACGATCTTACCGATGTGGTGGTGATGCGGCGCGTGGGCCTGGCCATCGCCACCGGCAATGCCAAGCCGGAGGTGAAGGCCATCGCGCACTACGTGACGCGCAACCTGGGCGGCCAGGGGGCCGTGCGGGAAGTGGTGGAGCTGCTTCTGAAGGCGCAGAACCGCTGGGGGGAAATCCTGAGGCACTACGAAGTTTCAGAGTAGACAGAATAGGAGAGCAATATGAGTCATGGTCTGAAGATCCGCCCGGATGGCGCGCTGGATTTCGTCTCCGTGGGCGCCCTGGTGCACCGTCTGGACCCCGGAATCATCCCCTTCCGGAAGGCCACCGAATGCCAGATCCACGTCAGCGGCGGCGAATTCAACTGCGCCGCCAATCTGGCCGACTGCTTCCGCATGAAGACCGGCATCGCCAGCGCCATGGTGGATTATCCCATCGGCGATCTGATTGCCGAGCGGGTGCGGGCGATGGGCGTGAAACCGTTCTACAAACACTTCAAGCACGATGGCGTGCGCGGCCCGAATATGGCCACCGTATACAGCGACCGCGGCCACGGCATGCGCGCGCCGGTGGTGTTCTATAACCGGGCGAACGAAGCCGGGGCGCTGCTCAAGCCGGGCGACTTCGACTGGAAAGCCATCTTCTCCGGCGGCGTGCGCTGGTTCCACAGCGGCGGTATTTTCGCGGCCCTCTCGCCCACCACCTCCGAGGTGATCATCGAAGGCATGCAGGCGGCCAAGGAAGCCGGCGCGGTGGTTTCGTTCGACCTGAACTACCGGGCCAAGCTATGGAGCATCTCGGGCGGCGAGGAGCGCGCGGTGGCGGTGCTGGACCGCATCGTGAAGAACGCCGACGTGCTGGTGGGCAACGAAGAGGACTTGCAGAAGGGCCTGGGAATTCCGGGGCCGGAGGTTGCCGCCAAGTCCAAGCTCGATCCGAGCGCCTTTTTCGGCATGATCGACCAGGTCATAAAGAAGCATCCGCAGGTGAAGATTGTGGCCACGACGCTGCGCGAGGTGCGCTCCACCAATCACCACAACTGGAGCGCGGTGGCGTGGATCGACGGCCAAACCTACCAGGCGCCCACCGCCGAGCTGGACGTTTTCGACCGCGTAGGTGGTGGCGATGGCTTCGCCTCGGGCTTCTTCTATGGTTTGCTGACCAACGAGACGCCGGAAGAGTGCGTGAAGCTGGGCTGGGCTCACGGCGCGCTACTGACGACGTTTCCAGGCGACACCACCATGGCGACGTTAGACCAAGTGCGGGCCTTCGCCAAAGGCGGTTCGGCGCGGATACAGCGATAATAAAACCGTAAAATCTTGAATCGGCACACGGGACGTTGTATGCTGGGTGGGTTCCCGGTCTTGCTCCGGGAATGAGTGGAGGAATCATGCGGCGTTTTCGCGGTGTTTCCGTACTGGCTGGTATTTTGCTCTGCCTGTTCGGTGTAGTCGGCCCGTTGTGGGGCCCCGTCGTCATCTCAAACACGACCTTCGTCCTCAGCAACGAGGGGAACAACGGCCTCATCACCGAATTGGTCAATGGGGGCTGGGGGAGCGGCAACCTCTATCAGGTGCTGGTTGACATAGTGAGAGAGACCAACCCGTCCGTTTCGGGTGTTCTCACGCCAGCGTTCCTGCAAGCACTGCAGTCCTGTCCTCCGTCGAGCCAGATCTTCACAACTACGCTGAGCAGCTACAGTTCGCCGGGGACGGCGATTGCCATCAGCACGGACTGCACGGTTCAGACTGTCAGCATCTCCGGCGCTACGTACAGCGGGCAAGCGGGAACCACCACCCTTGCAACGAACATTTCG
>JBEKYE010000541.1:0-2740 GCA_049511275.1 Bryobacteraceae bacterium
TGGGAGTGACCGTGGCAATTCCCGAGGAGCTTCCAGAAGCGGTCCCCTGCCAGTCGAAGGTTAAGTGGCACACACCGTTGGCGCCGTAGCCTTGAAACGAGTCGTTCCCGGAGAGTGTCAAGCCAGAACCGCCGTTGGTTACGGAACCGGTTATGCTGGTACCGCCGCCGCCTGGGCCATAGTTCGCGTACTGGCAGTTGTCGTCATGCGTGTCGAAGCTTGAGGTGGGTGGGCCAAACGTGACTGCGTGGGCCAAGGCGGCGGCAGCGAGCAGCAGCAACGTGATGCGGAGCCGCATTGAAGGGTGCGTCATAAACGGCTTCAGGCCGAAGGAGTGATCGCTCATAAAGGTTCCTCTCTCTAGTTGCGCTAAGCGTTGTTCCGTTTGCGGTTTGAACCGGGCAATATCTATCATATGACGGAGTGGGGGGCGTCGCAAGACATTCAAACGTATTACGTAAGCAAGAACTGTGGCATTTCGGCAACTCCAACGACACTCCAGGCATCCCGCGCCCCAGTCGTCGACCGATTGCCTTGCTGCGACGCCCGCGGCTTCCCGCCGGCACGGCAACCCGCAATGCGCCCCGCCTTCGGATGGTCCGCCATCGCGGAAGTTGACGCAAACGGCCTTCTGCCATGTATCCGCAGTGTCAGGGACAAGCTTCATCGCGCGAAAATCGGCCTTGTCGTAACGCCTATGGCGTGGCGCCTTGGATAACCCCCGGTTGCGCGCCAGCGCCGCGTTCTGGTATAAACGCTAATCGTTCTCTGTGCGAGAACTGAACTGGCTGCTATGCCCGAAAAGAAGAAGCCGCTGACCGCTCGCAAGAACACCGACAGGCGAATTACGAAACCACAGGCGTCCAAAACCGCCAAAGCTGCCGAGCCCGCTCGGGCCCCCGCGCCTGGCGCCGCGGGGGCGCCGGTCCACGATGGGCCCAAGCAACTGGGCAATTTTGAAGCGGCCGTGAGGCTATTCCACGCGCGCCAGTTCAAAGAAGCTCGCGACCTGTTTCAGCAGGCGGTGGCGGGGCCCGAACGCGACGTGGCCAATCGCGCCCGCATGCACATGGCGATGTGCGACCGGCGCCTCCAGCAGACCACCGTGAACCTGCATTCGGCGGAAGATTATTACAACTACGGCATCGCCCTGATCAATTCCCGGAACGTGGCCGAGGCCCGCACGCACCTGGAGAAGGCCCTGGAGATCGCCCCCGCTTCCGACTACATCCATTACGCGCTAGCCCTGGCGCAAGCCCTGGGTGGCGACTTCGCCCACGCCCACGACAACCTGAAACGCGCCATCGAACTGGAACCGCGCAATCGCCTGATTGCGCGCCAGGACGCGGATTTCGCGCCACTGGCCAATCAGCCGCCCTTCGACGCCCTGATCTATCCCGAAAAGAAAGGCTGGTAGAGCGCGCCGCCGGACGCTTCTCCCATGGGAGACACTTCCCCACTCCGGGTGGTCTCGATCGGCGGTGGAACCGGGCTCTCGGCGCTGCTGCAGGGGCTCAAGTATTTCGCGAAGGCCGGCGACCCGGCGGTACCGGCGCTGGATATCACCGCCATCGTCACCGTGACCGACGACGGCGGCAGCTCCGGCCGGCTGCGCCGCGAATTCGACGTCCTGCCGCCGGGCGATATCCGCAACTGCATGGTGGCGCTCAGCGAGGATTCGGCGCTGCTCGCCCGTCTTTTTCAGTACCGCTTCCCGGCCGGGCGCGGCCTCAAAGGCCACAGCTTCGGCAATCTCTTTCTCACGGCCCTGACTTACATCATGGGCGATTTCGCCGAAGCCGTCCGCGCCTCCAGCGAAGTTCTGAAGATCGCCGGCCGCATCTATCCGGCCACCGCGGCCAACGTGGCTCTGGAAGCCACGCTCGAAAACGGGGCGCACGTAGTGGGTGAGTCGCGCATCAGCCGCAGCCGTCATCGGATTGCACGCATTCAGCTCATCCCGCGCCGCGTGCGGCCGTTGGCCGCCACGCTGGAGGCCATCGCCGCAGCCGACGTCATCACGCTGGGCCCCGGCTCGCTCTTCACCAGCATCGTGCCCAATTTGCTGGTCCAGGGCATCCCCGCCGCCATCCACGGTTCGCGGGCCGTCAAGGCCTGTTTCGTCAACCTGATGTCGCAACCCGGCGAAACCACCCACTTTCGGGCCTCCGACCACATCCACGCCATCCACCAGCACGCCAGGATCGGGCTGCTGGATTACGCGGTGCTCAACACCGCGCCTATCGCTGCAGCGATGAAGAAGCGCTACGCGCGGCAGGAGGCCACGCCGGTGGAGAACGACACCGAGCGAATCCTCAAAATGGGCGTGAAGGTGATGGCCGGGAACCTGGTGTGGCAGGGAGAAAAAGTGCGGCACGATCCCGGGACCACCGCCGCCGTCACGGTCAAGCTGGCGCAGGAGGGAAGACGGCGCAGACTCGGGCGGCCATAATATAGTATTGATGGCCACTCCCGTTACTGTTGTGATCCTGGCCGCCGGGCTGGGCACGCGCATGAAATCCCGCCGGGCCAAAGTGCTGCACCGCGCCGGCGGCAAGCCGCTGGTGGAACACGTCGTCTCGACCGCGCTCCGGCTTGCGCCCGCGGAGCGTATTTTCGTGGTGGTGGGACACCAGGCGGAGGAAGTGCGCCGCTCGGTTTCAACGCCCGGCATCGGCTTCATTGAACAGGCCGAACAGAAAGGCACGGGCCACGCCGTGATGGTGGGGCGCGACCGGCT
>JBEKYE010000542.1:0-2735 GCA_049511275.1 Bryobacteraceae bacterium
GGCGACGGCGGGGCCGGCGCTCTCCTCGCCGAAAGCGTTTTCGAAACGCTCCTTCCAGATCCACTTGATTTCGCGGCGCGGGTCGGGAATCCGCGGGACATTATGGGCCGCGTGGCATGCCTGCGCACAGCGGGTGCAGCCGCGGTCTTTCCAGCACTTCGCCAGATCGATCGCCATGGCCATGCGGCGCGGGCGCGGTCTGCCGAAGGCGCGCGTGGCCGCGGCCAGCAGCGCGAGGAAGGCTTTGCGGGTGATCTTCATCGCGGGCTCCGCGGGTCCACGTGGCAGCTCCAGCAGTCCGGCGCGACGGCTACGTACTGGTGGCAACGGTCGCAGAACCCCGCCTTTTCGTGGCAATCCAGGCAAGTGCGGACCAGGCTCATCTCGCGAACGCTGCCGTCGGGCGCGGTGAAGACGCGCTGGCCCGAGCGCACCACGCGGTCGCGCCAGTCTTCCAGCAGGTCGCCGTGCGAGGTGCGCATGTAGGCGATCGGGGCCACGCACTCGCGGTGGCCTTGCGGCAGGCGCAGATCGAGCGGGCGCGGCGGCCCGGCGGCGTTGCGCCAAAACGGGAAGGACGCGCCGGCGAGGAACAGCGCGAGCGACGCCGCGATGATGGCCCGCTCAGACATACGCCTCCCCGCGCAGGTCGGTCGCGCGCGGCTTTTCGCCGTTCATGACCAGCGCGTTTGCCAACAACTCGTGAACGCCCGCCACTTCCACGCCACCGACCCAGTAGTCCAGCAACTTGGGCAGCGACGCCTTGTCGATGGCGCAGATGCAGGCCAGCAGGTTGACGCCGCGCGCCTCCTTCACCTGACGCACCGCGGCGGCGCGCGGCAAACCGCCGCGCATGCGGGTTTCGAGATTCTCGTCGCCGCCCAGCCCGGCGCCGCTGCCGCAGCACAACGTGCGCTCGCGGATGGTGTTCTCGGCCATTTCGAAGAAGCGGTTGCAGGCGGCGCGCAGCAACAGGCGCGGCTCCTCGAGCAACCCCATGCCGCGCGCGGTGTTGCAGGAATCGTGGAAGGTGACGGTCCAGCGGTCGTTGCGGGCGGGGTCGAGCCGCAGTTTGCCGTGCGCCACCAGGTCGGCGGTGAACTCGCAGATGTGCACCGCGCGGGCGGAGCGCGCGTTCTCGAACACCGTCCCGGTGACCGGCGAAACCGGCTGCTCCAGAAAATCCGGCGGCCCGTTAAGCGTATTCATGTACTGATGCAGCACGCGCCACATGTGGCCGCACTCGCCGCCCAACACCCATTTCACACCCAGCCGTTTCGCCTCCGCGTAGATCTTGGCATTCAGCCGCTGCATCAGCTCGTGAGATGCGAACATGCCGAAATTGCCGCCCTCGGAAGCGTATGCGCTGAAGGTATAGTCCACATGCGCCTCGTGCAGCACCATGAGGTAGCCGAGCAGCGTGTAGTAATGCGGCGTGCCGAAGAAATCGGCCGAGGGCGCGACGAACAAGATCTCGGCGCCTTTGCGGTTCACCGGCGCGTCCACCCGGATGCCGGTGAGCTCCTCGATTTCCTCCACGGCGAAATCCAAGGTGTCCTTGAAACCGTGCGGCTGGATGCCGAGATGGTTGCCGGTGCGGTGGCAATTGGCTGCGGGTTCCACGATCCAGTTGATGTTGCACCCCACCAGGTTCAACAGCTCGCGCGCCACCATGGTGACCTCGGCTGTGTCGATGCCGTAGGGGCAATACACCGAGCATCGCCGGCATTCGGTGCACTGGTAGAAGTAGTAGAACCACTCCTTCAGCACGTCCACCGTCAGGGCGCGCCCGCCGGCGAGCCTGCCGAGTGCGCGGCCGGCCGGAGTGAAGTAGCGGCGGTAGACCGAGCGGAGCAACTCGGCGCGCAGCACCGGCATGTTCCTGGGGTCGCCCGTGCCGAGATAGAAATGGCACTTGTCGGCGCAGGCGCCGCAGCGTACGCAGATATCCATGAACAGCCGGAAGGAGCGATACTTTTCGAGACGCTCGCGCATGCCGTCGAGCACGATCTCCCGCCAGTTTTCGGGGAGCTTCCAGTCCAGGCTGGCGGGCTGCCAGTCGCGGGGGTTGGGCAGCCCCAGGTATTTGAGGTTCTTGGCTGCGCCCGCGTGCGAGTAAGTGCCTTTGCGGAATTCGGGAGCGGCGCCGGGCCAGGGCGCGCGCGGCGGCGTGTAGTCGATCTGCACCAGTTGGCTGGGCTCAACCGGCATGTCTCACCGCCTCTAAGCTCTGGAGCTGTGGCATGAGTTCAGCCATGGTCATTCGCGCTCCAGCGGCAGGCCGGCGGCCCGCATCTTGTCGCGAAACTCGTCCTCCCATTCCGCGTAGGTGTGGACCCGCGCGGGCCCCAGCCACGGATTGATGTGCCGGCGCGCGCGCGAATCGTTCGGCAGGTTGCGCGTGGGGCTGAAGAATATTCCCGCCATGTGCGCCAGCTTGGTGAAGGGGATGGAAGCGGCCAGCGCGCTGGCGGCGCACAGGTGAATGTAGAAGAGCGCGCCCAAACCGGCCGGCGCCACCGGGTGGAAAGTGACCAGTCCGAGCGAGAAGCGCTTCACCGCGGCCACGTCCGTCTGCATCAGGAGGCCCGAAACGGCCACCGTGGCGAGCAGGGCGAGCGGCAGGTAATCGGAGGGCAGGGTCACGTACCGCAGGCGCGGATTGAGCACGCGCCGCAGGAAGAGAAACGCCAGCCCCGCCAGCAGTCCGGCGTCCACGAATCCGTTGGCCTTCC
>JBEKYE010000543.1:0-2721 GCA_049511275.1 Bryobacteraceae bacterium
GTCGTACCAACCCTCGCTTTTCGGCAGATATACAGACCGGCTTCGCGCCTTGTAGGTCGTAATGGGCGCCACCAGGAACGCCGGGCCGAACTGGTATTCGTCGGTCAATTCGCGGGCGATCTTGTCAGCCGGAAAGTCCCTCACCAGCGGGCGCATGATGGTCCCCGCATGGTGGGTCGCTTCTCCGGCCAGCGTGTAGATGTATGGCAACATCCGGTAGCGCAGACGGTCGAGCTTCAATTCCGCCTGGTAGGCTGGATGCGAGTCTCCGCCCAGAGCCCACATTTCCCGGACCCGCAACTCACCGTGGACCCGGAGCAGCGGCGTGAACACCCCGAATTCAAACCACCGCGCGTTCAGCTCCCGCCATTCTTCGTCGTCCTCCGGTTTCGGCGTGCGGGTGGAGAATTTCTGCTGCATGGTGTAGCCGCCGATATCTTGCGTCCAGTAGGGCATGCCGGAAATACTGAACCCGAGCCCAGCCGTGATCTGCTTCGCCATCGCGGTCCAGGTGGAGGTGATGTCGCCCGACCAGGTGGCCGACGCGTAGCGCTGTGTTCCGGCAAAACCCGAGCGGGTCAGAATGAACACGCGCTGGTTCGGCGCCGCGCTGCGCTGGCCGTCATAGACCGCCTCGCTGTTGTAAAGTGCGTAGCCGTTCATCACCCGCGAGCCCGTTCCCATCGCTGTTTTCGGCATGTGCGTCCTCTGCCCCTCCAGAGTCGGCGGAGAAGGCGTCAAGTCGGGTTCGGTGGCATCCATCCACCAGGCGTCAATGCCCCTCTGGAAGAGGCTCCTGTCGATTTGCGACCAGAACATCTGCCGCGCCCCCAGGCTGAACGCGTCATAAAACGTATAGGGAAACCCGATCCAGTCTTTGATCTTCTCCTGCAAGTTGGGCTGGTACAGATAGCCCGCGTTCTGCAGCGCGTCGAAGTTGTCCGATCCCGGATAGAACTTGCCCCACACCGAGACCATCAGGTGTGCGTGCTGGTCGTGAATCGCTCTGATCCAACCGTTCGGATCGGGAAACCGCGAGGGGTCGAACTGGTGCGTTCCCCAGGCGTCGGGCTTCCAGTATTGCCAGTCCTGCACAATATTGTCGAAGGGGATCTTACGCTTGCGGAACTCGCCCACCACGTCCAGACTTTGCTGGGCAGTATCGTACTTCTGCCGCGACTGCCACAGACCAAAGGCCCACAATGGCATCATCGGAGCCTGCCCCGTGAGCTGCCTGTAGCCGGCCACGACGTTGTCCAGCTTTGGCCCATAGACGAAGTAGTAGTCCACTCCGTCGGCCACCTCCGACCACAGCGAGAACTTGTCGGACTCCGCCGATGGCGTCTTCCAGGTAAGCCGCAACGTGTTGCCTCCCTCGGCGGTCCAATCCACTTTGATGGCGTACCGCTGGTTGGCCTCCAGGTGCATCTTCACCTGGTCCTCATCCGTCAGCCAGTTCTGGCGATAGTGGTCGATCACCAGCCGGTTGTCGAGCCACACCTTGATGCCGCCATTCGAATAGGTCTGGAACTGATACTCCCCCGTGGCAGGCGCCAGGATGGAGCCCTCCCAGCGCGTATCCCTGGGGCGCGCGCCTCCCTGGCCGCCACCGGGCGCTCCACCCACTTCCACCGCCGGAACCGTCGCCGGTGGCGCCGATCCGTCCATCGGAGTCATGGTCAGCCCGCCTGGCCGGCCTGCCGAATTCAAGAGATTCCCCGCCGGAATGGGAGTGAATGGCCGCAGATCGCCGAAGCGCGAGTACGACATGTTGTCCCAGAAGATGCCGTACCCGCGGCTCGATACCAGGAGTGGCACCACTACGTTGGTGTTGTGCTGCCACATGTCCAGGTCGTAGCCTTTGATGTCCAGAGTCCCCAACTGCTGCTGGCCGAGGCCATACAGCGACTCATCCGGGTTGACCTGCCACAGTTGGCGGGCGTGGAATGTCTGCTCACCTTGCACCTCGGCGCTTTCCACGACGTGACCGCCGGGGGATTCCGCGAGAATCGGCCGGCCGACGGCGTCCAGGAAGCTCACGCATCCCGTGTTGCGAGCCACCCGCACCCTCAACCTGGCGGTGGTCATGGCGATCTCCTCGCCGGCGTCCGTCAACCTCCACTTCACCGCGGGTGTGTACGGCAGCACGGCAGAAGCATTCCGGGAAAAAAGAACGGCACTCTTGGCGAAGGTCACCCGGATGATGGTTTCGGCCACTACCTGGACCCGAAGTGTACCCTCGACGGTTTGGAGCTCGATCCCATCCGGCTGCTTTCGATAGTCGCCATTTGCCGCCCGCACCGGCAAAGAAAGGCACAGGAGCACGGCAGCCGACGCTGCCCACAACAACTTTGGAACTGTCATAAGCCGCGATTGTGCACTATGCGGCGGCAAGTTTCAAGAGTAAAACCGGGTTTACTCCGCAATTCTCTGTGTGCGGCAACCATTGTCGTCCTCGAAACAGGCGGTCCGGCGGCTGTGCCCTGGATCAGGCAGGTTGGTGCCGCCATCGAGGTCTGGTATCCGGGGATTCACGGCGCCGAGGCCTTGGCCAATGTCCTGTTCGGCGTTGTCAACCCCTGCGCCAAGCTGTCTGTCACCTTCCCGAAATCCGACGCCGACCTGCCGCATCCGGTGATCCCGGGACGTACGGCGCAACCGTCGTAGGGTACCGGAATAGCAGACCACCTCGACCTTCATCTCGCCCACTTCAGTCTCAGC
>JBEKYE010000544.1:0-2710 GCA_049511275.1 Bryobacteraceae bacterium
CATCACCATGCTGCTGGGCACGTCCGACCCTGTCGAAGTTCACGCCGGGCGCGTTTCCGCCAACTTCCTGGACGCCTTCGCCGTCACCCCTGCGTTCGGCCGCACATTCACAACACAAGAAGAACTCCCCAACGGCTCCAAAGCCGTCTTGCTGATGCACCAATTCTGGCGCGATCATTTCCACGCGCGGCGCGACCTCCCCGGCTCCGTCATCTCGCTCGACGGCCAGCCCTACACCATCGCCGGCATCCTGCCGCAATCGTTCGTCTATCCCGTCGACGTGAAGATCGACCTTCTCACCACACTGCCGGTTTCGCCCACCGCCAGTCATCGCGACCGCACCATGTCCACCTGGGCGGTTTTTGGAAGGCTCAAGAGCGGCGTTACCATGGCGCAAGCGCGGGCCGATCTCGACAAGCTCTATACCGCCAGCAAGGCGGATTTTCCGCAGTTGTTCCGCGATAACCACCTCGTGCTGCAGCCGCTGCGGGAGCACCGCGCGGGCAACATTCACACACTCCTGTTCATTCTGATGGGCGCGGCCGCCTGCCTGCTGGCTATTGCCTGTGCTAACGTTGCCAACCTGCTGCTGGCGCGGTGGTCGGCGCGTGCCCGCGAGCTGGCGGTGAGGGCTGCGATCGGAGCCGGACGCGGACGGCTGGCCCGCCAGTTGTTCACCGAGATCGCGCTGCTGATTGCCGCCGGTACGGTGGTTGGCATGGTGTTCGTGGCCACCGCCCTGCGCGCCTTCGTCCACTTTGCCGCCGGGCAGTTGCCGCGGTTGAGCGAAGTCTCGACCGACTTTCGGGTCTTCGGCATCGCTCTCGTCATTTCACTGGCCACGGCCCTGGTTTTCGGCGGCCTGCCCGCTTTGCGCGCCGGGCGCATCGACCTGCAATCGGTCTTGCAGCAGGCCGGCCGAGGCGGCACGGCCGGCGGACACCGGCTGGTGCGCCGCGCCCTGGTGGCTGTCGAAGTGGCGCTTTCGGTGATTCTGCTCTCGGGCGCCGCGTTGCTCTTCGAAACGCTCTGGCACCTGCAGAACGACCGTCTCGGCTTCCAACCGGAGCACGTCCTCACGGTTTCCATTCCACTGCACGGCGCGATCGCGCAAAATCCCGCGCGTGCCGAGTTCGCTTCCGACGTGCTGACCTGGCTGCGCCGCATTCCCGGCACCGAAGCAGCGTCGTTTACCCAGTGCACGCCGCTGGCTGGCGGGGTCGGCTCCCGTACGTTCTCGCGATCCGACCGTCCCCTGCCGGAGCCGTTTCATCGCGGCGACAACATCGGCTATTGCGGCGCGGATGCGGACTATCTCAAAGCCGCCGGCGCACACCTGGTCAAAGGCCGTTTCTTCAGCGACGACGACATCCACCACCCCGACACAGTCGCCGTCATCAACGAGGCCGCCGTCCGCGCCTACTTCCCGGGCGAGGATCCGCTCGGCAAGCAGATCCTGGGAGGCCGTGCAGGATTCTGGAGGACCGTGGTGGGAATCGTCGCCGATGCCAAGAACCAGGGACTGAATCATGGGGCGATTCCCGAAGCCTTCGTCAACCAAACCGATGACCCTCAAGCCACCAGGGACCTTTTCTTTCTGATCCGCACCCTGTCGAGCGAAGCCGCCGTCGCCCGTGCCCTTCGCGAGGAAATGCATGCCGATCACGCCGGCCTCTTCACCAAGGTCCAAAGCCTGGACGACGCCATTGGCGAAATGACCGCCAGCCCGCGCCTCAACACCATTCTGATTTGCACCTTCGCCGCGGTCGCCTTCCTGATGGCCATGGTGGGCGTTTATGGCGTGCTGGCCTTTTCGGTGACCGAGCGCCGGGCCGAGATCGGCATCCGCATGGCGTTGGGAGCATCGCCGCGCGCCGTGATCGCTCTGGTCATGAAAGAAGGCGCCGTGCTAGTGGCCGCCGGCGCACTCGCGGGTGTGGCCGGCGCATTGTTCCTGACCCGCTACCTGACCACCCTGCTCTATGGCGTCAAGCCAACCGATCCCTTCACGTACGGGGCAGTCGTCTTGGAGCTGGCGCTGGCGGCACTGGCCGCGAGTTTCCTGCCCGCGCGCCGCGCCGCCGTGCTGGACCCGGTGGTTACGCTGCGTCACGAGTGATATGATGCAGCGCGGAGGGGCATGCGGCAATGAGTCAGGGATACAATCGCTCGACGGCGGCGATCCTATGCGGCACCATGGTTCTGGCGGCCGTCCTTCTGACACTGGTGGCGCGATCTACCGCCGCCGGTCAGCGGGGCGGTAGTGGAAAAGGCGCAGGCACGAGCCAGAACCAGGAACCGTCGCCAACCAACAACTCGGATATCGCCAAGGCTAAGGCCGACCGCGAACAGAACATCAAGGACGCGGCGCGCCTGGCGCAACTGGCCGCGGAGGTGAAGCAGGAACTGGAGAACGGCAGCGAGTTCACCCTCTCGGTGGCCAGCCTCAAGAAGGCGGACGAATTGGAGAAGCTCTCCAAGAAGTTGCACACCCGCCTGAAGGAAGAAAATGCAGCGGCCCTCAAGCCACCACTATCGTGGACGGATGCGTCGAAGGGCAGGGATTGAAGGTCACATGGTCAGCAACGCCGCCATCAGCTCGATGCCGTCCCACAGGTTTTGCAGGCGCAGATTCTCGTTCGAGCTGTGCTGATTGTCATCGTGGTTGGCGATCGGAACCACGATCACGTGCGTCCCCAGCGGCCGCACG
>JBEKYE010000545.1:0-2699 GCA_049511275.1 Bryobacteraceae bacterium
GGACGAACGGTCGCCGGCCCGCAAGTATCTCGACATGGCCCGCCGCATGGCCCGCCACAGCCTGACCGAGGCGCGGCGCTCGGTGATGGATTTGCGCGCCTCCGCGCTGGACGGC
Source organism: Bryobacteraceae bacterium (assembly GCA_049511275.1). Lineage (GTDB taxonomy): Bacteria > Acidobacteriota > Terriglobia > Bryobacterales > Bryobacteraceae > PALSA-129. Next base: position 116 of record JBEKYE010000545.1, read on the forward strand.
CACGATCTCGCCGGGGCCATTCAGAGCAGCACGCGCATGTGGACGGCGGGATCGCCGGTGGATGTCGCGGTGGATGTCTCGGGCCCCGCCACGGTTCTCCCCGAGGAGATGGAGCAGCACCTCCTGCGCATCGCCCAGGAGGCCGTCACCAACGTTTTGAAACATGCCGGCGCCAGCCGCGTGGAGATTCAGCTGCATACCGAAGCGCGCCGCATCTCGCTCCGCATTCTGGACAACGGCCGCGGATTCGAGCAGCAGGACGTCTTTTCCTCCAGCGGCGGCCACTTTGGGTTGATCGGCATGCGCGAGCGCGCGGAGCGGCTGGGCGGAGAGTTGCGCCTGGCCAGCCAGCCCGGCGGAGGGACCGAAGTTGAAGTTACGGTGCCATTACCATGAACGAAAAAATCAGAATACTGGTCGCGGAAGATCACCTGGTGGCGCGCGTGGGCGTGAGCGCCATCGTCAACATGCAGCCCGACATGGCGGTGGTGGCCGAAGCCGCCAACGGCCAGCAGGCGGTGGAACTCTACCGGCAGCACCGGCCCGACATCGCTCTGCTGGATCTGCGCATGCCCGGCATGGGTGGGGTGGAAGCCGCCGCCGCCATCCGCGCCGAATTTCCCCAGGCCCGCATGATCGCTCTCACCACCTATGGCGGCGACGAGGACATCCGGCGCGCTCTCTCCGCCGGGGTGCAGGCCTATCTCACCAAGGACGTTCTGCACGACGAATTGCTCAACGCCATCCGCGCCGTGCACGCGGGCCAGACGTATTTGCCCGCCGCGGTGGCCGCCGCACTGGCCGCCCAGATGCCGCGGCCGGACCTGAGCGCGCGCGAGGTGGAGGTTCTGAAGTTGATTGTGCAGGGCCTGGCCAACAAGCAGATTGCGTACGCCCTGAGCATCGCCGAGCACACCGTGAAGAACCACGTGAAGAGCATTTTGAGCAAACTGGGCGTGCAGGACCGGACGCAGGCGGCCACGGCGGCGATTCAGCGGGGAATTATTCACTTGTAGGCGGTATCCTGGTCCGAGGAGAAAGCATGGAATACCGATTGTTAGGCGGGAGCGGTCTGGAAGTTTCGGTGCTGAGCTTCGGCACTATGACGCTGGGCGGTGAAGGACGATTTGCCGCGATGGGCAACGTGCAGGTGGAGGAGGCGCGCCGCCAGATGGAAATCTGTATCGAAGCAGGTGTAAACCTGTTCGACACGGCCGACATCTACTCGCTTGGCAAGTCGGAGGAAGTGCTGGGCCAGGCGCTGGGCGCGCGCCGCAAAGACATCGTGCTGGCGACGAAAGTCTTCGTTCGACTGGAAGCCGGCACCAACAGGGCCGGTCTCTCGCGCCGCCACATCCTGGAGGCCTGCGAGGCGAGTCTCCGCCGTCTGGGCACCGATTATATCGATCTCTACCAGTCCCACAGCTTCGACTCCCTCACGCCCGCCGATGAAACCATGCGCGCCTTCGAGGATCTGATTCGCGCCGGTAAGATCCGCTACGCCGGTTGCTCCAACCACTCGGGCTGGCAACTGATGAAAGTCCTGTCCGCCTCGGACCGTCTCGGGATTCCGCGCTATGTTTCGCAGCAGATCAACTATTCGCTTCTGGCCCGCGACGCCGAACACGAACTGGTGCCCGCCGGCCTTGACCAGCGGACGGGCATCATGGCCTGGAGCCCCCTGCAAGCCGGCCTTCTGTCCGGCAAATTCCGCCGCGGCCAGGCGAAGCCTTCCGAGTCGCGGCTGAACAGTCTCGAAGCGCCCGGCACTGTTGATGAGGAGCGGCTGTACAGAATTGTCGATACCCTCGCTGAAATCGCCGCCCCGCGCGGGGTTTCCATCTCGCAGGCGGCGCTGAACTGGGTGATGCGCAAACCCGGCGTGGACACCGTCATCATCGGCGCACGCAACGAGCAGCAACTCCGCGACAACCTGGCCGCCGCGAACTGGAGCCTCACGGACCGCGAGGTGGAACGTCTCGACGACGTCAGCGCGCTCCCGCTGCCGTACCCTTACTGGCATCAGCAGAAATTCGCCGGGGATCGCAACCCGCCGGCGAAACACGTCCGGTGACGTTCGCCGGCCGCAAGCCGGCTAATGGCCCATCCCATTCTCCGGGTGGCCGACTCAGGAACGCCATCAGGTGCCGAAGCAACTGCCGAACGTCTGCAGCCGGCTTCGGCCGTCTACTGTGCTACTTTGAAATCGGTCCATTGATATTCGACCGCGCTCTTTCCGCCCCTGCGATCCGTCGCAACCACCTGGAGATAGTACTCGCCCGGCGGCATCGCATTCGTCAGGCTCAGCACCCCGAACACGGCGGGTCCGCTGCCCTTGATCTCCACCACCTGCGCGGGCGCCGAGTACACCTCCTGGCCTTCGTGCACGATTCGAATCTGGGTTGCCAGATCGGTCCTGGCTAGCGGGTCGCGGCCTTTCTGAATGGCACAAAAGTACTCGAGTTCGCCACCCGGCCGGAACTGTCTCCGGGCGGGCGTGATTCCAAAAGCGGGCGTGCCACTCACAGAACCGGGCTTCTGACCCGAGGAAACGCCGTCTTGCAGGATGATGCTGGCCAGTACG
>JBEKYE010000546.1:0-2689 GCA_049511275.1 Bryobacteraceae bacterium
TTGCTGTGGGTGTACGAAGGCCTGACGGAATACCTGGGCGAGATTCTGGCGCCAAGGAGCGGGCTGCGGAGCGCGGAAGACTTTCGCGAGAGCCTGGCCGCAACTGCCGCCGCCCTGGACACAACGTCGGGCCGCACGTGGCGGCCACTCGAAGATACCGCGGTGGCGGCGCAGATTCTCTATGGGGCGGGGAACGATTACGCCGACTACCGGCGGGGCGTGGATTATTATCCGGAAGGCACGCTGATCTGGCTGGACGCCGATACGCTGATCCGCCAGCTCACCCGGGGCGCGAGATCGCTGGATGATTTTTGCCACGCGTTTCATGGGGGCCCAGGTGGAGCGCCCGGGCTGAAGCCATACGATTTCGCGGATGTGGTGGCCGCCCTGAACGCCGTGGCACCTTACGACTGGGCCGGTTTCTTTGACCAGCGGCTGCATTCCACCGGAGCGCATGCGCCGCTCGATGGCATCCGGCATGCGGGCTGGAAGCTGGTGTACGACCGAGTACGGTCGGATTTCTGGAAGGCCGAGGAAGACGACCGCAAATTGGCCGACCTGAGCTATTCGCTGGGGCTCAAGGTAAAGGAAGACGGCATGATCGAAGACGTGGTGTTCGACGGGCCGGCCAGGAAGGCGGGGATTGCGCCCGCCACCAGGGTGGTAGCGGTGAACAGCCGGCAATACACCCCCACGGTGCTGCGCGAGGCGGTACGCAAGGCCGAGTCGGATTCGAAGCCGGTTGAACTGCTCGTCAAGACAGGCGAATACTACGAAACTCATCGCATCGACTATCACGGCGGAGAGCGATATCCGCACCTGGTGCCCGATCCGGGGGCGCCCGACGTGCTGAGCCAGATTATTGCGCCGAAGGCCAAGCGCTGAGCGCGCGGCGGGTATATATTCAGTTAGGAAAGCCTATGCGTAAAGACGTCGTAATGCGGGTAACGGTGGCAGCCATCGCCGCGGCGGGTGTATGGCTTGCGTGGTCGCAGAACCAGCCGCAGCCGTTGACCATGGAAAAGGCCAGCGAAAACGTGTACGTGATTATCGGCGACGGCGGCAACGTCGCTTTTATGCCCACCAGCGAAGGGGTCATCGTGGTGGACGATAAGTTTGCAGCCGATGCGCCGCAGATTATCGCCATGATCAAGAGCGTCACCGACAGGCCCATCCGCTACGTCCTGAACACGCATCAGCACCCCGACCACACGGGCGGCAACGAAGCCATGCTGGCGGCCAGGGCGGAAATCATTATTCAGAAAAACGCGCGCGCCAACATGGTGACGGGCAAGATGCCGGGGCTGCCGAACATCACGTTCACGGACGAATCCCAGGTTTTCCTGGGCGGCCAGGAAGTGCTGGCGCGGCACCTGGGTCGCGGCCACACCAATGGCGACGCGGTGATCTATTTCCCGTCGGAGAAGGTGCTGCACACCGGCGACCTGTTCGTTTCGAGCGGTGCGCCGTTCTGCGACGCGGACAACGGCGGCAGCATCAAGGAATGGCCGGCGACTCTGCAGAAAGTGCTGGCGTACGACTTCGACACGGTGATCCCCGGCCATGGAGGGATCGCTAAACGCGCCGACCTGGTGAAGTGGGTCACGACCATGGCGACGATTCGCGACCGCATCCAAAAAGCTTGCGTGGGCGGCGCAGCCGACGCCATCGGCCGGCTGGATCTGAGCGACCTCGGCATGCGAGTGGCGGCCGGCAGCCTGTTCGCGCGCGGTATGCCGGGGATGTGCAAGGAACTGGCGCAGTAGGACAGGCGTCCCGCCTGTCATTGCGGTCCAGAGCCCGTTTCTCGAAACTTGCTACCGCGCGGCGCGTTTTTGCGGCTCGAGCGAATCGGCCAGCGCGATGGCGGCCCAGGAACTGGCGGCGGCCGAAATAAACTGGTCGGCGCCGTGCGGAAAGCCGGCGTCGAAGTAGGGCTGGAAGCCGAAGGCCCGCGAGCGCACAAACCAGGTGCCGTCTTCGAGTTGCGTGCGGAGCAGGTAGCGTATGCCTTTCTGATAGGCGGCGTCGGCGACGGACAGGCCGCCGGCGGCGTGCAGGGCGTGCAACGCGTGGCCTGTGGCGTAAGCGTCCGGGGCCATGCCGGGCAGTTGGGCCCAGCCGCCGTTCTCACGCTGGAGGGCGAGCAGGCGATCGCGCACGGGCGGGATTTCCTGCGCCATGCCGGCCCACTGCATTCCAAGCATGAGGAATGACAGCTCCTGCGTATCCTTGGGTTGTGCTTTGCGGAAGAATTCGCGGGCGCGCTCCAGGCGCGACTTCAGTTCGTCGCCACGGCCCGGGGGCAGGTAAACGCTGAGGCCCCGAACCACCAACGCCGTGAACTTGATGACACTGCCGCCCAGAGGCGGCCGGATGTCGTCGATGTTCCAGGAGCCGTCGCCGCGCTGCCAGCGGGCCAGGCAAAGCGCCGCGGCGTCGGTGTTGCGGTTGGGCAGGAAACCCTCGTCGGCCAAGCTGAAGAGGCCGTAGGAAACGTTGGCCACGAAGCCCGGCACCACTGCGCAATTGCCTTGCATCAGGCTTTCGCGAAAAGGCGTCCACATCGCCATGGTGGCCTTGTCGGGGTGAGTGGCCAGTTCGGCATCGACCGTGACACCATGGGCGCGGGCGTGGGCCACAGCCACGGCGGGCAGCGACTGGTGGTGGCAGGAGATGCAGCCGAAGC
>JBEKYE010000547.1:0-2670 GCA_049511275.1 Bryobacteraceae bacterium
CTGGACCGATAAAGCCCTGACGGCTGCGCTGGCCGCGGATGGCATCAACGAAAGCCTCCCGGAGGTGCACAATTCCCTGGGAAGCATCTACACTGCTACCGGAAAAGGTCCCGAAGCCATCGCCGAACTGAAGCGCGCTCTCGACCTGGTCCCAACTTCGGACGATTGCATGCGCCGCCTCGGTGTCGCCTATGCCGCGGCCGGCGACCGGCAGAAGGCCATCGACGAATACCTGCAGGCCATCCAGACCAATCCCTATCTTTGGCTCAACTTCAACTTTCTGGGGCTCGCGTACTACGGCGGCGGGCAGTATGATAAAGCCCTGACCGCGTTTCAGCAGGTCACCAAGCTGGAGCCCGACATCGCCACCGGCTACGCCAATATGGGCACCGCCTATCTGGCCCAGGACAAGTGGAGCGACTGCATCAGCGAATATGAGAGGGCCATTTCCATCGACCCCCAAAGGCCGCTCTATTACTCCAACCGCGGCGTGGCCTACTTCCGCCTCGGCCGCTATCCCGAGTCCATCAGGGATTTCGAAAAGGCCGTCGAGATGAGCCCCAACGACGCCCACATCCGCAACAACCTCGCCGATGCCTACCGCGCGTCCAACCAAACCGCCAAGGCCACGGGGGCTTACGACGAGGCCATCAAACTGGCCGCCAAGAGCCTCCAGGTGAACCCCCAGGATTCCGATGCCCTCGGCACCCAGGCGATCGCCTACGCCAAGCTCGGCAACCAAGCCACCGCTTTGGAAAAGATCCGACACGCCCGCCAGATCAAGAGCGATGACACTGACCTTATGGTCAGCGAGGCCACCATCTATGCCCTCGCCGGGAACACCGCCGGAGCCGTTTCGGCCCTCCGCCAGGCCCTGCAGCACAACTACTCGCTCGAAGAGATCAATAACGATCCTGAGCTGGCGAACCTCCGCAAGACCCCGGAATTCGCGCAATTATTACAAGAATTCACCAAAAAAGCCCCTAAATAAACCTTTAGTCCTGGTACCGGGGATTTCCGTTATAGCCTTTTGAAAGTAAATTTTGGGTTGACTCGGCCCGCCCGCTGCTGCAAATATAAATTGAAAGGCGCAGGGTGTCTTCGAGGGGCGGGGGTGGAATGTTAAGCAAACGCTTCATGGCGACATGCGGGATGCTGGCGTGGTTGATGGCGCCGGCGTGGGCGAGCACGATCCCGGACCCCTCCGCGCAAATCGACGCCGGCAGTCAAAGCAACCCGTTCTCCGGCCTCGGTTCTTTCAACCCCACCGGAGACAACGGCTCCGGCATCATCGCGCTCTACAACGATACCGGCGGTCTGCTTACCTCCATCAGCATGCACACGGACATCGACCCCGGCCTCACCTACACCACCGTCAACGCCACCACCATTGCACTCGATAACATCGATTTCAGTTGCAACGATGCCAACTCGGGCAACCCCTTTTTCCTGAATTGCGGCGTTACGTATAGCTATGTCCCCGGCAACACCTTTGGCGTGCTCACCATCTCGTTTTTCGGCGTGAACCCCTACGTGCCCCCGACAAGCGCCAGTGGCCTCGACCTGAGGGGTGCGCATGAAGGCATCCCAACCCTGCTTCCAGGGTGCGCCTCGACTCCGGATGGCCCCGGCTGTACCGATGTCGGCCACTTCGCCTTCAATTTTCTCAGCCTTCAGACCAACGGTTGGACCGACCCGAGTACCGAATCCGCCGTGTTTCTGAACGACACGTTTCCGACTTTTGCTCCTCCCTCCTACACCGACACCGCGAGTCCGGAGCCCGGCACATCCACGCTGCTCGCGGCCGGCCTGCTTTCGCTCGCCTGGCTGACCCGCCGGAATTATTTTTCCCGCAGCAGCCGGTCGTAAACTTCCCGCTTGGATAGCCCGCGTTTGCGGGCCACCTGTTTAATGGCGTCCATGCGCGCCGCACCCGCTTCGACCAGCGCCGCCACCGCCTGCTCCACGGGCGTATCGTCCGGGGCGGGTCCCGCCGCCCGGCCAATCAGCAGCGTGATCTCGCCCTTCACGCTGTTCCGCGCCGCCAGTTGCGCCCGCACTTCTTCCGCCGTGCCCCGCAGAAACTCTTCGTGGATCTTGGTCAGCTCGCGCGCCACCACCACCGGCCGCGGCCCCAGCGTCCGCTCCACGGCTTCCAAGGCTTCCAGGATGCGATGCGGAGCTTCATAGAAGATCAGCGTGGCGTGCTCCTCCGCCCGCGCTTCCAGCGCCTTGGCCCGCTGCCCCGGTTTGGAGGGCAGGAAGCCGCCGAAATAGAACGAATCGGTGGGAAGTCCGGAAGCCGCCAGCGCCGCCAGCGCCGCCGATGCGCCCGGCACCGGCTCAACCGGCACCGCCAGCTCGATGGCCGCCCGCACCAGCCGGTAGCCCGGGTCGGAGACCAGCGGCATCCCGGCGTCGCTGACCAGCGCCACCGTGGCGCCCGCCGCCATCCGCGAAGCCAGTTCCACCGCGCGCTCCGCCTCGTTATGTTCGTGGTAGCTCACGGTGGCCTTGGAGATTTCGTAGTGGTCCAGCAGTTTACGCGTCTGCCGCGTGTCCTCGCACGCAATCACGTCGGCCTCCCGCAACACCCGCACCGCGCGGTACGTGATGTCCTCCAGGTTTCCGATGGGCGTCGCCACCAGATAGAGCTTGCCGGCCATGCTA
>JBEKYE010000548.1:0-2654 GCA_049511275.1 Bryobacteraceae bacterium
CCAGGCGCGCTTCGAATGGAGCCGCTGGGCCACTTTGCGCCACCGCAAAACCATGGTCTTCAGCTTCTACGTGGACCAGGAGCACTCCCAGTGGTCCATCGAAGTGAAGGACCTGAAGCGGCAGATTGTCCCGGCTTACAGCGGCGAAGTTTTCGTGGATGACGAAAACCGCACGGTGACGCGGCTGGTGCAGAAGGCCGAAAACATCCCGCTTGATTTCCCGGTCAGGCGGGCCGAGAGCTTGCTGGATTACGACTATGCCGATGTGGGCGGCTTCAAGTTCCTTCTGCCGAGCCGCGGCGAAGTGCAGATGGACGGGGGGGAATATCTTTCCGACAACATCAATGAATACCGCTTCTACCGCAAGTACGAAGTGGGATCTTCGATCTCTTTCGATCTTCCGGCGGACCTCGACACACCCAAGCCGGCGGACAAGGAGACCAAACCAACCATCGATTGCAAAGACCCCAGGAACAAAGACGCCAAAGAGTGCAAGGCCGCGCCGGTGGTGAAGAAGCAGTAGGACGGGTCCCGCCGCGCCGCTGACCGGCAGTGGAGTATGTTGGTGGAAGCCGGCCGGCTTATGGTAAGGTAAACGCCCGAGCCCGAAAATGCGTCTCTATCTAATACCATCAATTGCGAACATCCAATGGGCGAATACGACTCTGAAGAACTTTCCAAAATAGTAGCCGAGCTGAACCGCGCCGCGCCCAGCCAGAAACGGGCCCCCGCGCGCGGATCGCAAGCCACGCCGACGCTCGACAAGCTGCTCAGCCTGGCGGCTGCGCGCAACGCGTCCGATATCCTGCTGGTGGCCGGCGCGCCCGCCATGTTGCGCGTCACGGGCAACCTGACGCCGGCCTCGGGGCCGCCGCTCGAGGCCGAGGAAGTGCGCGGCATGGTTGCGCCGCTGCTCGAACCGGCCCAACTCGACGAACTGCAGCGCGTCAAGTCGCTCGATTTCGGTTTCTTCCGCGACGGCATCGGCCGCTTCCGCGTCAACGTGCATCACCAGCGCGGCACGCTGGCGGCCTGCATCCGGCTGCTGCCCTCGAAGATTCCTTCGCTCGAATCCCTGCACCTGCCGGCTTCTCTCGCCAAGCTCGCCGAACGCCGGCAGGGCCTGGTTCTGCTCACCGGGCCCACGGGCTGCGGCAAGTCTTCCACGCTGGCCGCGCTCATCGATATCGTCAATACCCGGCGGGCCGCCCACGTGGTGACCATCGAGGATCCCGTGGAATACCAGCACGCGAACCGCAGCGCCGTGATCGAGCAGATTGAGGTGGGCCGCGACACGCCGGATTTCGCCGTCACGCTGCGCAGCATCATGCGGCAGTCGCCGGACGTCATCCTGGTGGGCGAAATGCGCGACGCCGAAACCATCTCGACCGCGCTCACCGCCGCCGAGACCGGCCACCTGGTGCTTTCCACGCTCCACACCAACGACACCATCCAGAGCGTCTCCCGCATCCTGGACACGTTTCCTTCCTCCAACCAGCCGCAAATCCGCCAGCAGTTGTCGCTGGCTCTGCTGGCCATCGTGGCGCAGCAGCTCGTGCCCGGCCTGGATGGCGTGGTGCGGTGGCCCGCCACCGAAATCATGCTCTCGACCGACGCCGTCCGCGCTCTCATCCGCAAAGGGGACGACCACCAGCTCCGCTCACAGGTTTCCGTGGGCAAATCCGAGGGCATGATGACCATGGAGCAATCGCTCGCCGAGCTGGTGCGCGCCAACCGCATCTCGCGCGATACGGCCTACGCGCACTGCTACCGCGCCGACGATCTGCAGAGATACCTGGGGTCGTAAGTTCAAGCCGGCCCGGCCAGCTTGCAAGCCAGCGTCAGCCCATCCCCCATGGTGGCCATCGCCAGCGCCACGCGGTGGTCCTGCTGGAGCTGGCGGTTGAAAGCCCGGATGGTCGCGGTGTCCTCGTCCTGCTGTTCGGGGTCCGCCACTTTTCCCTTCCACAGTACGTTGTCCACGGCAATCAATCCCCCCGGCCGCAGCAACTCGAGCGCCCGCTCGTAGTAATTCGAGTAGTTCGGTTTGTCCGCGTCGATGAACGCGAAATCGAAAGTACCCGCATGGCCCTCCGCAATCAGCGCATCCAGCGTCTCCAGGGCCGGCGCCAGCCGCAGATCGATCCGGCTCTCGACACCCGCCGCCCGCCACGTGCCGCGCGCCAGCGCCGTGTATTCCTCGCTCACGTCGCAAGCCACCAGCTTGCCGTCCGCGGGCAGCCCGAGCGCCACCCACGTCGAACTGTAGCCCATGAAGACGCCCACTTCGAGCGCCTTGCGCGCGCCCATCAGCCGGACCAGAAGGTGGAGGAACTGGCCCTGCTCGGGCGCGATCTGACAGGATGCCTGCGGATGATTCTCGGTCTCTTCCCGCAGACGCCGCAAGGTGTCGGGCTCACGCAGCGTGACCTCGCGGACGTATTCCGCCAGCCGGTCCGTCATGGGGGTGTAGTTTCTGGACATGCAGAATCCAATTATACCAGCGCGGGTGGTTACTACCATTGAAGAGCAGGCCGACCGGGGGGTCGGCCGCAGACCAGGGGGTCTGCCCCACCAGCTCTCGTGCCGCGGTTTGCAGCACCGCGTTGTCGATGGCCCGCGTCACGTCCTCGGGCGGCAGGGCGCCGTCCACC
>JBEKYE010000549.1:0-2651 GCA_049511275.1 Bryobacteraceae bacterium
CATCTGCAGCGGCTCTCCGACGACCCGGCCGAACAGGAACTCGAAATCCGCGAGCGTCTCAAGCTGGTCCACCCCGGCGAGAAGGTCTACATCACCGGCGATCCGGACAAGAAATAATCCTTTGAGTGGGGCAGGCCATCGCCTTTCGAGACTGTCTTAAGCGAACCATATCGGGCCTAGACGCGCAGCACGGCGGCGCCGCGAATCCCGTCGTTTTTCAGCGCGCTCAGCGCCTCGTTGGCTTGCTCCAGGCTGAATTCTTGAACTTGGGTGTGGATGGGAATCTCCGGCGCAATCCTCAGGAAGTCTTCGCCATCGGCGCGGGTGTTGTTGGCGACGCTGCGGATGGCGCGCTCTCCGTAGAGCAGGCTGTAGTCGATCGGCGGAATGGGGCTCATGTGGATGCCGCCCAGCGCCACCGTGCCGCCTCGTTTGAGCCCGCGAAGCGCCGCGATCACCAGTTCCCCGGCCGGCGCGAAAATCGCGGCGCCATCCACCTGGCGCGGCGGTGCGTCGGCGGAACCGCCCGCCCAAACCGCCCCCAGTTCGAGCGCCAGTTGGCGGTGCCGCGGCTCCCGCGAAAACGCGTAGACTTCCATGCCCCAGTGCCGCGCCACCTGTATGGCTACGTGCGCGGCCGCGCCGAAACCGTAGATGGCCAGGCTGCCGCCCGGCGCGACACCCGAAATCCGCAGCGTGCGGAACCCGATGATGCCGGCGCACAGCAGCGGCGCCGCGTGTTCGTCTGAGAAACCTTCCGGCAGCGCGTACACGAAATCTTCGGGCGCCACCAGGTATTCGGCGTAGCCGCCGTCCACCGTCCAGCCCGTGAACTCGGCGCGCTCGCACAGATTCTCGCGGCCTGCGAGGCAATATGCGCAGGCGCCGCACGTGTGATGCAGCCAGGCGACGCCCACGCGCGCGCCGCGCGCGAAGCGGGACGCCGCGGGCCCGTTGGCTTCCACCACTCCCGCCACCTGGTGGCCGGGCACCACCGGTGATTTCCGCAGTTCCAGTTCCCCCTCCACTACGTGCAGGTCGGTCCGGCAGACCCCGCAGGCGCGCACCCGCACCAACACCTGGTTGCCGCTGGGAATCGGAGCCGCCACCTCGGTCAGGCGCAGAGGCCGCGTCTCAATTGCCGCCGGAGAAGCCAGGACGCACGCCTTCATGCTGATATTGTCGCGCCGATGCAGAACGTGTGGGTGGCCTCAGATTCCAGGCTACGGCGTCTTCTTGCCGTGCGCCGCGGCCTCGCGCAAGTGCGCGTAAAACCCCAGGTCCGCGCCCGTCAGCATCTTCGTGGCGAAAATGATCTGGCCGGTGTGGCCGGAGAAGTGCTCCACCACGTGGTAGATGGCCTCCAGAACCGTTACGTCGTAATGCTGCACCACAATCCGTTCGCCCAGGCGTTCGGGCGGCAATTCGGTCAGGACTCCGGCGGCTTCCTCGACTATCTCCTTGAGCCGCGCCACCAACTCCGCGCCGCGGCCCCCAGCGCGCGCCGCGAATTCCGCGTCGCGTTGCCGTACGTCCGGCCGCCCTCCCACACCCGACACAATCCATTGCCGCACATTGCCGCTCAAGTGCAGCACCAGGTTGCCGATGGCATTCTCGTTGTCGCTCGACCGCGCCCAGACCTGCTCTTCGGTTAGCCCGTTCAGGCAGGTTTCGATCCGCCCGGCCATTTGCCGCAGCGTCCCCGCCGAGTAATCCAGAAAGATCCGATGCAACGCGTCCGCCATATCTGCAAGTATAGAAGACGGAAGTATTGAGAACAAGAAACGCGTGCGCGATCCCATTCACATCATCGGCGGCGGCCTGGCGGGCGCGGAAGCGGCCTGGCAGATCGCCCGCCGGGGCGGGCCCGTGGTGCTGCACGAAATGCGGCCGGCGCGTACCACCGCCGCGCATCGCACCGACCGCCTGGCGGAGCTGGTCTGCAGCAATTCGCTGAAGTCCGAATCCGAATCCACTGCGCCGTGGCTGCTCAAGCAGGAGTTGCGGCGGCTCGGCTCGCTGCTGCTTGAAGTGGCGCAAAAGGCCCGCGTCCCGGCCGGCCACGCGCTCACCGTGGATCGCGACATCTTCGCCGCTGGAGTCACCGCCGCGCTCGCCGCCGAGCCGCTCATCGAACTGCGGCGCGAAGAGGTGACCTCGGTGCCAAGCCAGGCCATCGCGATCGTGGCTTCCGGGCCGCTCACCAGCGAAGCGCTGGCCGAAGACATTGCCCGCCTGACGGGATCGGACCGGCTGTTTTTTTACGACAGCATCAGTCCCATCGTCGATGCCGGCACTGTCGACCGCACCGTCGCCTTCCTGGCATCGCGCTACGGCAAGTCCACCGATGGCACCGACGATTACCTCAACTGCCCCTTCGATCGCGCGCAGTACGAGCGCTTCGTCGACCAGTTGCTCGCCGCCGAACCCGTGCCCGCGCACATCCCGGAGGACTCGACGCCGTTCTTCGAAGCCTGCCTGCCCATCGAAGAGTTGGCGCGGCGCGGCCGTGAAACCCTGCGATTCGGCCCCATGAAACCGGTGGGCCTCACCGATCCCCGCACCGGGCGCAGGCCCTACGCCGTCGTGCAACTGCGCCAGGAAAACCTGCGCGCCGAAAGTTACAACCTGGTCGGTTTTCAGAACCATCT
>JBEKYE010000550.1:0-2642 GCA_049511275.1 Bryobacteraceae bacterium
AGGTGGTGGGCGACATCGGCGGCACGCTGTGGGTTCTGATGGGCACCATCGGGCTGGTGCTGTTGATCGCTTGCGCGAATGTGGCGAATCTGCTGCTGGTTCGCGCCGAAGGGCGGCAGCAGGAACTGGCGATCCGGGCGGCGCTGGGCGCTGGCTGGGGAAAAATCGCGAAGGAACTGCTGCTGGAAAGCGTGACGCTGGGCTTGTTGGGCGGCGGGCTGGGCCTGGGGCTGGCGTATGCGGCGTTGCGCGGGCTGGTGGCCATGGGGCCGGCAACGCTGCCGCGGCTGAACGAAATCGGCATCGATCCGCTGGTGCTGGCGTTCACGCTGGCGGTCTCTCTGCTGGCGGGTCTGCTATTCGGCCTGCTCCCGGTGGTGAAGTACGCGGGACCACATCTGGCTGGGACGCTGCGGGGCGGTGGACGCACCATGAGCCAGGGCAGGGAACGGCACCGGGCGCGCGACACGTTGGTGGTGGTGCAAGTGGGGCTGGCGCTGGTGCTGCTGGTGGGTGCGGGCCTGATGATTCGCACGTTCCAGGCGTTGCGGAACTTCCGGCCGGGATTCACGCGGCCCGAAGAAGTCCAACTGCTGCGCATTTCCATTCCCCAAGGCGAGGTGAAGGAACCGGAGCGCGTGATGCGCATGGAGAACGACATGATGGACCGGCTGGCGGCGATCGCGGGGGTCAGCTCGGTTGCCTTTGCCAATGGCGCGCCGCTGGAAGGATACAACTCGACCGACGTTCTCTTCGCGGAAGACAAGAATTATGGGGTGGGGCAGATTCCTCCGTTGCGGCGATTCCGGTTTACCACGCCGGGGTACTTCCAGACCACGGGCACGCCGCTGGTGGCGGGGCGCGATTTCACCTGGACCGATCTGTATGAGAAGCGGCCCGTGGCCATGGTCTCCGAGAACACGGCGCGGGAGATGTGGGGTTCGCCCGGCGCGGCGCTGGGCAAGCGGATTCGACAGAGCCTCGCCGATCCCTGGCGCGAGATTGTGGGGGTGGCGGGCGACGTATACGATGACGGCGCGCAACAGAAGGCGCCGGCATTTTCTTACTGGCCAGCCCTGATGGACAGGTTCTGGGGCGACCCGGTGCACGCCCGCCGCGACGGAGTGTTCCTGATCCGCACCAGGCGGGCGGCGACGCAGAGTTTCCTGGCCGAGGCGCGGCAAGCCATCTGGCGGGTGGACGCGAACCTGCCGGTGTTCCAGGTGCGGACGCTCCAGGATGTCTACGATAAATCGATGGCGCGAGCTTCCTTTGCGCTGGTGATGCTGGCGATCGCCGGCGCTATGGCGTTGCTGCTGGGGGTGGTGGGGATTTATGGCGTGATCGCGTACGCGGTGTCGCAGCGGACGCGCGAGATCGGCATCCGCATCGCGCTGGGCGCGCCGGCGGCCGGACTGCAGGGCATGTTTGTGCGACACGGGCTGCTGCTGGCGGCGCTTGGCGCGGGGCTTGGACTGGCGGCGGCGGCCGGGTTGACGCGGCTGGTGGAATCGCTGCTGTTCGGAGTGAAAGCGCTCGACGCGGCGACCTACGCGGTGGTTGCGGTGGTTTTGATGGCAGCGGCGGCGCTGGCCAGCTATCTTCCGGCGCGGCGGGCTACCAGGGTGGATCCGATGGAGGCGCTAAGGATCGAGTAAGGAATGCGCGGGGAAGCTGCCGGCACCATGGGTACTAACGGATCGGCGAATAGGCCGTGGCCCGATAGAGCGTGATCCGCCGGATGCTGGGGATCTGGCCGTAACGGTCCAGTGACTGCTGCCGCAACTTGATCCAGTCGGGATCGGCGGCGAAGGCCGCATTGAATTTCTCGCGGGCCGCCATATCTTCAAATGCGATCATCCAGGTGAGGTTGGGATTGTCGGGACCGATCGCCGTGGCCCCGAACAGGATGGGCTGCGACCCGGCTTTGGCAAGGATCTTGACTTCGGCTTCCGCGAATCGCTCCTTAAGGCCTCTCAGTCCCTTCAGCGTCCGCGTCTGGTAGACGCGCATTTCGAAAATCCGCGGCTCTTTCGGCTGCGGATCGAGCGGCGCGAGCTCCGGAGAAAACTCGGCGGCTTCCAGCAACACCGTGGTCATGTTGTCGAAGGGCGGTTCCGTGCCGGCCTGCCAGGCGTCGGTTGCGGCTTCGAATGTCTTGTCCGCATTCAGACCGGCCCGCACGCTCCACACCTGCTCAACCGACTGATACCAACTGACGACGGTGACCAGCGGCAGGTGCGGGGAGAGTTGCGCGTCCAGCACCAGCGCAGGCCCCGAGTGTGCTTTGGCCAGCGCCGGCAGATAGGTCTTACTCAGATAGTCAGCCAGCCGGGTAGCCTGAGACCCGAGCTGGAGATAGTAATGTTGCAGCACGAAGCAGCCGGATTTCTTGGCGGCGGCGCCCTGGCCGAATGCTGCATTCGCCAGCGGGGTAGCTGCGATGATTCCTGCAAAAGAACGCCGATTCATGGTTACCTCACGAGGGGCCCAAGGGTGTGAAGCTCTACGCGGCCCACTATATCATAAACAAAAGGTATGTAACTCTTATTGCATACAGCTCCCGTGCTGAGCAGGCGTACGTGTGGAATTGCCTGACCGGGAAATCGCAACGCCGCCCGCTTTCATGTCGTTTGCCCCAT
>JBEKYE010000551.1:0-2631 GCA_049511275.1 Bryobacteraceae bacterium
GCCGTGGGCTACCATCTTGCGCCCTCCGGGCTGGCTTGCGCTACTTCTTCACCGCATCGGGCAGTTGGTTGGCCAGGCGGCGCTGCGATTCTTTCGCGAGCTGCTCCTTGACGTCGTTCAGTGCCTTCTCCAGCTTGCGCGTCTTGGCGGCCTGGACTTCCAGGTCCCCTTTCAGCCTGGCGGCTTGCTGGCGCAGATCGTCGCGTTCCTTCCGCACGGCCGGGTCTTCGGGTGGCAGTTTGTGCTCGGGAAGCTTGCCCAGGAAACTGGCTACTTCCTTGACCTGATCGCCCACCGCCAGCCGCACTTCCACACGCTCCGCCTGGCGGCTGTAAGTGAATGCGCCGGCTTCGAGGTGCGTCCGGTCCAACGGAATGGATTGCACCGGGGCCGCGCCGTCGACGATCTCCAGAACGCCCTGGCCGGCCTTCTGGATGGCCGGCGACTTGCCATTCCAGTGAATCCGCAACTGCCCGTTGTCGTCCGCCGCGCCCAGCGCCACCGTCGGCGTGCCTTCATTAGGCAGAGCCGGACGGATACGCGCCACCATCGGCGATACCTTGCCCAGCACGGGTGGCAGCCACATTCGGCGGGTCTCGAAAGCCGCGCTGCCTAAGCCCGCGCCCAAGGCCAACGCCGCGACAATTTTCAACCAGCGCCACGACCGCTCCGGCCTGATCTGCAAGAACTGCGGCGGCGGCACATCCAGCGGTTTCGCTTCCGCCGCCTTTTCCTGGGGCGGCGCGGTCTCCGCTATCGGCTCGGAGGCCACTTCCCTTACGGGCTCCGGCTCCGCCTGGGTTTCTGTCCGCAATTCCGGCTGCGCTTCCGGCACCAGCGTGATCACCGGTCCGCAAACCTCGGCTTCCCGGCGCAGCGGTTGCGGCGCCGGAGGCATCTCCGGCGCGCCGCCTGAAGGCACCTGCCGGATCGGCTGTGCCTCCACCACGAATTCCTGGTAACTGGCTGAGCCGCGAATCGATCCATCGGCTTCGCGGAAAAAGAAGCCGCCCCTGGTTGGTTCGAAGGTGCTGGGTTTCAGAACCAGCGCCACCTGCCATGGTTCCGGGAAGAAACGCTTGTGGATGTCCTGGTCGGCATCGGAGAGGAAAATGTCGCTGCGCGTGTGGGAGTGATACCAGCCTACCGGCCGCATGCCGTCGGGGCGCTGCTGTGCCGCCGCCAGCAAATCCGTGAGCTGCGTCTGGTCGTTTTGCGAAAGCGTGAAGGATGGACCCATGGCGTGCTCGCAATCGAGGGCCTGGTACTCCAGAATCGAGATCCGCTCATCCGCCAGCCGCCCCAGTAGAATGCCGCCGATCTCCGCGCCGCCGCGCGGCAACGAATAAAAAGCGTCCACCACCGCCAGACGAATGTCGTCCAGCACCCGCGGCGAATACTCGACGGTGTACGGGCACTCCGGGGCGTTCCAGGTCCCCAACGCGCTTTCGGTCATGCTTTCAGTCATGCGATTTCATTTCCGTTCTTTGATTGTAGGGTATTCCCGCGCTCAGAATACCTGCAAATCCGGCAGTAGCTCGCAGTTGCCTTCGGATAGCGTCGCACGCGAATCTACCAAAGTCGGGCTGCTACACTGATAACCGTGGCCCCCCTTTACAGCCGGGATGAGTTGCTGCGCCAGCGCGCCCTCTGGCAACAGCAGGGTAAGACCGTCGTCTTCACCAACGGCTGCTACGACCTGCTGCATCCCGGCCATATCCGGCTGCTCGAACAGGCCCACTCCCTGGGGGATGTTCTGGTGCTCGCGCTCAATTCCGATGCCGGCGTGCGCAGGATGAAAGGCGAGTCGCGCCCTTTGCTCGGCGAGCCAGAACGCGCGGAAGTCGCCCAAGCTCTTTTGGCCGTCGACGCCGTAACTTTTTTTGATGAGGAGACACCCCAATCACTGGTGGCGGCCCTTCTGCCGGACGTTCTTGTGAAGGGCGCCGATTGGTCCCATTTTATCGCCGGAAGGGAAGAAGTCGAGGCCGCCGGAGGCCGGGTGGAGGCGTTGCCCTTGGAACCTGGTTACTCAACAACTAATCTTGTAGAAGTAATTCTGAATCAGCCTTGATCCATCCTGCCGTTCGAGACCTCTTTCTGGACTTAGGCAAGCATCCTTCCTTTCAGGATGCCGTTCGCCGGGCCACCCTGGGCGAAGGCGCATCCCTTTCCGGGCTGTCCAACACCGCGAAGGCCCTCTATTCGGTGCTTCTGTGGCAAACCACAGGACGTCCTTTGATAATAGTAGTAGATGGCAATCGAGAGGCTGAAGCCTTGTCGGAAGCGGTCCACACTTTCTTCAAACTATTGGCCGCCGAAGACCGGATTGGCCCACAACTTCTGCCGGCCCTGGACGTGCTGCCTTTGCAGAACCTTTCGCCGCACGCGGAGATTTGCGAACAGCGCGCCATCGGACTGTGGAGCCTGGCCACGCAGCAGGTGCCGATCACGATTCTGCCGGTGGCCTCCGCACTGCTGCGCATCGAACCGGGCGATTTTTACCGGCAACTCGCGCTAAAAATGCGGGTGGGCGATGAACTGCCGCTGGAGGAAGTGGTCGCCCACCTGGAAAGCATCGGTTACCAGCGCCGCGAGCCGGTCGAAATGGTTGGCGAGTATTCGGTCCGC
>JBEKYE010000552.1:0-2625 GCA_049511275.1 Bryobacteraceae bacterium
ACTACCTGGCCGCGGTTTGCAGCACCGCGTTTTCGATGGCCTGCGTCACTTCCTCGGGCGGCAGGGCGCCGTCCACCGTGCGCACGGCCGCCTCGCCATACCACCCCAATACCGGGCCCGTGAGATCCCGGTAAGCGGCCAGGCGCTGGCGGATCACCGCTTCCTGGTCGTCTTCCCGCGTGATCAATGCTTCGCCATCGTCGTCGCACCGCTCAGGCTGCCGCGGCGGCTGCCACATCGTGCTGTAGATGCGCAGGCACTTGGGACATTGGCGCCGCGCCGTCAAACGGGCCACCAGCGCGTCCTCGGCGACATCCAGATGGACCACCACCGGGTCCGGCAATCCGCGCTCGCGCAGCAGCGCCGCAAACTGCTCGGCCTGCGGCACCGTGCGCGGGTATCCATCCAGCAGGAATCCGCCGGCGCAGTCCGGCCGCGCGATGCGCGACGCCACCATTCGGTTCACGACGTCGTCACCCACCAGCCCGCCGCTCGACATGATCTTGCAGGCCAATTGGCCCAGCTCCGTTCCAGCCTTGCACTCCGCACGGAATATTTCGCCCGTTGAGATGGCCGGGATCTGGAAGCGCTCGGCCAGATGAGCCGCTTGCGTGCCTTTTCCGCATCCCGGTGGACCAAACAGCAAAAGGATCACTTCAACCCCCGCTGGCCTGCTCAAGTTTCAATAATTGGATATAGCGACCCCAAAATATGAAATTAGCCGCCTGTTAGCAGCCTAACTAATGTGCGCCCAAGAAATCAAGCCGGGCCGATTGTGCCGGCCTTACGCGGTCCGGGCAGAATGGTGCCGTCGGCGCGCAGCTCCAACTGACTGTCGCGCCACTCCACCCGCCGGCCGAACAGGCCGCACACCCAAACCGCAAATCCGAACAGGTCGCGCACCGGGATCAGCCATAAGCGCGGCACCACTCTGGGGTCCTGCAGGATTCGCTCGCCGGTTATCGCGCCGGCAGCCACCCGGAGGCCCAGCGCGGCCGCGCCAGCCCACCACTGGCCGGCCGCAAACGCCACCAGGGCCCATACCGTAGCCTGCGTCACTCCGAACCCAAAATAACCCAACGGACGCGATACCCGGATGGTCCGCGACCATCGCAACTGGTGCCGCCACACCTGCCCCCAGGATCCTCCGCCGAGCCCCGTCTCCACCACCACGGCCGCAAACTCGATGCGGAGTCCCAGCGCGCGGATATGTTTTCCCAGTTGGTAATCGTCGGCCAGGTATTTGCCGATCGCTTCGAAACCACCAATCCGCCGCAGCGTTTCCGCGCGGAAAACCATGGTCGAGCCCAGCGCGAATTCCGCCTGCCCCAGCAGGCGCGCCACCATCACGCTGGGCGCGAACTCCGTGGCGATGCCCAAGGCCTCGCAACCGGCCGCCGGCGAATCCGACCGCGCGCGGTACAGGCACGTCACCAGGCCGATACCGGAATCCGAAAGCGGCGCCGTGGCCTCCTCCAGATACCCGGGCTCCACGACGATGTCGCTATCGTTCACCAGCAGGACCTGGTAGCGCGCGAGCCGCGCCAACTCCGCCAGCACGCCCACCTTGGCGTTGGGGGTGTGGCTCGAAACCAGCACGGCCTCGATGCGCAGCCGCGGAAACTCGCGCTTCAGCCGCTCGATTTCGGCTACCGCCGGATCGTCCGCATTCGTGAATCCGAAGAGAATTTCGTACTCTTTATAGTGCTGCAGGGCATGCGAGCGGATGGCTTCGTAGAAGCGCGGATCCTTGCCATGCACCGGTTTCAGGATGGAGACCGGCGGCCGTGTGCCCGCGCCGCCGTGCCAGGCCAGCCGCTTGCGCCACACCGCCGCCGCCACTACCGCGAGCAGGTAGTATGCCGCCGCCGCGATCGCCGGTATCGCTAGGAAGATCACAGGGAAACCAGCACCACCCCGCAGACCACCAGCGCCGCGCCCGCCCAGCGCAGCCGGTTGACCCGTTCCTTCAGAACATATTTGGCCAACACCGTTTCGAGCACGTAGGTCACCGCCGAAACCGGGACCGCGAAACTCAGATCCGTCACCGAGAGCAGCTTCATCATCGCAAAGAAGGACACCGCCATGGAAACCACCGACGCAATCACGTAGCGGTTGCGCGCCAGCAGACCCAGCGCCCGCCGCAGCGCGCCCGGCCGGAAATCGCGGATCTCGCCATGCCGCCGCATTCCGTAGGCCTGGAGCACCTCGCTGGCCGTGGTGGCCGCCACCATGATCGCCACAATCAGCCACTTCACCGCGCCACCCCCGCGCCGTGGCCGGGTTCCGTGGTCTGCGGCTCCGTGCCGCCGCCCACCAAAGCAACCCCGGACACAATCAGCATGATGCCCGCCCACCGCGCCATGGTGATGCGTTCGTCGAGGAAAATGCGCGCCAGCAGCGCCACCACCACGTAGCCCACCGCCGTCACCGGCACCACGTAGCTCAGGTCCGCCCAGCTCAGCAGCGCCATCCGCGAAAGCTGCCAGATAATGAGCAACACCACGCCCAGCGCCACCCACGGCTGGAACAAGGCGCCGATATATTCAAATGGAGTGTGGAGCGAGCGAGGCATGCCGCGCTTCATGAAAAAATCGCCGCAGGCGTTGGCGAGCACCACCACCG
>JBEKYE010000553.1:0-2608 GCA_049511275.1 Bryobacteraceae bacterium
GCCAGATCGGGGGCAAACGAGAACGCTCCCGAACCGTTGCCGGGCTGGCCGGTTCCTTCGCCCGTCCAGTGTCCCACCAGGAACTGTGCCGGGCCCCAGTCTTCCGCCGCCAGCACGGCCGTCGAAGCCACCATCACAAGCAGAAAAGCGAGTCGCATAGTTGCAGCTTAGCGCATGTAGTTATACTCGGAGTACGGTGTTCAGCAGCCTCAACACCCACTGCCGCGTTATCGCCTGCCTGGCGGCCTGGCTCTTTCTGCCGGCCGCTTTTGCGCTGGACCCGCACAAGAGCCTCACGCAGTATTCCCGGCAGTCGTGGGGCCAGGTGGATGGGCTCCCCCAGGACACCATACGCGCCATGGCCCAGACCGCCGATGGCAGTCTCTGGCTGGGAACCGACGAAGGACTGGCCCGTTTCGACGGCTACGAATTTACGGTGTTCCGAAAGTCCGACGGCAGCCTCCCCGCCAATTCCATCACCGCTCTGGCGGCCGATCCGGATGGATCTCTGTGGATCGGCACTGCCCGCGGGCTGACGCGGTTTCACGGCAAGAGCTTTCACACTTTCACCACGAAGGATGGCCTCCCCGATGACGCGGTCACCGGCCTCTACTCGGACCACGCCGGCACGCTGTGGATCGTGGCCAACAACATCTCTCTGAGCCGCCTGCAAAACGGCAGATTCGCCAGCTACTCTCCGGGCCCCAACCTGCTGTCGGTGCGAGCCATCCGCGAGGACCCGCATCATGATCTGGTGGCGGCCGGTTTCGGAGGCGTGGTGCGCATCTCCGGCGACAAATTCACCACCTTGATCGACAACGCGGCGGTCGGTGGCAACGTGGTCTCGGCCCTGCTGGTGGACCGCCACGACAACCTCTGGGTGGCCGGCAGCCTTGGCCTGATGCTGCGCACGGCAGACGGCCATCTTCGCAAATTCGACACTCACGACGGCTTGCCGGACCTCTTCGTTCGCGCCGTGGTGGAGGACCGCGACGGCAACATCTGGGTCGGCACCAACGGCGGGCTGGCGCGTTTTCAGGGCGACCGATTTGTGACTTCGGCCGAAGGCGGCCGCGACAGCGACCTGGTCCGCTGCCTTCTGGAAGATCGCGAGGGCGATCTCTGGATGGGCGCCAACAACGGCCTCACGCGGCTTCGCGACGACGCGTTCTCGGTTTACGGCAAGACCGAGGGCATGCCTTCCGACGAACCCAACACGGTCTTTCAGGACCACGCCGGCCGTATCTGGGTGGGGTTTCACGAAGGGGGGCTTTTGCTCTTTTCGGGCGGCCGGCACCGCTTTACGCCGAGCGACGGCATGCCTGAGACGGAAGTCTTCTCGATTCGCGAAAACGCCAATCACGATCTGCTCCTTTCCACGCGCATCGGCCTGGTTCGCGTGCACGACTCTGTTTTCACCACCCTCATCCCGCCCGATCCGCTTTCCCGGCGTATCGTTTTCGACGCCCTGGAAGATTCCGCCGGCCGCCTCTGGCTGGCCGGTCCGGCGGGGCTTTTCGAAGTCCAGGGCCAGCAGGTGCGCACGGTACTGCCCAGCGGCGCGGCGGGCGCCAACTCCTTCGTCACGCTTTGTGAGACCCGCGATGGCGCCTTGTGGGTTGGCACACTGGGCAAAGGTCTCTGGCGCATCCAGGGCAAGGATGTCCGTTCTTACACGTTAGCCACGGGACTCTCCAGCGACAACATCCGGGAACTCTATCAGGACCCGGACGGGACATTGTGGATCGGCACGCTGGGCGGCGGCCTGGGGGCGTTTCGCGAAGGCCGCTTTCAATGGTTCACGCAGGAAAACGGCCTGCTCAGCGACAACATCGCGAATATCTCCGACGATGGTGAATCGCTCTGGCTCAGCACGACCCGCGGCATCTGCCGAATCGGGAAACGCCAGTTGACGGATTTCGCCGCGGGCAAGAGGAAGTCGCTGGATCCCATCAACTATGGCGTGGGCGACGGCCTGCGCAGCGCCCAATGTTACCCCGGCTATCCCACCGGCGGCGGCGGCGCCCGCAACGCAGATGGGCGCCTCTGGTTCACCACCAGCCGGGGGCTGGCGGTCTTCAATCCGCATGCCGCGCCGCCCGCCTCCTTGCCGCCGGCAGTTCAACTGCTGGACATCGCGGCCGACGGCAACTCGCTCGATCTCTTCAAGCCCACGCGCCTCGCCCCGGATATGGAACGCCTGCGCATCCGCTACGCCGCCATCCATTTGAGCGCGCCCGAACGGGTGCGGTATTCTTACAAGCTCACCGGCCTGGAGCCCGGCTGGGTGAGCGCGGGGGCCCGCCGCGAGATCAACTACAACAGCCTCAAACATGGCCACTACATTTTCTCGGTCAAGGCCGAGGTCCCGGGGGGCCCGTCCACGGAACAGTCCTTCGCTTTCGACGTTCTGCCGCATTATTACGAAACCATCTGGTTCCGGTTGTTCTGTATTGCGATGCTGCTGGCCTGCGCCTGGGCCGTCTATCAAGTGCGGCTGCGCCGCATCCGTTACCGCTTTGCGCTGGTCCTGGGCGAGCGCGCCCGCCTGGCCCGCGAGATCCACGATACCCTGGCGCAGGGGTTCGTCGGCATCGCATCGCAACTC
>JBEKYE010000554.1:0-2600 GCA_049511275.1 Bryobacteraceae bacterium
GATTATCAGGGCGCTTACGTCTTGTGGGGCTGCACCGCCGCGCGCCCGTGCTCGGGGTATCCCATGAAATCTTTCATGCAGGACTGGGGCCCTCCGGTGGACGTGACGGGCTTCGCCATCCTGGATGGCGAGAGTTGCGGCAACAGCGTCATCGTGGACGTGGATGCCGGTTCGGCGGGAGACAAAAAGCTGTGGGTCAACCGCGACACGCTCGAACTCGGTTTTCCGCCGTACGACCAGTGCCCGCAGGGCAACCGCATCTACAATTTCTTCCGTAACGTAAAATACCGTCTGCACGGCCGCACGTACCGCTGATTTTTTTTCGAATGGGGGCGACGCGTGAACTCACGGCGTCCTAGAATAGAAGAACGATGGGAACCATGACGGCCGGCCTCGAAGGCGTAATTGCGGGCGAATCCGAGATTTGCTACATCGACGGATACCAGGGCGTCCTGAGCTACCGCGGCTATAACATCCACACGCTGGCGGACAACGGTACTTTTGAGGAGACCATTTTTCTGCTGTGGCACGGGTGGCTTCCCAAAGCCGCCGAGCTGGCGCAGGTGAAGAAGGACCTGGTGGCGGCGCGCCCGCTTCCAAGCCAAGTGGCGGAGTGGCTGGGCTCGAACGGCGGCGCCAATACCATGGACGTGCTGCGCACCGCGGTTTCCATGTTGAGCCTGTTTGACGCCGAGGCTCAGGATATGTCGCCGGAGGCCAACCACCGCAAGGCGGTTCGCCTGATGGCGCGGACCGCGACCATCGTCACCACCTTCGAGCGGCTGCGCACCGGCAAAGTTGTGCTGGAGGGCGACCCGGACCTGGGATTCGCCGCCAACTTCCTCTACACCCTCACCGGCAGCCGGCCCGACGATGTGATGGAGCGCGCTTTTGATGTGGCGCTGATCCTGCATGCGGACCACGAACTGAACGCATCCACGTTCGCGGCGCGCGTGACCGCGGCCACGCTCTCCGACATCTACTCTTCCATCACCTCCGGCATTGGCGCGCTGAAGGGGCCGCTGCATGGGGGCGCCAATCAGGATGTCATCAAGTGGCTGCTCGGTCTGGTCGACGAAGAGGCGGCGGTGGATGCGGTGAAAAACACGCTGGCGCGCAAAGTCAAGATCCCCGGTTTCGGCCACCGCGTGTACCGCACCGAAGACCCGCGGGCGACGCATCTGCGGGTGCTCTCCGAGGAGCTCGGCAAGCGAACCGGCCATGAAAAGTTGTACCGCCTTTCGCGGCGCATGGAAGAGACCGTGAAAGCGGTCAAGGGTCTCGATCCCAACGTGGACTTCTATTCGGCTTCCACTTACTATTCGCTGGGCATTCCGATCGACCTCTACACGCCGATTTTCGCGGTAAGCCGGATGGCCGGCTGGACCGCGCACGTGCTGGAACAGTACCACAACAACCGGCTGATCCGGCCGCGCGCCGACTACAAGGGCAAACCCGACGGCCAGACCTGGATCCCCCTGGCGGAACGCTAATCATGGACGAACGCGCGTTTTACACCGATTCCCAGACGGCCAAGCCGGCATTGCTGAATTGCCCCTATTGCCGCACCCAGGACACCTACAACCTGCAATGGTCGGTGCGCAAGAAGAAGGACCGCGTCCCGCCGGGCGCCGACGAGCGCGACCGCGCGAAGTTCCAGAAGGCGCAAAGCTATATGGTGCTGCTGGACGACAAGGTGGCCTGCAAGAACCTGCGCTGCCGCAAGCGGTTCGACATCTCCGGCGTCAAGACCATGGCGTTTCTGTAGGCGGGCTGTCACGGCGTTGATCGGCGGCACCACCTCGGGGATGTGCATGGCTCACCATCGCGCTACACTCGTTGTGGAGAACCTATGGCGGATCATGATTCTGCTCACAACGACGTGCGGCCGCGTACCGCGGTCCTGACCCGGGGATTCGACCCCAGATTGTCGTTCGGATCGGCGCGGCCGGCGGTATTTCGCGCATCCACTTACGTGTTTCCCAGCCCCGAAGCGGCGGAGCATGCGTTTGCCATCACTACCGGGAAGATCAAGCCGGCGCCTGGCGAACGGGCCGACCTGATCTATTCCCGCTTCTCGCACCCAAACTCGGAGATTCTGGAAGACCAGATCGTGCCACTCGAGCCGGGAGCCACCGACGCGGCGGTTTTCAACTCCGGAATGGCAGCCATCATGACGGCGCTGTTCGTGGTGCTGCGGCCGGGCGGCTCGCTGGTCTATACCACTCCGCTCTATGGCGGCACCACCGGGCTGATTCACTTTCTGGAGCCGTGGGGCGTGAAGGGAATTCCGGTGCGTTCGGGCGATTCGAAAGCGCTGGACGACGCCATTCGCTCAGCCAAGGACTGCTGCGCGGTGTTGCTCGAAACGCCGGCCAACCCCACGCTGATCATGACCGATATCGAACGCGCGGCCGACAGCGCCGCACGGCATCCCGATCTTCCGGTGGTGATGGTCGACAATACATTCCTGGGCCCGACGTTCCAGCACCCTTTGTTGCTGGGCGCGGACGTCTCGCTGTATTCGGCCACGAAATACCTGGGCGGCTTCAGCGATATGGTGGCGGGGGTGGTGATCTCCAAGAGCCTCGACCTGGTTC
>JBEKYE010000555.1:0-2596 GCA_049511275.1 Bryobacteraceae bacterium
CAAAGTGGGGCGGACGCCCTCGTCCGCGCGCGGCCCCCTGGCCGCGCCTGCCGATGCCACCCAGCCCCTTCACGCCACCGCCGCCTCCGTGGTCATTCCCACCTGGAACGGCAAAGATCTGCTGGCGAAATTCCTGCCCTCCGTGGTGGCCGCGCTGGCCGCCAATCCGGCCAACGAAATCGTGGTCGCCGATAACGGCTCCTCCGACGGCAGCGCCGAATTCGTCCGCTCCGCGTTCCCGCAAGTCAAACTCCTCGCGCTCCCCGCCAACCTCGGCTTCGGCGGCGGCTCCAACGCCGGCTTTCGCGCCGCCTCGAACGACATCGTCGTCCTGCTGAACAACGACATGCGCGTCGATGCCGGATTCCTCGCGCCGCTCCTCGAAGGCTTCAGCGACCCCGGCGTCTTTTCCGTTTCCTGCCAGATCTTCTTCAGCGATCCCGCCAGGCTTCGCGAAGAAACCGGCCTCACCCAAAGCTGGTGGCAGGATGGCGCGCTGCGCGTCCGCCACCGCATCGACTCCGCTATTGACGATCTCTATCCGTGCGCTTACGGCGGCGGCGGCTCCTGCGCCTACGACAAGCGAAAATTCTTCTCGCTCGGCGGCTTCGACGAACTGCTCGCGCCCTTCTACCTGGAAGACACCGACATCGGATATCTCGCCTGGAAGCGCGGCTGGAAAGTTCTCTACCAGCCCCGCAGCGTGGTCTGGCACGAGCACCGCGGCACCATCGGCAAGCGCTTCAGCGAAGACCAGATCCAGGCCGTCCTCAAAAAGAACTTCCTGCTGTTCTGCTGGAAGAACATCCACGAGTGGCCGCGCCTCATCGCGCACTTCTTCTTCGCCTGGTGCGGCGCCGTTCTCAGCGTGGTGTTCGGTGATGTCCAGGGCCGCCCCAATCCTCTGGCCCTGTGGCGCGCCTTTCTGCAGTTGCCCGGCGCTGTGCGCTCCCGCTGGCGCGCCCGCTCGCTGGCCCGCATCAGCGATACCGAAGCCTTCCGGCGCCCGCTGGGCGGCTATTTCCGCGATCGCTTCGCGCCCCTCGAACGTGCGCCGCGCGATTTGCGGGTCCTCTTCGTTTCCCCGTATTCCATCTGCCCGCCGGTGCACGGCGGCGGCGTCTTCATGTACCAGACTTTGCTGGAAATGGCGAAGCTGGCCGAAGTGCACGTGGTCGAATTGCTCGATTCGCCGGAACAGGCCCGGGACAATGAAGAGCTGCGCGCTTTCTGCGCCTCGGCCGAATGGCTGGTCCGCCCCACCGGCCATCCCGAAGGCACCGGCTCGCTCACCCCGTACGCCGTTCGCGAATTCGCCAATCAGGATTTCGAGTGGCTCATCCACCGCCAGCTTTACTGCCGCCGTATCGACGTGCTGCAGCTCGAATATATGCCCATGTCGCAATACCGCGGCGCGTTTCGCCGCATCGCGACCGCGCTGTTCGAGCACGACGTCTACTTCCAGTCGATCGGCCGCGGCTTGGGCCACCAACTCGGCATGATCGATGAAGTCAAGGCCCGCATCGAATATTTCCGCGCGCTGCGCTTCGAACTCCGCGCCCTGCCCGGCTTCGACCAGGTGCAGGTCTGCACCCCGGAGAATCGCCGCTACCTGCTTTCGTTCCTGCCGCGGCTGGCGCCCCGCTTGCGCGATGGCCTGCGCGCCGGCATCGCGACCTCGCGCTACGAATTCCGTCCCGCCGGCCGCGAGCCCATGACGCTCTTGTTCGTCGGCAGTTTCCGCCACGATCCCAACCGCGTGGCTCTCGATTGGTTCGTGCGCGATGTGCTGCCCTTGATCCTCGCCCGCCGCCCCGAAGTGCGCCTGGTGATCGCCGGCTCCGATCCTCCCCCGCCGCACGCCTATGCCGACAACGCCGGCCACCTGGAAATGCTGGGATTCGTGGATGACGTCCGCCGGCCTCTGGCGCGCTACGCCGTCTTCGTCTGCCCCATTTTGAGCGGCTCCGGTGTGCGCGTCAAACTGCTCGAAGCCTTTGCCGCCGGCATTCCGGTGGTCTCGACCACCCTCGGCGCCGAAGGCCTGGCCCGCCAGGACGGCGAATTCTGCGCCTTGGCCGACAGTCCCAGGGACTTCGCCGAACGGGTCCTTACACTTTTGGAAAATCCGGAAGCCGCTGCTCAGATGGCCGCGCGCGCCCGCGCCGAGGTGGAAGCCCATTGGGACATGCCCGCCATCACCCGCAAGCTGGTGGATAGCTACCGCGAATTAGTCGCCGGGAAACGAAAAGTGGAGTCACCTCGCGCTCCCCGGACAAGCCCGAAGGGCGAAAGAGAGTAGCCCGCGGCGCAAGCCCTGTGGAGCCTGTCGTGCGCCGGCGCAACCCCGCAACGGGACGGAAGTCTTGGCGCCGCCCGCTTGAGGTCGAACGCGGTGCCGCGTATGTTCAATGTAGATCTAGATGCCGAAGGACACGCATGTGGCGAAATGGGGAAACAGTCTGGCGGTGAGGATTCCGCAGGCGATCGTCAAAGAGGCGGGCCTGGCGGCGGGCGACCAACTCTCGCTCGATCTGGCTGGAGATGGAAACATCGTGCTGCGACCCCGGCATCGAAAGTATTCCGTCGATGAACT
>JBEKYE010000556.1:0-2592 GCA_049511275.1 Bryobacteraceae bacterium
AATGCGAAAACACCCCGCCCGATTCGGTAGTTTGGCTGAAATAAAACCTGGTGGCGCCGGCGGTCTCTGCCGCCGGTGGCTTTCTGCCCCCAACTCCCCGCAAATCCGGCTAACTTCGCCCTCCCCCGCGCGTCTCCAAAATGGGCGCAACGCGCCCGCGTGTAGAATAGAAGTTGAACTTCATCCCAGTTTTTTGCGTCTAATCGCTGTGATACGGAGAATTTGGTTGTGAAGACAAAGTGGAAAGTTATCATCACTCTGGCAGCCGTCGTCATCCTGGCCGCCGGCGTTTACGCCAGCACGGTTTATAGCCAGCGCGGCCTGGTCACCGTGCAAACCGGGTCCGTCGTGCGGCAGGATCTGCTGACCAGCATCGTCACCGCCTCCGGCGAGATCAAACCCAAGAATTACATCAACATCGGCGCCAACGCCATGGGCGACATCACCGAACTGCTGGTGCGTGAGGGCGATCACGTCCGCAAGGGCCAGTTGCTGGCCAAGATTGAGAACACCCAGCCCACTGCCGACGTCGAGACTCAAAAGGCCAGTCTGGCTTCCGCCGAGGCCGATTCCCATGCCGCCGAAGCCGGCTTGAAATCCGCCGACGACAACCTCGCCACCATGCAGGCGGCCGTGGTCGAGGCCGAAGCCGATCTCGCCCGCACCAAGCAGGACGCCGACCGCGCCTCAGACCTGTACAAGGAAAAGCTGGGCCCCAGGCAGGACTTCGAAAGCAAGATCGGCCTCTACAACGCGCAGAAGGCCGCCGTCGACCAGGCCCGCGCCCGCCTGGTTCAGGCCCGGTCCCAGCGCGAACAGACCGCCGCCCAACTCACTTCCGCCCAGCGCCGCATCAACATGGCCAAAGCCGTCCTCGCCCGCAGCAGCGACGTTCTCCACAAGTACGATTCCTACGCCCCCCTCGATGGTGAGGTTACGGACCTGCCCGTTCGCGCCGGTGAGTCCGTCGTTCCCGGATTGCAGAACCAGACCGGCACCCTCATCATGACCATCGCCGATATGTCGCTGATCACGGCCGAAGTAAAAGTCGACGAAACCGATATCGTCAACGTGAAGCTTGGTCAGCAGGCCGAGATCACCATCGACGCCATTCCCAACAGGACCTTCGTGGGCCATGTGACCCAAATCGGCGACACCGCCATTCTGCGCTCCACCGGCGTCGCGGCCTCGCAAAGCGCCATCTCCAGCCAGGAAGCCAAAGACTTCAAGGTGGTGATCGCCATGGACAACCCGCCCAGTGAAGTCCGCCCCGGGCTTTCCTGCACCGCCAAAATCACCACCGCCACGCGCAAGAACGCGCTCACCATTCCCATCCAGGCCCTCACCGTCCGCCAGAAGGGCGATCTGGAACCCAAGAAACCCGCAACTCCCGGGTCCGGCACAAAGCCGGTCGCCAAGCTGGATCCAGCCGCGGAGAAAGCCCGTAAGGAAGAGGTTCAGGGCGTCTTCGTCGTGGCCGGCGGCAAGGCCACCTTCCACAAGGTGGAAACCGGCATCACCGGCGCCACCGATATCGAGGTGCTGAGCGGTCTCGACGAAGGCGCGCAGATCGTCACCGGCACCTACCAGATCATCCGCACCATCGCCAACAACGCGCAGGTCAAGGTCGACAACAAGCCTGTCGTCGAAGCGCCCAAGAGCTAAGCACGCTACAATCGAGGAACAGGAATCATAACTATGTCAGCAGTAGCCGAGAAGAACGAACTCCTCCTCCGTGGCGAACAACTCAAGCGCGACGGTATCGTGATCCGCACCTACGATCTCTGGAAAACCTACATCATGGGCGACCAGGAGATCAATGCCGTTTCCGGATTGGATATTGAAATCAAGCGCGGCGAGTATTGTGCCATCATGGGACCTTCCGGGTCGGGAAAATCGACTCTGATGAATCTCATCGGCTGCCTGGATACGCCCACCTCCGGCCAGTATTACATCAACGGCGCCCTGGTCAGCGAGATGTCCGACGATCAACTGGCCCGCATTCGCAACAAGGAAATCGGTTTCGTTTTCCAGACCTTCAACCTGTTGCCGCGCGCCACTTCCCTGCACAATGTGGAACTGCCGCTGATTTATTCCGGCATCTCCTCGGAGAAACGCCTGGAGATGGCCAAGCTGGCCATGCGCCAGGTGGATCTCGAAGCCCGCATGTACCACAAGCCCAACGAGCTTTCCGGCGGCCAGCGGCAGCGCGTCGCGGTGGCCCGCGCGCTGGTCAACAACCCTTCGATTCTGCTGGCGGACGAGCCTACCGGAAACCTGGACACCGCCACCGGCAACGAAATCATGGGCCTGTTCGAGCGCCTGTACCAGCAGGGCAACACCATCATCCTGGTGACCCACGAGCACGATATCGCGCTCCACGCCCACCGCGTGATTCACATCCGCGACGGCAAAATCGAAAAAGACGAACGCATCAAGTAGCTACTGCGCCACTTTCGCGATCAGCACCAGAAACAGCGCCGTATCGGGCCCGTTCAGGCTGCTCCGGCCCAACACCAGTTTCTGCCCTTCCTTCACGTCCACCACATCGGTTGACACGCCCGTATCCAGGTAATTTGTTTTTTCGGCAGT
>JBEKYE010000557.1:0-3255 GCA_049511275.1 Bryobacteraceae bacterium
CTCGAAAGTGGGATTTCCGGAAACTTGCCCCAAACGACGTGAGGCCCCAACCGATGTGCTGGCGCGTCGCCCGCAGATCTGGCTCCGTTGGCGTTTGGGCAACGTCCGGCGAAGCCTCTGCATTGCGTTCCCCGCGTCGTCAGGCCTCGGGTTCGCCATCGTCCGCGTCCACGGTAGCCGGCTGTCGTTTGGAATGACCGTGAGGGCCAAATCCTCAACTAGGCGACATGGGTGAATGAGCCGCGGGCAGTTGCAAGTGAAGTTGGCCTCCAGGGCTGCCCCTTCCGCGGGCGCTACAGAAATCCCCGGAACCCGCCGATCATCCTCATATGCCCCGAACGGTCCACAGTCTTCCGGTCATCCCGGCGGTTGCCGCTCTTCAGGCTCCTCCTCCGGGCGGGATCGGCGGTTCACCGGGCGCCGCGAGGTCCAGACCACCCACCCAAGCTCCAGCCGGTGGGTTTGCCTTCTTTCGAGTTTTCCTGGGCTGGACGCTGGCGATTGTCCTGGTTTACCTCGGGCTGGTTTCCGTGATTGACCCGCTGCGGCATTTTCGGGGGCATTGGTTTCCTCAGACCGTCCCCGTACCGGTTGGCGAAAAACTCCCGCTTTTTGACAGGTATCAGGAGGCCGCGCCCGTGACCGGCTTGATCCTGGGGTCCAGCCGCTCGATGATCCTGCCTCCCGGGTTGCTGGATGGTTTGACGGGTCTCCGCTTTTTCAATGCCGGCGTCTTCGGCGGCCTGGCGGAGGACGATCTGGCCGTCTACCGCCTCCTGGCGTCAAATCTCGCCGGCCGCCAACGGCCCCATCGGCCACTTCCTCCATGTCGCGCGGCTGTACCACGAGAGCATGAGCCCGGATATGTTCGTGGCCATGTGCCGGGCGATTGGCCAGCGAATCTCTCCCAGCGAGCCGATCAACTTCTTTCATCCCGATGGACGGTTATCGTATCCCCGGCGGGATCGCCAGATCGAGTCGCGGAACTATGACCTGGAGCGGGAGATCCGCCTGGATTTCAACTATGTGGCGATTCTCCGCGAGACCTGGTTCCTCTCGCCGCGCCGGACACGGTACTTGGAGGCGCTGCTTAGCGAGGCGCGCAAACGCCATACCAGAATGCGCATGTTCCTACCCCCATATCATCCCGAGTTGCTTTCCGCCATGCGGAACGACCCCGTGGCATGGCGGCATCACTCCATGGCCCTCGAATATTATCGTTCTCTCGAAGGGCGCTTTGGTGTCCGGCTTGCGGATTACACCGATGAGACCAGCTTCGGCGGCGCGCCGGAGGCCTGGTATGACGGGGTCCATTACAACCTGGATAACGCCGTCAAGCTGATCCGGCAGAGCGTGCGGGATGGTATTTAACTCCGACATTTTTCTCTTCGCATTCCTTCCCGTCGTGTACCTCCTGTTCTGGAGCTTGCAGGGGAAGCGCCAGCGGTATCTCCTTCTGGGCGCCGCCGGCTATGTTTTCTACGGTTGGTGGAACTGGCGGTTCTGCTTTCTGCTGCTGTTCTCGAGCCTGGTGAGCTTCTTCACCGGGCTGGCCATTGACCGCAGCCCCAACCGCGGCGCCGCGCGGCGGTGGATGCTCCTGGCCATCGGCGTGGATCTGACCTTGCTTGGCTTTTTCAAGTATTACAACTTCTTTGCGTCCAGCGTTCATTACCTGCTGCCGGTCGGTGCACTGCCGATTCTCAACATCGTCCTGCCGGTTGGAATCAGTTTTTACACGTTCCACACCATCTCTTACGTAATCGACGTATACCAGGGCAAGATCAAGGCCACCAGAGATCTCCCGGAGTATCTGACGTACGTAAACCTGTTTTCCCAGCTGGTGGCCGGCCCCATCGTGCGTTTCCGCGAGATCGAGCGGGATCTCGAGAGAATCGACGGACCGCCGCGCAACGACTGGACGGCGCGCGGGCTTGGCTTTTTCGTAGTCGGACTGATTAAGAAGGTGGTGATCGCCGATCGCATTGCCGCTTTTGTGGACCCCCTGTTGAAGCATTACTCCGCCATGTCATTTGCCGATTCCTGGGTCGCGATCCTCGGCTACACGGCGCAGATCTACTTCGATTTCAGCGGATACTCCGATATGGCGGTCGGCTTGGGATACTTGTTCGCGCTGCGCATTCCGCAGAACTTCGACAGCCCGTACCGGGCCTGCGGAATTACCGACTTCTGGCGGCGATGGCACATGAGCCTCTCGCGGTGGCTGCGCGATTATTTGTATTTTTCGCTCGGCGGCAACCGCTCCGGGACGGCCCGCACCTACCTCAACCTGATGCTCACAATGCTGTTGGGCGGCTTGTGGCACGGCGCGAATTGGACCTTTGTGGTGTGGGGCGGGTATCACGGGGCGCTCCTCATTGTGGACCGCCTGGCGGGTTCTTTCTATCGAAAGCTGCCGCGGGTGTTGTACCGCGCTCAGACCATGCTGCTGGTCATGATCGGCTGGGTGTTTTTCCGTTCCGACAACTTCACGATGGCACTCACATGGCTTGGGAAACTGTTCCATCCGGGTTTTTCCGGCGTCACGCTGAACTGGCACAGCCTGGCGTGGCTGGCGGTGGCCGCCGCCTGGACATACGGTTTGCGCGAAACCTGGGACTTCCGCTTTGGCGCCAGCCGCCGCTGGGCGCCCGTCTACGCAATGGGCCTGGTGTTCGCGTACTTTTTGATGAACGGCCGGGAAACCGTATTCCTGTATTTTCAGTTCTGAGCCGGTCCGCTCTTGCGGCGAGTTCTCGGTTCAAAAATCTTTCGCCTCAATTTGCCCTGCTATCAGTCCTTTGCGGCTCTTGCCTGGTCGGTTGGCACTCGCCCTCATGCTATTTTTGAGTTGGATAAGAAGCTTGCGTTCGTCGCAAGCTTTCGCGTCCTTCAACTTGCTGGCCAGCAAGCGTTGCTTTTCCGGTGGTACTGATACTTCCGGCGGCCGTTAAGGCCTTGCGGCACTCACCGGGCTTTGCCCGATGGGGACCGACGGAAGAAACGTGGAATCGATTTTACAACCCAGAAACATTCCGGCATTTTGCCCGCTTGGAGTAAGGTTTCAGAGAATCAGGCATCGAATTGGGGAGCCCGGCGCCATCCAGCGCCGCCAACCCTGAAGATGCGGTTTCAATCATTGGCGGCCGCCCGTA
Source organism: Bryobacteraceae bacterium (assembly GCA_049511275.1). Taxonomy (GTDB): domain Bacteria; phylum Acidobacteriota; class Terriglobia; order Bryobacterales; family Bryobacteraceae; genus PALSA-129. Next base: position 3,156 of record JBEKYE010000557.1, read on the forward strand.
ACAGGGTCCGGATTCATCCGGAGACACGCCCGGCGACAAGTCCGCGAGCCCCGGCCGCCGCAACGCCCTTCTTCTCTTTCCATCCCACGCCACACGTGTC
>JBEKYE010000558.1:0-2567 GCA_049511275.1 Bryobacteraceae bacterium
ATGGTGTTGGTCTGGCCGCGTATATGCCCGGAGACCACCGAGACCGCGCCGAATTCGCCCATGGCCCGGGCGGTGCATAAAATGATGCCGTAGAGCAGGCTCCATTTAACATTGGGCAGGGTGATCCGGAACAGGACCTGCCACCCGCCCGCGCCCAGCGATATGCCGGCTTCCTCCTCATCGGTCCCCTGGCTCTGCATCAGCGGGATGAGCTCCCGCGCCACGAAGGGAAACGTCACGAAGATGGTCGCCAGCACGATTCCCGGCACGGCGAAGACGATGCGGATATCGTGCGCGTCCAGCCAATCGCCGAACCACCCCCGGGCGCCGAACACCAGCACGTAGATCAGCCCGGCGATTACCGGCGAGACCGCGAAGGGCAGATCGATCAGGGTGATCAGGACATTCTTGCCCCGGAACTGGAACTTGGCGATGGCCCACGCCGCCGCCACGCCGAAAACCAGGTTCGAAAGCACGGCGATCCCCGAGGCCAGCAGGGTGAGCCGTATGGCCGCGAGCGCATCCGGTTCGCTGATGGCCGCCCAGTATGCCTCCCAGCCCTTGGCCAGCGCCTGTCCGAAGACCGCCGCCAGCGGTAAAACCACGAACAGCCCGAGAAAGGCCAGCGCCAGCAAGGTAAGCGCCCAGCGAAGCGGCGCGGGATCGCCGGTGGAGTCGCTCCGTAGGGCGTTCACTGCGCCTCCATGTACTTTCGGCTGTAAGCTCCGAGGAAGTTGATGGCCAGCAGCAAAACAAAGGAGGCGGCCAGCATCACCACGGCCAAGGCCGCGGCCCCGGCATAGTCGTACTGCTCCAGCTTGGCGACAATCAGCAGCGGAGTGATCTCGGTCCGCATGGGCATGTTGCCCGAAATGAAGATTACCGAGCCGTATTCGCCCAGCGCGCGGGCGAACGCCATGGCGAACCCGGTTAGCAGAGCCGGCCGGACCATGGGGAACACCACCCGGCTGAATACCTGCCAGCGGCTCGCGCCTAGGCTGGCGGCCGCTTCTTCAAGCTCCCGGTCCGCGCCCTCCAGCACCGGCTGGACGCTTCGCACCACGAAGGGAAGCCCGATGAAGATCAGCGCCACCAGCACCCCCAGGGGAGTGAAGGCCACGCGGATCCCCCAGGGCGCCAGGCGCCGGCCCACCCAGCCGTTTTCCGAGTAGAGCGAGGTCAGCGCAATGCCGGCCACCGCCGTCGGCAGGGCGAACGGAAGGTCCACCAGGGCGTCTACCAGGCGTTTGCCGGGGAAGCGATAGCGCGCCAGCACCCACGCCACCAGGAAACCGAAGACGGCGTTGACCAGCGCCGCTCCCAGGGACGCGCCGAATGTCAGCCGGTACGATGCGACTACTGCCGGCGAGGTGACGGCGCTCCAGAAGCGCGGCCAAGTTAGAGCCGCCGTCTTCAGGAAAATCGCGCTCAGCGGGATCAGCACCACCAGGCTCAGGTACAACATGGACAATCCGAAGGACGGCCAAAAGCCCGGCAGAATGCTGTACCGCTGGAACCAGTTGCCCCGCATATCACCTTCCCGGCTGGTAGATCTGGTCGAAGGTTCCGCCTTCGTCGAAGTGCTTCTTCTGTGCCTTCTGCCAGCCGCCGAATACCTCGTCCACGGTGAATAGCGCCAGATGGGGGAACTGGCTGTCGTACTTGGCCGCAACCTCTTTCGATCGCGGGCGGTAGTAGTTCCGCGCCGCGATCTCCTGACCCTCCGGCGAATACAGAAAGTCCAGGTAGGCCTTGGCCACCGCAGCCGTGCCATGGTGCGCGGCTACCTTATCGACCACGGCCACGGGCGGTTCCGCCAGAATGCTCACCGAAGGCACAACCAGCTCGAGTTTGTCCTTGCCCAGTTCGTTGAGGGCCAGGAACGCCTCGTTTTCCCACCCCACCAGGACATCGCCGATGCCGCGCTGCACGAACGTAGTGGTCGCGCCGCGCGCGCCGGAGTCGAGCACCGGGACATTCCGGTACAGCCGCGCCACGAAATCCTTGGCCTGGCTTTCGTCGTTGTGGGACTGCCGCAAGGCGTAACCCCACGCCGCCAGATAGTTCCAGCGCGCGCCTCCGGAGGTTTTCGGATTGGGCGTAATGACTGAGATTCCGGGCCGCACAAGGTCGTTCCAGTCCTTGATTCGCTTGGGGTTGCCCTTGCGGACCAGGAAGACGATCGTCGAGGTGTAGGGTGCGCTGTTGTCCGGGAAGCGGCTTTGCCAGTTCTTGGGCAGCAGCCCGGACTTGTCGGCGATGGCGTCGATATCGTAGGCCAGCGCCAGGGTCACCACGTCGGCCTGCAAGCCCTCGATCACGCTGCGGGCTTGGCTCCCCGATCCTCCGTGCGACTGGCTGATCACCAGGTCGGCTCCGGTCTTCGCCTTCCACTGTTTGACGAACGCGGCGTTGATGTTCTGATAGAGCTCCCGCGTGGGATCGTAAGACACATTGAGCAGTTTGACCGCGCCCGCCGCCAACGAAACGGTCCCGGCCGCGACTAAGAGTAATGATATAAGTTTCACGTTGTTGCCTTTCGTGGCCGCGCCGGCCCTAGATGAAGT
>JBEKYE010000559.1:0-2550 GCA_049511275.1 Bryobacteraceae bacterium
GGGGTTTCGCGGATTCACCTGTATGTGTACAACCGGGCCGCCAAAACGCTGGACGCGCTGACCGGCGAGCATGAGGAGACGGTTTCGATTTCACTCGCCGCGCCGCCCGGCGGAACTTATGCCGGCGCCGTGGCGTGCTATCACTACCGTACGTTGCTGGCGATTCCGGACATTGCTCGCAGCCCGTTCCCCATCTCCGGGGGCAACGGGGAGAAGGCTCCCAAGTCTTTGTTGTTCGTCCCCATGCTGGCGCAAAACGAGGTCGTGGGCATTCTGGAACTGGACCACGCCGAGCGAGCCCACGATTTCACTCCCGACGAACAGACTCTGGCGCAACACCTGGCCAACCAGATCGGGGTGGCGATCCGGCTGCTGGACCAGCGCTCGGTGCAGGAGCAGCTTTACCGGACAGAGAAGCTGGCCGCGGTCGGGCGGCTGATTTCGGGAGTGGTGAACGAGTTGCAGGCTCCTTTGTCCTCGATCTCCGACCTAGCGCGGAGGGTGTTCGACAAGGCGCAAGCCTGGGGCGCCGAGCGGGAAGTGGCGACCATCGCGGCCGAGGCGCAGAGAGCCGCCGCCATGGTGGCGCGCCTGGTTTCTTTCGCCGCCAACGAGCAGATGGAAGCGCGGCCGGTCTCGATCACCGCGTTGCTGCACAACCTGTTGGAGTTTCGCGAAGGCGATTGGAAGGCTTCGGGTATCCGCGTGCGCGATCTCACCACCAGCGAGCCGCTTTTCGTGATGGGGTTGCAGGGCCAGCTCGAGCAGGTGTTTCTGAACCTGCTGGTGCACGCCGAACAGTCGCTGGCGGACGCGCCGCAGAAAGTGATTACGGTCCGCACCAGCGTGCTGGCGCGGCGGCTGTTGGTGGAGATCGCATTTACGGCGCCGGCGGTATCGGACAAGCCCGAGGAGGCGGCGGGAGTCCTGGGCATCACCCGGAGCGTAATCGCCGGCCACGGTGGCGAGGTGCGGCTGATTGAAAAGCACGGCGCCGATCCCCGGTTCGAGATCGAGTTGCCCACCACCACACCCAAGGAACGCGTGGCCGCCGGCGCCGCGGCCGGAACGGTGGCGGATTTTTCGCGCGGCTTGACGGCGCTGGTGATCGAATCCGAAGAGACCGCCCAGCGCCAGATTCTGAGCCTGCTGGCCGCGCGCGGGTACCGCGTGGTCCCGGTGACCAATGCCGATACCGGTCTGGAACTGGCCAACCGGATGCGCTTCGACGCGGCATTTTGTTCGGATCACGCGCCCGGCCTGAATTGGGTGGAACTCAGCGAGCGCATGCTGCACCGCGTGGGCGCCTTCGTGCTCCTGTCCGACGGCTATCGCGCCGATCTGGCCGCGGATTTCGAAGGCGATGGCTGCTACGTGCTGGCCAAGCCGGTGCAGGAAGCCGAACTGGAAAGGCTGCTGCACGACTTCGAACCCGGTGTTCCGATTGCACGGAACGGCGCGGCGTAGGGGAGGGCGGGCCATTGCCGCTAACCCCAAGGCCGCTCATTTAACTGGTTGAGCGCACCGGGCCGCTTGCCCGTAAGATCAAGGGACGGGTTTTGTTGAGGGACTCGTCTCCTGGGCGCGTGGTGGAGGAAAGGGGATTTCTCGCCAATGCATGGTGTGGCCGAGTCGCCTTACTTGCGACCTTGCCTACGTGCGGATCGCCCCGGATGGTCCACACCACGGCACGAATTTACACAAGGGCGTCGCGCGGGGTTAATAGGGGTTAATATCGGTTGAGTAGATCCTCTTATCCCGAACGGAGGCTGCCTATGCCCAAGCGCCGCATTTGGATCGCGATCACGGCCATCGCCGCATACGGGATCGCCGCGTCGATCGACCTGAAGCCTGGCTCCGCGGTTCGTTCCTGGCTCATTCTGGCGCCTCTGCCCGTAACTGGGACCGCGCCAAACGAGACAGCCGAGTTGGGAGCCTTCGAGCGGGACGCGTTGGCTTCGCAAGGAGGTGAGACAGGCGCCAATCCTGCCGAAGGTCAGGTTATCGATCTGGCTGGACGGGAATACGCCTGGCAGCGCTTGGAGTCTTCCTCCGACAACGTCGACCTCGGAAAATCGTACGGTGAGAAGCCTGCCATCGCCTACGCCTTTGCGACAATCGAGCAAGCCACGCCCTCCGACGCGCTCTTCGGCCTCGGCAGCGATGACGCCGTCAAAGTCTGGCTCAATGGCCGTCTGGTTCACCGGAACTGGACGGAGCGCGCTGCTCGTTTGGATGACGACATCCTCCGTCTTCACCTGAACAAGGGCATCAATCGGCTCCTTCTGAAGGTGCAAAACCGCGGCGGCGGCTGGGGCTTCTCTTTCCGAGCCATAGACTCCACGCGTCTCCAGGAACGGCTGGCGGAAATGGTGCTTGCCCGCGATCTGGATGGCCTGCGAACGGCCGCGCCACTGGCGGGCGGCGCGGATAACGGCGGCAAGTACGGCCTGACGGCTTGGCAGTGGGCCACCGTACGTGGACATCGGAACATGACGAAGATACTGGAAGCGTCCGGCATACATGGTAGGGCCCCGGCGGGCGACCCCG
>JBEKYE010000560.1:0-2524 GCA_049511275.1 Bryobacteraceae bacterium
TACACGCCGCTCAGCACCAGGGCGTGCGACGCGTGGTAGCCTTCCAGCCGCGAATTCCACCCGAACGCGTACACCAGCGCCACGAAGATCGGCAGAATGGAAATGAGCCGCAGCACCGTGCGCCAGTCCTCGAAGCCCGAAGCAAAGCCGGCGCGCGCCGCCGCGATCAGCACAATAGCAAATGCGAACTCGAAGATGGCGTACGGCGCCAGCCACCCGAAGTGGCCGGTGCGCAGCAACTCGAATCCAAAGAAGGCCGCCAGCAGGCGCAGCAGCCACGCCACCGCCCACAGCCCGAAATACACCACGCGCGATTGCTTGTAGAGAAAGAGAAAAACGCCCCCGAACAACAACGCGCCGATTTCCTGAATGTAAAACGCCGTGATATCCGGAAGCGGGCTCATCGGATTCATGGCCTCAATCTCCGTGGATGGCGTGCCGGCGGATGGCGCGCGCCTGGCCGGTGGTCTCGTCCACGTCCACGATCACCGCGTGCAGTTCCACGCCCTTCCTGGCCGCTTCCATGCGGACCGGCAGCGCCGTGAGAAAACGTTGCAGGATGGCTTCGGTCTCCACCCCGATCACCGAATCGTACGGCCCGGTCATGCCGCAATCCGTCTGGTAGGCCGTGCCGCCCGCCAGGATGCGGGTATCGGCCGTGGGCACGTGCGTATGCGTTCCCACCACCGCCGAGACGCGTCCGTCCAGGTATCGGCCCATGGCGATTTTTTCGCTGGTCACTTCCGCGTGGAAGTCCACGAACTTCACCTTCACCGCCGGGTCCAGCGCGCCCAGGATTTCATCCGCCTTGCGGAACGGGCAATCCGTGGAAGGCATGTAGGTGCGCCCTTGCAGGTTGATGACCGCGCAATCCACGCCGTTTCGCGTGCGCCGCACCACCACCCCGCTGCCCGGCGAACCCGCGTAGTTGGCCGGCCGCAGCAACCGCGGCTGCCGCGCGAAATAATCGTACAGCTCGCGCTTGTCCCAGACATGGTTGCCCGACGTCAGCACATCCAGGCCCAGCGCCAGCAGTTCTTCGGCGATGGCCGGGGTGATGCCGAATCCGCCAGCCGCATTCTCCGCGTTGGCGATCGCCAGGTCGATGCGGTTGGTCTCGATGATATCCTGCAGATGGTCGGCCACGATGCGCCGCCCCGGAGATGCGAAGATATCTCCGACGAATAGAATGTTCATCCCTAGAGTTCAAAGTTAACACGGGTAGCGGCGGCGGGCTTGCCTTGGCGGCCGCCGGCGCCCCATGTCTGATACTGTCAAGAAGATGTCCGCGAAACACCGCCGTTACGTCCACGTCCGCCGCGTCGATGAGTGCTCCACCCTCGACGACATCTTCACCCACTGCCTGCCGTCCTTCGGTGGCGCCTTCCTGCGCCGCATCTACCAGATCCTGGACCGCGCCATCGGCATGGGCTGCCCGCTCACCGTGGCCGTCTCCGGCCCCGTCACGGTCTCCGGCCAGCACCACACCTGGCTTATCCCGCTGCTCGAAACCGGCTGGGTGGCTTATCTCAGCACGACCGACGCGGTCTGCTACCACGACGGCCACCGCAGCCTGGACGCCTACAAGAGCGGCCCCATCCACGAAGTTCCCATTTTCACGGACGACGCCGCGCTGCGCGACGAAGGCACCATCCGCGTCACCGACATGGCCTTCGACGAAGGCGTGCTGCTCGACCAGGACCGCTTCGTGACCGCCGTCCTGGCTCTTCCCGAGTTTCAGCGCAAGATGGCCGGCACGGAATTGCGCTTTTTGCTCGGCAAGTACTACGCCGCCCAGGAGCGGCGGAACGGCGTCGCGGGCGGCCTGCTCTCCACCTGCTATCGCGCCGCCATCCCCATCTTCGTGGGCGCGCCCGGCGATGGCAGCGTCTTCCTCAATTCCATGAAGCTGTGGGCCATGCGGCAGGCCGGCCTGATCCCCGCTTACGCCTTCGATCTGGACCTTCACGCCGAAGTTTTCGAAGCCTGCGCCTACCACCGCTGGGGACTGTTCGACAACCCCGTGCACGCCCTGGGCACGCTCATCCTGGGCGGCGGCGTTCCCAAGAATTACAACCTGCAGCCCGAGCCGGCGCTCGGCCAGGTGCTGGGCCTTCCCAACGTGCGCGGCTATCAGTTCGACGTGCAGATTGTCACCGCGCCCGTCACCGATGGCTCGCTCTCTTCCTGCCCTCCGGCCGAGGCCGTCACCTGGGGCAAGGTGGATAAGGACACGTATCTGCAAACCACCGAGAGCATGCAGTCGGATTACTCCATCGTGATGCCGTTCCTCGTCAAGGCGCTGCTCGATAACCGCGCGCGCTACCAACAGATGGCGGACGAGGAGGGCGAGGAAGCCGTTTTCGCGCGCGAGCCCAAAGCCCGCGGCTATCTGCGCCCGCGCGCGGGCTACCGGCTTTTCGACCAGCGTGAGGAGCTGTGCCGGCGGCTGACGGAGGATGTGCGCAACAACCGCGAGTGGTTGCTGGGGAGCCTGGCGTATCCCCTGGCGGCGGGGTGAGAT
>JBEKYE010000561.1:0-1959 GCA_049511275.1 Bryobacteraceae bacterium
GACAGGCATCCCTGGGTAATATCGGCGCGCCGCAGTCTCAGTTGACACGGCGTGGGGCTGGTTCGGTTCCCGGGTTCGCCAACTCCGGGTTGCGCGCGTAGCGTTGCAACTCCGCGCTCTGCAAGGGCCGCGTGATCCTCCGCCGCGGTAAACCCCTGGCCCGAACCAGCCGAGCTTTCACACACGCCTCCGTCAAGCCCAGCCGCTCCCCGGTTTCGGCTGTGCTCAGAGTTTCCATCTCGCGCAGGCGGAATACCTCGCTATAAGCCGGTGGCAGGCGTTCCAAGGCAGCCGCCAGAATGCCATCGAGCTGCCGGTCGATTGCTTCTCCGTCCGTGATGGCGCCGTTCATGCGATTCGGGCTTCGCATCCGCACGCCGGTTTCCACAGCCGTCCCGGCTCCGTGGCACAGCCAACGATTAGTAATGAAAGGAGTTGCGCCTGGTCCTCCGGCGCGCGCCCGCGATCTGGTTTGCCGCTTTTTGCGACAGTGACGCTTTCCGCGACGCGGAACGGGCGTGCTCCGTTGCAGTAAGATCGAGAGGTGTGGCGCTTTGACCAGCTTCATACGGATGTGCGCGGGAGCTTCCGGCTCTGGCGCAAGCGCCCCTTGGTCGCTGCCGCGGTCCTTCTGACCATCGCGCTCGGAACGGGAATGAACATCGCGCTGTTCCGGGTGGTGTGGAGTGCCCTGCTGAAACCGCTTCCTTATCCCGACGCGGCCCGCCTGGTCCAAGTGTGGCGCGTTAGTCGGACGGCCGGCGCTTTCACGCCCCGCGACCGCCAACTCCCGGATGGATTGACAATCGAGTTCTGGCGCACGCGCAGCCACAGCTTCGACGGCCTGGCTTCCTATCGGCCCTGGCGAGCCACCGTGGGAAGCGGCGGCGCCCCGGACCGCACTCCGGCCGGGCTGGTTTCCGCCGACTTATTCCCTACCTTGGGAGTGCGCGCGCAATTCGGCCGCACGTTTACCGCGGCGGAAGTTCGACCGGGCGCCGACGATGTCGTTCTACTCAGCTACGGATACTGGCGCACCCGATTCGGCGGCGATGGCAGCCTGGTGGGGAGGGACATTCTCATCGATGGGCGCCTCTGCCAGGTCATCGGTGTGTTGCCCGCCGATTTCCGCGACCTCGTTACGTCCAGTTCCAATCAGCCCAGCGTGTACCTGCCCATCTCGAAGGTCTTCGAGGGTCCACTGAAGATGTCGTCCGGCTATGTCATAGGCCCGCTGAAAAGCGGAATCGGAGTGGCTGCCGCACGCTCCGAGCTGGCGGCACTGGCGCGAGAGGCCGCACGCCAACAAGACAAGCCGCCCGAAGAGCAGGGCGTCAACATCACCCACTTGCAGGATGAGATCGGATTCGCGGTGCGGCCCGCGCTGCTGACCATGTTCGCGGCAACTTTCTGCATCCTGCTGATTGCCTGCACCAACATCGCCAATCTTCTGCTGGCGCAGGCCATTGGCCGGCGGCAGGAACTGGCCATCCGCTCCGCGCTGGGAGCCGGCCGCGCCAGGCTGGTTCGCCAGCTTCTCACGGAAGCTCTGGTTCTGGCGCTGGCGGGAGCCCTGCTGGGCTTGTGTGCGGCGTGGGCACTCTCGCGAAGCATGGTCGCCCTCTATCCCGGCACGCTGCCCCGCGTGGCCGAAGGGGGCCAGGGCGGAGCCGTGCTCGTCTTTGCTCTCGTCCTGGCCGCTCTCAGCGCCGCTTTTTTCGGGATTCTACCGGCCCTGCTCTCGACGCGCGGCCAACACGACGCTGGTCTGCGCGTGGGCAGAGCATGGATGGGGCGCGGCGCGCGGCGCTGGAGAGACGCGTTGATCTCGATCCAGGTCGCCGTGACGGTAACCGTGCTCATCGCCGCCGGCTTGCTGCTCCGGAGTTTTGCCGCTCTCCGTTCGGTCGATCTGGGATTCGAGCACGCTCGGCTGTTCACGGCGCAGGTCGTACTGCC
>JBEKYE010000561.1:1973-3646 GCA_049511275.1 Bryobacteraceae bacterium
GACTACGCACGCTTCGCTCAGGCGTGGGTCGAGCGATTGAAAACCATCCCCGGAGTGGAAGAGGCGGCCGTGACAAACTCGCTGCCGTTGGCGTTCAACGTGCTCACCAGCGTGCGGTTCGACGTGGCCGGCCAGCCGGAAGAGCATCTGGCGGGCGGTCGGGCCGTGGCCGGGGACTACTTTGACGCCATGGGCCTCCGCATGAGGGAAGGGCGTCCGCTGACAGCCGCGGACGACGGCCGGCGCGACGTCGTGGCGGTGAACGAAAGTTTCGTCCGCCGCTTCTTGAAGAGTGCCACTGTCACCGGAACGGCGATCCGGTTTGGGCCGAGAGCGGCCACCATTGTCGGCGTGGTTCGCGACTTGCGCAATCTGAAGCTCGACCACCCTGCCGAACCGGAAATCTACATGCCGTTTGCCGCCCTGCCAGGCGTTTTCCTGGATACAGTCGTCCGCGCTGCCGTCCCTCCGGCGGAAATCTCGGCCGCCGCCCGCTCCCAGTTGCGCGCGCTCGATTCCGGTCTGGCGTTAGCCAAGGTTTCCACCATGGATCGCATCCTGGACGACAACGTCGCCAAGCCGCGCTTTCAGGCTGTGCTGCTGGCGCTATTCGCCGCCGTCGCCGTAGCCCTGGCAGCCATCGGCGTCTATGGCGTCACGGCCCAGGGGGTTCGATCGCGAATCGCGGAATTCGGCGTCCGCATGGCGTTGGGAGCCAGGGCGCTCGACGTGTTTTGGCTGGTCGAAAGGCAGGGACTCGGCGCCCCGCTGCTGGGTCTCGGTGTCGGCTTGGCCGCTGGCTGGGCGTCCGGCCATCTGTTGAACACCTTCCTCTACGGCGTCACATCCCACGACCCGTTGGTGATGGCTGGAACCGCCACGTTCATCCTCCTAGTGGGCCTGACCGGTCGCGGGCTTCCCGCGCTCCAGGCGTCCCGCATCGACGCGGCTCGGGCGCTTCGCGATGAGTGAGTCGGGCCATGCCAGCCCGTTCCCGGCTCAGAAATTGAATTGCAAGCGAGCGTCCACGGAGCGCATGATGCCGATCGCGGTGCCTGAAAACAGACCTGCGAAATCGATGACGTTTAGTGAGTCGGTCAAGTTTATTCCATCGATTTGAAACCGCACCGGGTATCTTTCGCTCTTGCTCAGGATCACGCCGGCGGACGCGTCCAGCGACCACAACGGGCGCGGGCGCAGGGCGGAAAAGTTCACGCGATTTAGAATATTCTGCGTGTACCCTTGCGCGGCGGCGTCCGCTTCGCTGCCGCCGAAGTCGATGGGCAAGCCGCTGTCGTATGTGCCGCCGAACGCCAGCCAAACCCGCGAGGTAACCTCATATCGGAATCGCGTCCTCACGGCGTTGCGCTCTTCTTGCGAAACCGGAAACACGCCGCTGGTCTGCCGAATCGCCTGTGCGGCATCGTCGCCCAGGAAAAGTCCGCCGGTGGCCGGAAAGTAGCCGTTACCGCGCTCATTTGTCCAGGCGATATACCCGGACAGCCTGCCCCAGCGGGGAATATCCAGTTTTGCTTCTTCACCGTAGATATCCGCCCGTGCAAACGTAATCGGGAAACTGACGCCCGCGTTTAACAGCAGGTCGTCGTCGGGATAGTTGTGGTACGCACGCCAGAAGAAGTTGCCGGTGAGTCGAATGTGTCCAAAGAGGTCCT
>JBEKYE010000562.1:0-12651 GCA_049511275.1 Bryobacteraceae bacterium
AAGTCCAAGAGGCCAGTGCAGGAGTAATATCCTTCGTAGCGTCGGACGGCCCGGCTGAATAGGATGACAGCCGGGGCAGTGGGCTTCTGAGCCGAAGTGCAGACGCCGATTCAGCGACGTCCGGTGGCAAGTTTCCAGAAGACCCACTTTCCTGGAAGTTGCGCAGGCGCTCGCCGGTGGTCGCGCGATGGCTTACGCGAGCGTACCTTTCACCGAACCGTCACCGCCTGATTCTGCGTTTCGATTATTTGCGCCTGCTCGTCGTGCATGACCAACCGCACGCGGTAGTCTCCCGGCTTCACGTTAAACGCGGCCTTCAACTGAAGAGGCGGCTGGTCATTGAGATTACTCGTCTCCGCGCGCGGCCGCAGATCCAAACTTCCCTGGTTTCCGGCGATGAAGCTGCCGTTGTTGTCGAACAGCGCCACCACAGCCGTCAAAAGGTCATTCCCTATTCGCAACTTTTTCGTGTCGACGCCGACTGTCACCGTGAGTTTGACGTTCGCCGGATCGGAGCTATCCACTTCCGTGCGCAGTTCCGCGGAAAGAGTCCGGATCTCCAATTGCGAAAATACAGCATCCTTGATCTCCGGCCGGCCCTGCGCCACCTTCTCATCACCCGCCTGGGGAGCATAATAGCCGCTGCGAGCCTGCAAATCGTACTTTGCGCCGGTGGCGAGCCTAACCACCAGAGGATGGAAGCTCCCATTAGGTTTGACATCCTTCAGCGTGAAACCCAGGACGTAGATGAACTCGGGCGCGTTGGCGAGTTGCCGGTACGCGCCGATAAGATCATTGCTGTTCTCGATAAACTTGCCGCCTGTGCCCTCGGCGAGCACGCCCAACGCTTGCGCCCCGCCCTCGATTTCCGCCTTTCGGAACGGGACTTTCTCTTCTATGACGTGGGGATGGGGCGCCCCTGGAGATCCGAACTCGTCGATCTCGCCCGCCGGATTCAGGACCCCTAGACCTAGCGCGTCCAGGGCACTGATTACCACGCCTGCGCGAATCGCCTCATCGATCAGTTCCATCTCAAGCGGCCGAAGCGCTTCGGTGACGAGGAATCCCGGCGAAGCAAGGATGATGGATCGCTGCCCGGACATGGATGCCATGCGATGCGACAGCCTCTTGAGCGTGTTGAACACCACGTCGATCTCACGTTCGCGCCAGCTAACTACTCGCGCCGCGGCCGCCTCGACTTCCATGTTTTCCCTCACCGGATCGGGCTTTCCGGCGCGCGGATCGAACATCGGGTTGCAGTTCTCCAAATCCTCGATGGCGACCTTTAGCAACGGGCTGATGGGAAGACTAGTCGCACTCCCCTTGGAGTTCGGCCCCGCGTTGACACCGCCAGCCATCCCGCTCGCGATCGCGTAAGCCTGATACAAGTTTAGATCCGGACAGTCCCGTCCTGCCGGCCGATATATGGAATTCGGCCGAAGTTGAAACAGGGTGTCATGGATTTTCGCCCGATCGTCGGTGAAATCCAGCAAGGTTCGGCCGGACGTGGCCACGACGGCGACCCGGTCAGCCGGCTGCAGTGACTCGGAAATATTCCGCCAGGCCGCATCCCGCACGTACACCAGATCCTCGAACTTTATATCCACATCGTCGAAAACGTATGCCACCAGGCGTTCGGCCGGAACTACCTCGTGGGCCGTCGGCGGTTGCTTCTCAGCCGTGGGGCCGATGTACCGGTCTGGGCTCTGGGTGACAGTGCTGGCGGAGCGATGAACACTGAAATGGGTAATCTCCTGTTTACGGCCGCCGTCGAATAAACGGAAGTCTTCCTTGCGAAGGCCGCCTATCGAGTTTCCCTTGCGGTCGCGCACCACCACGGGAACCATTACCAGATTCACTTCCGATTTGAACGACACGGGCGCATCGGGCCAGGTGATTTCCGTTATGGGGGCACGAGGCGCGGGGGGCGGTGGATTTGCCGGGGCTGGAGGAGACGGAGGGGGAGCTTGCACCACGGTAGTATCGGCCTGCCTGACACCAGTGGCCGCTGTCGCCATGGGGATCTGCGAGGGGACGGGAGGTGCTGACGCCGGCGGAGCTCCGCTCTCCGGCGATGCCTGGATCGGCGTCGGAACGGGAGTCTCCGCCGGCACGGGTTCCGGATTCGCCCGCGTTTGCCGCGCTTGCCCGGCGCCCTGGGCGGGCGCATTCGAGCCCTTCCCGAAATCGATCGCCGAATCGCTGCGATACTCGCGGCACTGCGAAAAACTGATCACATTGCGGTCTGCATCGCTCGAGATGTACGTCAGCGTCATTTCCGATCGTTTTGGCAGCAAGGCCTCGGAGTCCCCAATATGCGTTCGGGCATATTCGACGCGGACCACGGCGTCATCGAGGTGCAAATCGAAAGGTAGGTCCACGGCGTGAATCTCCAGTCGGACCAAGTCGAGAGAGGCGGCATCGAACCAGAAGGAGCCTTTGGCAGCCACCATCTCTGAAATGTTGGCAACCTGCAATTTGAATCCGCTCTCTTGCCGCGTGGCCCGAAAATCGTAGCGCACCAAACGGCGGCCGTCCACGTTCTCCTGGCGCACGTATCGCAGAGTGCCCTTGCGCTTGACAAATAGATTCTGCACAAACGTGGAGAACATGCCGCTGCCAATCGTGCCACTACGGATCAGCGATTGCGCATCCCGATCTTCGAAGCGGTGGCCGGGGCCGGCGAACAATTCCTTGCCCGCGATGGTAGAGACTTCCAGGCGAACCGTATCGATAGGCGCGAAGTCGCTGTGAGGCGGCCGGCGGCGGCTCCGTTCCATCGTCTCCAGGCAGGTACAGTCGCGAAGGCCGGTTATGTCCTGCCGGACCTTCTCCATAAAACGAGCCAACTGATCTTCGGCAGGCGCTTGAGCGGCGCTGGCCGCCGTCATCGTGAGGGAGATCGCCAGTAACCATGCGTCCAGCTTCCTTCGCATATATGGGACCTCGTCGATTTGGACTTCACTCCAAGAGCCAATGGTAGCTGATCCCAACAAGAAGTAATTTCCTGCCTCCTCCGCGGATTCACAGCTCGCGAAGGAGAACACACCGGGCGCACGACGGCACCGATAAAGGTACCGTACAATGGTCCTCATGCGCATCGCGGGTTTGTTATTGATCGGCGGGGTATTGTGGGGCGCGGGGTTGGATGACGCCACGCGCCAGTTGAGCCGCGACATTTTTCGGGAACTGGTCGAGATCAATACGACCGACTCGGTGGGCAGCACCACACGGGCGGCGGAAGCGATGGCGAAGCGTTTGAAGGACGCCGGATTTCCGGCTGCCGATATCCAGGTGCTGGGTCCGAATGATCGCAAACGCAACCTGGTGGCTCGCCTGCGGGGCAGAGGCAGCAAGAAACCGGTGCTGATCATCGGCCACCTCGACGTGGTGGAGGCGCGGCGCGAGGATTGGACCACCGACCCATTCCAGTTCGTGGAAAAGGATGGTTATTTCTACGGGCGCGGGACGCAGGACATGAAGGTGGACGATGCCATTCTGGTGACCACCTTTATCCGCTTCCGTCGCGAGGGCTACCGTCCCGACCGGGATCTAATTTTGGCGCTGACCGCGGACGAAGAGGGCGGCAAATCGAACGGCGTCGATTGGCTGCTGAAGAATCATCGTGACCTGATCGATGCCGAGTTCGTGCTAAACGCGGATTCAGGCGGCGTGACGACCATGAAGGGGAAGGCGGTGAACGTCGATGTGGAGGCCAGCGAGAAACAGTACGCCGATTTCGAATTGACGGTGCTTAACCCTGGCGGGCACAGCTCCTTACCCACGCCGGACAATGCGATCTACCACCTGGCGGATGCGCTTTCGCGCCTCGCGCGTTCGCCATTTCCGGTGGAGTTGAACGCGGTGACGCGGACCTATTTTGAACGGCGTGCGCCGCTCGAAAGTGCGCAGACCCAGGCGGACATGAACGCCATTCTGCACACGCCTCCGGATGCGGAAGCCGTGACGCGGCTGAGCAAAGACCCACGCTACAACTCCATGCTGCGCACCACCTGCGTGGCCACAAGGCTCAGCGCAGGCCACGCCAACAATGCCCTACCGCAAACCGCCCAGGCAATTGTAAATTGCCGCATCCTGCCGGGGCACTCGCCCGCAGAGACGGAGCAGGCGCTGATTCGCGTGTTTGCCGACCCGAAAGTTGCGGTGCGGTACGTCGTGGCCATTGGCGCAACGGACCACTCGCCGGACTCGAAAGGCTTTCCTACCGTGTTGCCGGCGCCGGAAGTGCTGCGGCCGCTGGAGCAGGTGGCAGCGGAAATGTGGCCGGGCTCGCCTGTGATTCCCGAAATGGAGACCGGCGCTTCCGACAGTATCTACACCATGGCGGCGGGCATTCCCAGCTACGGGATCAACGGCGTGGGAATCGACCAGGACGACATCCGCGCGCACGGCAAAGACGAGCGGGTGCGAGTCGCCTCCTACTTTGAAGGCGTCGATTTCTATTACCGCTTCTTGAAAGTGATGACCGGCGATAAGTAGCTGGTGCTTCTATTTAGCGGGGAGACGTTTGGCGCTGATATACAACAGGAATTTGGACCGAGCAATACCCTTAGTGACCGGGGAAATGAGCCACCTAGTAAAGCGGCGGAAAGGAGAAAGTTCCCATAGAAGCGTCGTGGGCCGCCAGCGCTTAGAGAATTTGAAAACGGAACGATATGTATTATCGGTTCCAGCTATCGGGGGCGCAGGCACGAACGTCTCAGCAGTGGATCGGTTTCGAGACGCCTCATCGTCAGGCTCTCCTGGGATCCCCTGCCAAACCCAGTACACGTCCGGTCTTTCCGGCGACCCCTCGCGCATTAGCAGGATGGATCCCAAGGCGCCGAGGGCCATGAATGCAAGGGTCACGTGCGAGAAGGGTAGTTGCGTTGCGAACTGAGCGATGGTCTGACGGGCATACTCCTCCACTGCGTGGCGCCCGCACGGTGTCACCATCACTATCGTAATTAAAAACAGCGCCGCTCCCCACATAATCAGCTTGAGCGTAACCACGCCGGCAGCGGGTTGCAAGATGCCAACGGGATAACTCTCAATTAGGAACATCGGTTTCAAGCTGCTGCTATCCATGGTGCGGCTAGTGGATTTCCCAAGGTGAACGCCGCTGGTTCGAGCCCCATCTCCCGCTCCATGTTTTCATACGCTTAGGAGATTTCACCGATTGCCCGTTACTCCGTTTACTCCATTAAGCCCGGTCCGGTCATGCTGACCGGCGTCCGGGTTGCAGGTTTCGAAGCACGGCGGCTTCGAGTTTCTTAAGAGCGGCTCACTTCCGATCCAGGTCGGAACTGGTGTAGGTCGCGCGGCGGGGTTCCGCTTGACCCGTAGGTAGTGCACTTCGAGGAAGCGGTCGCCGTGCGGCCGCCGACGGAGCGAATTCAGGGGTCGGACGCCCCAGTCCCCACCCGTGCCTCCCCGCCAAGGAATAAGATGGTAGTTAATGAGGCCTTTTCTCGCGATAGCGTTGGGTTGCCTGGCGGGATTTGCCGGCGCTGCCCAGCAGGCGGGGCCTGCTTTGACCATCGATGCCAATGCCGGGCAGCATGCCATCTCTCCCGATATTTACGGCATCAATTTTTTCTGGAATAACGCATCCGCGACGACGGCCGGCGCGCTCGTCCCGCGCCCCACCGTCCGCCGCTGGGGCGGCGATAACACCAGCGACTACAATTGGCAGCTCACCACCTGGAACATCGACAGCGACTGGTTCTTTGAAGAGCTCCCCGGCACTCCTACGTCGTCCACTTCATTCAACCTCTTCGCGGACCAGGCGCGGATCACGGGCGGAAAAATTCTCGGAACCGTCCCGATTCTGGGCTGGCTGCCCAACGCCGTCCAGAAGGTGTGTAGCTACAACACAGCCAAATACGGGCCCCAGTGCAAGGTGGACCCGTATTGGAATAACTGCGGCGATGGAATTGTGTACGTGAGCGCCTGCGGCACGCCCACTGTCCAAGACGGCTTGTCGCCCTCGAATCCGAAGTACATCAAGAATAGTCCGACCGACGCCTATGGCCAGTTCGATCAGAATTTCCAGGCCCAGTGGGTGCAGAGCGCGGTTTCGCGGTACGGCCCGGGCGGCCAGGGCGGCGTCGCCATCTGGAGCCTCGATAACGAACCGATCTGGTGGGACGACGTGCACATGGACATTCATCCCAATCCGTACACCTACGACGAAAATCTCGCGCTCGACACCACCTACGCCGCCGCCATCAAGTCGGCCGACCCGACGGCGCTGGTCTCCGGCCCGGTGGCCGATAACTGGGCGTCGCTCTTCTTCTCGAAGACCGACATCGTCGCGGGATGGAGTTCTCCCAAGGGGACATACTGGTCGAACCCGGTCGACCGCAATGCGCACGGCGGCGTGCCGTTTCTCTCCTGGTATCTGCAACAGATGCAGCAGTACGGGCAGCAGCAAGGAACGCGCCTGCTCGACTATCTCGACGTCCACGCATACTACCAGCCGGCATCGCTCAGCGGCACGGAAACGCCCGCGCTCGACGCCCTGCGGCTCGATTCCACGCGCGAATTCTGGGACCCCACCTATGTGGTTAGCGGCGATTACTGGATCGTCGATACGACGAACAACGGAGCGCCGGTCGCGCCCATGCTGATCCCGCGGTTGCAGCAGATCGTGCAGCAGAATTATCCCGGCACCAAAATCGCCATCACGGAATATAACTGGACCGGTGCGGGGACACTGAACGGCGCGCTCACCGAAGCCGAAATCCTGGGCATCTTCGGATGGCAGGGATTGGACATGGCGACATTTTGGGGACCGCCCGTTCCCACCGACCCGGTGGCTTTCGCGTTCCAGATGTTTCGCAACTACGACGGCATGGGCGGCGCGTTCGGCGAGACCAGCGTCGAGGCTACCAGCGCCGATCGCAGCAGCCTTTCCGTCTACGGCGCGCTGCGCGACGACCTGAATCTCACCGCCCTGGTGATCAATAAGACCGGCAACGATCTCAGCACTACCGTGAGCCTGGCGAATTTCGCGGCCGGTCAATCGGCGCACGTCTGGCAATATAGCGGCGCCAAGCTGAACGCCATCGTGCAGCAGGCCGATGTGCCAGTGGCGGCGAACGCGCTGGCTACGGTATTTCCGGCCAATTCCATTACCATGCTGGTGATCCCGCCCGCCACGCTGCCCGTGCCGAAACCTGTGGTGCAAGCGGTGACCAACGTCGCGTCTTACGGCTCGGCGATCTCGCCCGGACAGATGGTGGACATCTGGGGCACGGGACTCGGCCCAGCGACGCCCAGCGGTCTGACGCTCGACGCCAACGGCATGGTCAGCACCTCGCTCGCCAACGTGCGCGTACTCTTCGACGGCATTCCCGCGCCGCTGATTTATGTCTCGGCAACGCAATGCTCGGCCGTGGTCCCCTACTTCGGCGCCGCTAACCCGACCACCCACGTACAGGTGGAAAATCAGGGCGCGCTGAGCGATGCGCTGGTGGTAGCGGTGAGCGCCACCGCGCCGGGCCTGTTTACGGCGAACGCGAGTGGAATGGGGCAGGGATCTATCCTCAACCAGGATAATACCGTCAATTCGGTGGCCAATCCCGCCAGTCGCGGCTCGGTAGTCATCCTGTGGGCCACCGGCGAAGGCCTCACCAACCCTCCGGGCGTCGATGGGCGGCTCGCCGTGGTTGTTCTGCCCGCGCCGCTGGCCGCTGTTTCCGTGGACATCGGCGGCCAGCCGGCCACGGTGCAATATGCCGGAGCTGCTCCCGGCATGATGCCGGGCGTGTTGCAAATCAACGCCCAGATGTCGCAGAACGTGCAAGCCGGCAACAGCGTGCCGGTCCACATCACTGTCGGCGGCATCACGAGCCAGGACGGCGTAACGTTGGCCGTGCGGTAAGCGCATTTCCCCGAGACTGGTAATTAACGCCTCCGAGGAACCGGGGTTCGTTCGCATCCATTCTACGGGGCGACTTTACGGCGAGTGGAACCTGCCCGAATCCGGCTCAATTCACTTCTTGTCGGCAGGCGGCGAAGCAGAGGGGCGCTCGATGCTGACATTGGAGAAGCCCACCGTGGTGAGCCCCTCGGCATCATGCGCACACACTCCGATCCCGACGTAGACGGGATCTTCCAGCGCGATGGTCGTGCCGGAAAAGGCGGTCACCTTCCCGCCGGCGGACCCCATGTAGGCGGTGAATCGGTCGCCCCTGCGCTCGATGCGAAGGCGCGTCGAGCCATGGTCAGCCGCGGTCACGTCCACCGTCTTTCCTCCCGCCGCCGCCCGGTATTGCAGCGTGATGTGTCCGTCGGCGTGGATCGCGACATCGGCGTAAGGCGACCCCGGGTCGAGGCTCTGACGGAAGATCAAAACAGCCTTCTCCAAAGGGGCCTTACTGCCCCAGGGGAACTGGATGTCGGCGGTCAAGGCCGCGTCGCCGGACACTCGAACCCAACTGAAATGGAACGCATCGGCGGCGCCCCACATATCGGCTCCGCCGCCGGTCACGCGATAGACGCTGTCGGCCGGTCCGTAAACCGTCGAGCCCGCCCGTGTCTTTCCGACATCGGAAGAGGCCTCGAAAATGCTGCGTGAGCCGCTGGGGAGTTGCTGCGCCACAACCAAGCTCGCGCCAGCCAGTGCGAAGGCGACGAGCTTTTTGATGCCCTGCTGAAAGATCATCATTGGAAGTAGGACCTCCCGCTAGATGGGACGGGTGTACAACTCGATACCCTCTTTTCTCCCGAGGTTTCGGGAGTATTTCTTTTCGACCGCATTATTCCAATGCTCATGAACGCCCAAGCTGTTGCACTTTGTCCCATCCCGTTGCGGATCGTAGACTGTCTTGGACGGAGGATCGTTTGCCAACGCCGCCTCGCGCATGTAGTTATCGCAATAAGAGAGGTCCGCCAAGTGGGGCCATTCGGATCGCAAGAAATCCAGACCCACGGAATCAATGGCGACTCCGTCTTGCGATGCAAACAAACTTCCGGGCCAGTCGCCGTTGAAGGGAGCCATCTTCCATTTCAGGTGTGGCGGATCGTCCACGAGATCGTTGGCATAGAGCGCGTCGATAAGGAAGAGCATTGTCTTTCCGCCCAGATCCTTATGGGCCAGGAAATCGGTAAACGTCGAGTAGCTGGGAGTGCCATCGCGGTTTTGATTGAAATGATCGTGCGCATTCTTGCGCCAGTCCGGGTTGATGTTGGTCGCTCCGAAGAGATTCTTCGCGGAAAGGGTGACGCCGGATGCAACGTGCCCCTTGAGGAGGGAGGCATCAATCAAGTACATGGCCTCAACCGCAGTGGTCGCGATGCCGGTAGCGTTCCCGCCCGCAATCGAAAATGGAATCGCATCGACCTTGAACTCCGCTTTGAGCCGCCCGTCTCCTCCGATGTGATCTACGAACGCCACGTCCGGGTAAAGCCTGTGAATCTTGTCAAAGAGGTTCTCCGGAACGAAACGGCTGGGGTCGAACACCGCAATATCGGAGGGCTTCACGTGCGCTACCTCGATCAGCTGCTTGACCAGAGACAACGTCAGATGCGGTGACGTGTTGAGTCGATTGTTTGTACCATGGTCGGTCGTATTGTTGAGATTCACCTTGATGGCGATCTTCTCCCCGGGTTTGTAGCCCACTCGCCCCCGGCCATGGGACCCATTGAAGTACTGGAAGAGAGCCTGCCAAGCCTTCGCATCGCTCTTTTCATTGGATAACCACTGGATAGATCGTGACAGCATGCCATCAATGGCCTGCTGGTTGTTGTAGGTGTCGTCCCACCAGGATCCGGTCCCGTTCCAAGAGACCGCCTTCGGATCTCGCACCCACACGACCCTCCCCGGCGAAATGCCCCGGCCAACGCCGACCGGCGAAAGAGCACCGTCCAAGAGCCGATAGGGCGGATCAGCCGCGTCGAATGCTCGAAGTGCCGGTGAAGGGCTCATGAGCGACCAAGCCGCAGCTGCGCACACCGCAAGCGCGGCCAGGAAACCCGCCGATCTGAGTCTGCCGGCGTCAAAGAGCGTCCGCGCCTTTCGCGACAGCGTCAGAGGGGCCGCCAAGCCGATCAGCCAAGTGACAAAACCGGCCGCGAGCGGAGCGCTCGCCTGCTGACAGGGATAGGCCGCGCGGCTCGGTTTTGGAAGCACTCGAATCAAGAACCATGCCAGAGCGGCCAGTCCTATCACTGGAAAATACCACATCATGTGACGGTGCCTGGTTGGCTTGTCCAACGACATACCCGTCTTAGCGCAAATGCGTAAATCCTTTTTCATGTTGGAGTGCCCCATTGCTTTTCATCCATATTCTTGCGGAGGACGCTGGTTTCGCCGACAAGCGCGCCGCAAACTAACGAATCTCCAGATCGTCGAGTTCAAATTCGAACTTGCCGGGCGTCTGGCCGCACGCAAAGATCAGCGCCGTCAGATCGCTGCCATCGGTACCGAACCTGGAAAGCGGGAACGAGTACTGCTTCCATTCGGCGCCGGCGACAAACATCTGCATCGCGGGCATCTGCGACGCATTGCTCTCTGTCATTACCGCCAACGTATACACCTTTCCATCGCCCTTGGCCCAGAAACTGATGGCCTTCTTGCCGGACAGATTGGCCGGCTCCGGCTCCATCCCTGCCGCTGAGCCCGGCGCATAGAGAGCTCCTGCCCACAGGAACGGCGCGCCAGCCATGAGTTCGCCGGCAACACGCAACGCTCCTTTGGAGCCGTTGGCGCCATGTTCGATGGCTCCTATCGAAGACGTCGATTTGCCGCCGTTCATGCTGTCCGAAGCGGCTGTCCACGATCCGTAATTGGCGGCAACCTTCAAATCGTCGAATGTGCTAATAACTGCGGCTTCAGAACCCTGCGGCGGGGGCGGTGGCAGCGGCAAGCCGGTCTCCCCGTGAACACCCGTCACCGCCAGTTGCACAGTGGTGGTCTGGTCCGAGCTGGGGCCGACCATGATGTCGAATACACCCGGCTCCACTACACGGTGCATGTCGAGGTCGAGCATCGAAAGCATTGCGGGGGTAACCGTGAATTCAACCGAGCGCTTTTCGCCCGGCTTCAGCGTGATGCGCCGGAATGCCCGCAACTGCCTTAGCGGCCGCGTCACCGAAGCGACTCTTTGATGGATGTACAACTGGGGCACCTCGTCTCCCTCGCGGTCCCCGGTATTGGTAATATCCACGCTGACCTTGGCGGCTCCGCCGACCACGATCTTCGACGGCTCCACACGCAGGTTGTCGAAGCCGAACTTGGTATAGCTCAGTCCGTAACCGAACGGGTAGAGAGGTTTTTTCGTCCCGAATGCATAACTGCGGTCGGTGGATGGTTTGCGATTGTAGAAATCGGGCAGATCTCCCACCGAATGCGGGAATGTGATGGGCAGCTTGCCGCCCGGATTCACATCGCCGAAGAGCGCCCTAGCTGCGGCTGTCCCACCTTCCTGGCCGAGATACCAGCCTTCCAGAATCGCCGGCACATGTTCGGCGATGTAGTTGATGGAGAGCGGCCGTCCGTTAATCAGGATCACCACCGTGGGAGTTCCCGTCTCCACGACGGCTTGCACCAGGCTGTTCTGCGCGCCCAAAAGATCCAGCGAATCGCGATCTCCCAAGTGCCCTTCCGACCATGCTTCGCGGTTCGTGCTTTCGTTCTCGCCCACCACCAGGATGGACACGTCGGCCTTGCGCGCCAGTTCCGCCGCGGCGTGAATGGACTCCGCCTGGGTCTTCGGGTCGATGAGTTGCACATTGTCGTCGAACCAGCCGCGGAAGCCCGGTCTGGCGTTGGTGATCTTGCACCCCTCCGCGTACATTACGCTGGCCCTGGCTCCTACGCGTTCGCGAACGCCATCGAGGACACTCACGCCATGGGCAGGTTCGCGGCTGTAGCCACCCAGGTGGACGTCGGCGGCGTTGGGCCCGATCACCGCAATCGTCTTAATCTTGCCGAGATCGAGCGGGAGCAGGTTCTTTTCGTTTTTCAGCAGAACCATGACTTCCTCAGCGACCTTCGTACCAAGCTGGCGGTTCTCCATGCTGCCGGTGATTCGTTCGGCCGCGTCCGGGTCTACATAGGGGTTGTCGAACAAGCCCAGCCGGAACTTGGCGGAGAGCACGCGCGAGGTTGCGCGGTCCACTTCGCTCAGGGGCACCGTGCCCTCCTTCACCTGCCGAACGAGAGTTCGATACACGGAGCCATCCGAAAGGTCGAAATCCACGCCGGCTGCAATGGACAGGCGGGCGGCATCCGCCTTGTTGGCGGCAACATGATGCGTTGTGACGAGCATCTGAAGGCCATCCCCATCCGACGTCACAAACCCGCGAAACCCCCACTCCTGCCGCAGAACCTGGTTGAGCAGCCAATGATTGACGTGCGACGGAATACCGTCGATTTCGTTGTACGAGGCCATCACGCTTCCCACCCTCGCCTCTTTTACGGCGGCCTCGAACGGCACCAGGAAGTTCTCGCGGATCACGCGTTCCGAGTAATTGCCAGGGGCTGTGTTTGTGCCTCCCTCCGGTTGACCATGCACCGCGAAATGCTTGGCGGTAGCCATTACGTGGTGGCGGTCGATAAGCCAGGACTCGCCCTGCAGGCCGGTGATGGCGGCTACACCCATGCGCGAAGCAAGATACGGATCTTCGCCATAGGTTTCCTCG
>JBEKYE010000563.1:0-5908 GCA_049511275.1 Bryobacteraceae bacterium
GTGAAGCGGAAGATATCGGTCGCCGCATCCTTCCAGGCGTTTCGCGGCAGGCCGGCCTTGTAGCACGTCTCCTCCAGGAACGTGTTGCGGTCCCACTTCTCCTCGGCTGCTACCTGGGGCAACAGCAGTCCTTCGGCATCACCCTGCTTCATGACCAGCCCGTGCTGCCCCACCTTGATTTCATTGATAT
This sequence comes from Bryobacteraceae bacterium, assembly GCA_049511275.1. Classification (GTDB taxonomy): domain Bacteria; phylum Acidobacteriota; class Terriglobia; order Bryobacterales; family Bryobacteraceae; genus PALSA-129. Next base: position 191 of record JBEKYE010000563.1, read on the forward strand.
CGAGCACGCGGCGCAGCGGTGACAATACCGAGATTTCGTATTCCAGCAGGTCCAGCTCCTGCTCCCTCACCGGCGGGAACCGCGTGTCGCGCACGGCGGCGTAGGCAGCCACGTCGCGCACCGTCAGGTAGAGCGGCTTCATGGGCGCGATGTACCCGATGCAACCGCGCAACTCGCCGTGCTCCTTGAGGGTGACGAACGCGCCGCGCTCCTGGTTGAGGGCTTCGGCCGCGGGCGCGGCGGCGTCGTACATTTTGTGCTCATGTACCGCCGTCTCGACCGACTTCCGCGACAGGCGCAACAGCTCGTCCTTCTCCCGCTGGGTCAGGGCAAACGGCGGCTCCTGGGTTCCGCCATGCGCCGGGTTCTTCACGAAAGCCACCGCGCCATAACCCACCACGCGGCTCTTGTCGCCGGCCGTGTCGCCGGAATTGGCGTAGTTCAGGACCTGCGCGTGCGAGGCTCCCAGGCGTTCCGACGCGATCATGGCGGCGATGATGGGATATCCTCCGCAGGCTTCCCAAACCTGCGTCGCGAAGTTGCGCGACATGCTCAGGTAGTCCCACTCCTCGATGGCCTTCAGCGTCTTGTGGTCGATCTTGACGGCGTCGGCGTACGGGTGGTAGTGCGAAAGATCGCTGCTGGCGACGATCAGGGTGTTGGTGCCCGGAATCAATTTGGCCAGCGCCAGACCCAGCGCGCGGCAGGTTTCATAACTCTGGTCGCCGATGACGATGGGCACCAGTTGAAACTGCCCGAGCACGCGTTGCAGGAAGGGAAGCTGGTCTTCCAGCGCGTGCTCCGGCTGGCTGGGGCCGGCGCCGTGGCCCATGTTGGAAAACTTGATGAGCGGGCTCAGCTTCACCAGTTTCGCCGCGAAGTCCCGGTCCACCGGAACCTGGCCCAGGGGAGTGGTGTAAGCCGTGCCGTCGTAGACCGAGGCGAAACCAAAAGCCTCGTAGTGCGACGGTGCGATCACCACCACCCGGTCGAATTTCCGGCCCTTCAGCAGAGCGTAGGAATACGCCGCCACCTGTCCGGCGTACTCGTAGCCGGCGTGCGGCGAGACCAGGGCGACCACGTCGGTGAGCGGGGGCGGCGCCGCCTTGGCCAGGAAACCGTCGACCATGGTGGCGAGCGCCTTTGGGTCGGCGGGGTAGAATGACCCGGCTACTCCCGCCGGACGAACTTTCGGCGTCTCGCCGGACCGGGCGCTGGTGCAATCGATCAGCAGCAGCGCCGTGACCATGATGAGAACAGCGCGCAGGCGCCGCCTGCGCCGCCAGGTTGACACGTGCATTTTCATAACTGGATAGCTCCGTCCCAAATGCCTGGGATGGCTTGCTGGCAGAACCGGCACTTGCCCTTGTCGAGATGCAGCCCTCGAACCGTGAAGCCGGCGCGCTCTACCACGACGCGGCGGCATTTCGGGCACCAGGTATTCTCGGCCGGATGGCCGGGAACATTACCGATATATACGTAATTGAGACCCTCGGCGTCGCAGATGGCCTTGGCGCGTTCCAGCGTCGGCAAGGGGGTGGGCGGAAGGTTCTTCAACAGGTACTCGGGATGGAAGCGCGAAAAGTGCAGCGGGACGTCCCGGCCGAGTTCCGCCTTGATCCAGCGGGCCAGCCCTCGGAACTCCTCATCGGAATCGTTCAAGGTCGGCACCACCAGGTAAACTACTTCGTTCCACGTGCCTGACTTGCGGATGGTCACCAGGGCGTTCAGCACCGGCTTGAGCTCGCCGTTTACGACCTCTTTGTAATACTTCTCGGAGAAGCCTTTGAGGTCGATCTTGATGGCGTCCACGCGGGCGCACAACTGTTTCAGCGGCTCTTCCTGGATATAGCCGCCGCTGATGACCACGCTTTTCACACCTGCGGCGCGGCCGGCCGACGCGGAATCCAGGACGTATTCGCAAAAGACCACCGGTTCGCTGTAGGTATAGGCGATGGAGGGACATTGGTACCGGCGAGCCAGGCCCGCCAGATCCTTGGGCGGAATGAAGGTGCTGTCCACCTGTTCCGGACGAGACTGAGAGATGTCCCAGTTCTGGCACATTTTGCAATTGACATTGCAGCCCGCCGTGGCCACCGAGAATGCCATACTGCCCGGCAGGAAATGGAACAGGGGCTTCTTTTCGATGGGATCGGCGTGGGCCGCGCAGACGCGCGCATACACCAGCGAGTAATAGGTGCCGCCGCGGTTTTCACGCACGCCGCAATAGCCGCGTTCGCGGTCGTCGATCACGCACTCGCGGGGGCAAAGCTTGCACTTGATCTTCTTGTAGGGCTGCTTCTCGTAAAACCGCGCCTCGATGGTGAACCGCGCATCGGTCTCCGCGGCGCGCGCCGCCAGGCACGGAAGCGCCAGCGTCTGAAGAAAGACCCTGCGATCCATGGAGTCATACCTCCAGTACGTCGATCAGCTTGGGATCGTTCGTCCCGAGTCGGTGTTGGGCATCGGCCGCGGTCGCGATGTAGAGCGGCTCGCGGCGCAACTCCCGCAGGGGTTTCATCCCCTTTTCCGCCCGCTTGCGTTCCAGGATCCGCCAGCCGGTGTAGTCCAGCGCCACCGGGTCGCGCGCCACCATCAGGCCGTTATACGGCCACGACCATTGCGGCATGTAGGATGGTCCGCCTTCATACTGAGCCGTCAGGCCATCGCAGATGGTCAGCCGCACCTTTTGCCGGATCGGCTGGAACATATTGACGTCCGCGACGTAGGGGTCGCCGGCATTCGTGTGGTACTTGTTCGGATTGTGAATCGCGCCGAACAGGTTCTTGAGCGCCAGCGTCACGCCGACGATGCCGTGGTCCTTGAGCACGGGCAAGTTGATCACGGCGTCGCAGGTGCGGGTGACCGTATTCGCGAGCAGGCTGCCGGCGCTTCCATAGACCGCCAGGTCGGTGCCATAGCCGGCGGTATCGTTGCCGATGCAACGGATTCGATCTTTGCGCGAGGCCACGGGGAAACCGGCGCCTTCCAGGTCGGAGTTCAGCCGGTCCCAGATGACGATGTCCTTCTGCGGGATTCCGGCTTGCTGCAGGCGCTCGCAGATGGCATCCACCAGCACGGGGCTGGTAGCCGCGCCCCGGCCGGAGAGGCAATTTACCTTCAATCCGACAACTTCGCCGGGCCGCGCCACTTTCTTCCAAGCATCCATCGGGGAATCGCCGCCATAGAACGACTGCATGGCCCGATCGAGCATCTTCAACACGCGGCCGGAATCGGGAGAACCTCCGGCGCCGCGCAGAGCCGGATCGCGCGCGATGACGACTCTGGATTTTTCGGCGGCGGCGGCTCGGGCCACGAAGGCGCCGGCCAGACCGGCCTGCAGGAGCCCCCTGCGAGTGACGCCGTGTTGTGGGCCGATGCGCATGGCTCTTGCCCCCGGGGGGTCCCGGCTATTTCAGGTATTCTGATTCTGTTATAGCACTCGGTGCCGATGCAGGCCAGGGGCAGACGACGAGATCTTGTCTCTCGCATGAAGATCCCCCAGCGACGTCTCCGGCACGCATCTTATAACCAAGGATTCAGCGTTGGAACACCGGTTCCGGAAACGTCCGAGCTGTTTCTGCTGACGAGCGTGAGGTTGTGATGTAATGCCGTTGCCGCGAGAAGGCCGTCGATGACGGGAACTGGCTTGCCTTTCGCCGCGGCAATTGCGGAGATCGTGCCCCATCGGTCCGCGATAGCTGCGTCGATCGGTAAAATCCGGTCTTGAAAGCGGAGTCGGAGATCCACTTGCAGCCATGATTCCAGCCGTCCCCGGCGCCGCCCTGAGCGCAGACGTTCAACGCCGTTCCTGATTTCGCCCAGCGTGAGCACGCTCAGAAACAGAATCGATTCGTCCGTCTCTTCGACCCAGCGGAGCACGTTATCATCGGGCTTGCGCCTGACCAACTCCGAGACGACGTTGGTATCCAGCAGGAAGCCGCTCACAGCTTGATCGCTCTTCCGAAGTCGCGTTGTCGATCCAGTTGAATACCCGAACCAGCCAGCGGCGAGTCCGCGAAGAACTGGGCCAGGCTACCTTGGCTCGCCTTGGGCCTGGAAAGGCGCTCGTAATCCTCGGCTGGAATCACGACCACTGCCGTTCTACCGTGCTTGGTCACGCGTTGCGGGCCGCATTCCCGCGCCAGACGGAACACTTCGCTAAAACGCGCTTTGGCCTCCTGCAGTTGCCAATCCTTCTGGACCGCATGACGTTCTCGATTCAGGGTCCGCCGGGAAGAGCGGTCCTGGGTCTTGCTCATGGCGCGCCCCATTTCTGACTAGTCTAGTCAGAACGATTATACCACTTGGGGCCCAGCGAATTCGGCGACGAAGAAATCGCGTCCTGTTTCAGGCCCACGGCATGGAACAGGTTTCAACGGGACAAACTCGCTAGAGCCACTGGAAACGTCCCGTGCGTCCCCGGCTCCCCAGCACTCACTCGTCGCTGCCCGCGTCGGGCATCATTTCAAGCACTTCAGACAAGCCGCCGTGTTCATCATAGACCAGGGGTCCCTACGGCGCCACCCTTCGCTCGATAGCTTGGCCCAGCCCGATGAGCGCCCGCTCCGTCTGCGGCGTATCTTGATAGGCCACCAGGCGAACGAAGAAAGCGCCGCGGTGAAATGTCAGGCTCTGACCGTAGCTCCTACCCGCATCGCCGAGGGCCACGGGCCGGCTTCCGGCGGACGACTCGGATTCGAAGACCGACGCGGCGCCGCGCGGCGTTTCCATCCAGTGGATATCCGCGACCGCTTCCACGGTGTCCGCATAGCGGTAGTTCGCCGTGAGGGTGCGGCGGACGCCGGCCCGCAGATACCGCTCGGCGTCGCCATCTACATATTTCCAGAGATCGGCGGATTCAAACAGCCGTGTTTCGCCCACCTTCGTCCACCCCGGCGCGTCGCCGCTCTCCGGGAACCAGGACATCGGTTTGGCTGCTGGTCTTAGCAGGATCTGGTTGGTCTGCGACCGGCTCTCGCCAGCACTCGTGACGTAAACCGCCGGGCGGTCCCGCACCGGGCACGCGAATTCACACGCGCCGCAGCCGACGCAGCGCTCGAGATCGATGTACGGCTGACGCACCTGTCTGGTGTTTCCGGCGGCATCGGTCACCTCGGCCGGCCGAAGGTAGACGGCCTTGGGCGAGGTTGGGCACCACTCCTCGCACACAATGCAGTCGGTGGCCATGGCCCAAGGCAGACATCTGCCGCGGTCGTAGAAAGCTGTGCCGAGACGGATCGGCCGGGTGTCTGCTCCGGCCCCAGCGGGCACGCCGGCCCAGCCTTTCTCCTTTGACGTAAACCCCCAGATCGCGCCGGTGGGGCAGACCTGACCGCAGAGGGTGCAACTGGGCTCGCAATATCCGATGCGCGGCACCACCACGGGAGTCCAGATGCCCTCCCATCCCGCTTCGGTGAATGCCGGATGCAGGGCGTTGTTCGGGCACACCTTCATGCACTCGCCGCAGCGGATGCAGCGCGCCAGAAACTGCATCTCGTCCAGCGCCGCCGGGGGCCGGATCAGCCGCTCGTGCGGTTCGGCGTTCAGGCCGGCATTGGCGCGCAATAACGGAATCGTCACTGCGCCGGCTGCCAGTCCGGTCAACACCCTGCGCCGCTTAAGATCCGCGCCCTCAATGGCACTGGAGCCGGAAGTCGCCGGAAAGAAGCGGAATTGAATCCCGCTTTCCGGGCAATCGGCGACGCAGTTCATGCA
>JBEKYE010000564.1:0-12095 GCA_049511275.1 Bryobacteraceae bacterium
CACCTGCCGCAGGGCGTTGGCCGCCGCGCGGTGGCCGCCCCCTGCATCGAAATAGATGAAGTCCAGCTTCTTCATCAGTCCGATTGTGGCATGCTGCGTTGGTTCCGTCACGGAAAACAATTGCCGTAACGAATGTTTGTTGGCGATGTCACGGGTTTGTAGCCGTCCTCCCGGTACAAAGGGGTATGGTCAACGCCGGCGCCATGCTCGAGTACATCGCGCACCGCGACCACACTCTGATGCGGCGCGTCAACCGCTGGCACGCGCCCCGTTGGATCCGCGCCTGGATGCTCTGCGCCACCCGCGGCGGCGATGGCTGGCTCTGGTACACCATGGGCGCGATCCTTCTGCTGGCGGGCGGCCCACAACGTTTCCCGGCTGTAGCCGCGGCGGCGCTGGCGGCCTCGCTCGGCGTCACCCTGTTCCTGCGCCTCAAGCACGCCGCGGCCCGCCGCCGCCCCGGCGTCTTCGAACCTCACTGCTGGGCCACCCTGCTGCCGCCCGACCAGTTTTCTTTTCCCTCCGGCCACACCATCACGGCTTTCGCCGTAGCCGTCTCGCTCAGCCGTTTCTACCCCGATCTCTCGCTCGGCCTGCTGTTCTGTGCCCTCAGTGTGGCCGCCTCGCGCATCCTGCTGGGCATGCACTTCCTCAGCGACGTCCTGGCCGGCGCCGCCATCGGCAGCGGCCTGGCCTGCGCGGCCGTGTGGCTGGTGAGGCTGCCGGGCTAGCTCTGGGGTAGCTCCCATCCCGACCCGTTGTCGCATTACGTCCGCCGGGCCCCGGCCCAACCAGCATGCGCGCGGGCCGTTCCAGGTCGGGAGGTTGGATGCGCCGATTATTCCAACAGTGAACCCACCAGTTGCAATTGTAACGAAACAATGGTATCTATATAACCCATCAGCGCATTTATTCATTAATTGCGGAGGCCCAGCGGGGTTGTATCGGGGCCGATCGCGAAGCTTTCCTCCGTGTTGAGGGTTCGACGGAGCGGTAGGGGTAGCACCAAAGGGGTTACACAAAAATCATTTGGAGTCCGGTGTGTTTTTCTTGCGCCGGCGGCTTCTTGCTTCAGTTTGTGGTTAGGGTAGGCACAAGGTTAGTCCCGAGACCAAGGAGGGTCTTCAAGATGAAGGGGTTAAAGAGAAATGCACAGCGTGTTTCCAAGACGGCATTTGCCGGTCTTTTGGCGACGTTGTTTTTAGCGGCCGCGTCTGTTATGACGCCGCTCGCATTCAGTCAGACCATCACCACCGCGGACGTTGCCGGCGTGATCAGCGATACCTCCGGCGCGGTAGTTCCCGCCGCGACGGTCACCATAAAGTCCAAGGAATCGGGCGAAACCCGCAAGGTGGTGTCGAATGGCCAGGGCCAGTATCGCTTTCCGCTGCTGAAGCCGGGCGAGTACGACGTCTCTGCGGAATCGACGGGCCTGAAATCGAACGTCGAAAAAATCACCCTGCTCGTGGGCCAGGAGCAGGAACTGAACATCAGCATGAGTGCGCAGGCAACCACTACCGTCGTCGAGGTGACTGCGGCAGCGGCCCTCCTGCAGACCGAGAACGCCAACCTCGAGACCAACTTCAACAAGACTCAGGTCGACAATCTCCCCATGCCGGGCGGCGATCTCACCACGCTGGCCATGACCGCTCCCGGCATTCGTGTGGCCGTTACCGGCGGCTCCGGCAACATGAACGCCAACGGCATTCCGGGCTCGAGCGTCCTCTATACTCTCGACGGCATGGACCAGATGGACCCCGCCAACAATCTCAACAACTCGGGAGCCAGCAACAACCTGCTGGGCGCCAACGCAGTGGGTGAAGTGGCGGTGGTGATGAATGCTTACAGCCCTCAGTACGGGCGCATGGCTGGCGCTCAGGTCAACATGGTCGGCGTGTCCGGCGCGAACCAGTTTCACGGAAATCTTTTCTACAACTTCAACTGGGAAAAGCTCAACGCGAACTCCTTCTTTAGCAACTCCTCCGGAACGCCAAGAGGCAGGGCGGATGCCCACCAGTTCGGAGGCCGAATCGGCGGACCGGTCTGGAAGAACAAGATATTTTTCTTCTTCGACACCGAAAACCTGCGCTACGTTCTTCCCGCGTCCGGCGTGATTTCCCTTCCGTCGCCCCAGCTCCAGGCATACACGCTGGCGCATGTTGCCGCGGCCGAGCTTCCTCTGTATCAGGATTATTTCAACCTGATCAAAGGCTCTCCCGGAATCAACCGCGCGGTCCTGGTGACCAACGGCGGCGGCCAGTTGCAGGACGGTAACAACCACCTGGGGTGCGGCATCAACAGCTTCTACAAGACTCCCACCGGAACGGGCGGGACATTTGGCGTGGACACGCCCTGCGCGGAGGCCTTCGGCGTCAACGATACCGAAATCAACACCGAACAGTTGATGACCAGTCGGCTTGACTTTAACCTTTCGAACAGTCAAAAACTTTCGCTTCGCTTCTTCTACGATACGGGCGTTCAGGCCACCGGCACCAGCCCGATCAATCCGCTGTATAACTCCGTCAGCCACCAGCCTTCTTCCCAGGGAAGCCTTGCGCACACCTGGGTCGTCACCCCGACGGTCGTCAACGCGTTCAACGCCTCGTACCTGTGGTACACGGCTCTGTTCGGCGTCCAGGATTTCAGCAAGACACAGGCGCTCATGCCGGACTCGATCGCCGTCGGCGACGGCGGCGCCAACGGCGGCGGCTTTGCCACGGTTGGCGCGGGTGCGTTTCCCAACGGCAGAAACGTGGGCCATTTCCAGATCAACGACGACTTTTCCTGGACCAAGGGCAAGCACACCTTGAGGGCCGGCGTGAACGCCCGCTACGACCAGTACACTTATACCAGCATCGCCTCCGGAGCGTTCCTGGGCGCCTACAGCCTGGGCGATTTGTCGGACTTCGCCGATGGCAAGCTCGGAGCCACTGGAAACGCCCTCAGCAGCTTCAGCCAGTCTTTCCCGCTTTACGGCGCGCTCCATTTCCGGTTTCCCTCGGCCGACTTCTACGTCTCCGACGAATGGGCCGTCACCAAGAATCTGAAGCTGACCTACGGGTTGCGCGTCGAAGAGGCCTCCAACCCCACCTGCATCGAAAAATGCTTTGTCCTCACCAACGTGCCGTTCAATTCTTCCAGCTATCAGGGCGGCGTCAGCGTTCCCTACAACACCACCCTCACAAAGAGCTCGAATCTCTTCTATAACGCGGAAGCTCCCATCGTGCAGCCCCGCATCGGATTTGCCTACAAGCCGCCGTTCGGGCACGAGAAAACCGTCATCCGCGGGGGGATCGGACTGTTTTCCACCAATTACACCGACGGCCTGGGCGGCACGCTGGCCAACCAGGTGCCGAACAAGTTCGCTCCGTCCGGGTTGACCTTCGGAACGGTCGGAATTATTACCGATCCCACCAGCTCCGCCTACACTGCCCAGGTTTCGGCGAACGCATTTGAGAGCGGGTTTAACTCCGGCTTTACGCTGGCGCAGATCCAAAGCGCGGTAAAGCCGGCCACGTTTAGCACGCCCAGCATCGCCTCCTTCCCTTCCACTTTTCTGGCCCCCCATACGCTCGAGTGGAGCTTCGAGATCCAGCAGGCGCTCAATGCTCACAACATGCTCACAGTCTCCTATGTGGCCAACCACGGCTACGATCTGCAGGAGAGTGTCAACGCCAACATGTACGCCAGCGCCACCAGCACCAAGAATTACGGGGGCCCGTACGGAGGATTGCCCGCGGCTGCACCCGACGGGCGTTTCGTGACGGTGACCCAGTACTACAACAACGGCATCAGCAACTACGACTCCCTCACGCTGCAATACCGGCACCAGTTCAGCTACGGGTTATCGGCCCAATTCCACTACACCTGGAGCCACGCCCTGGGTACCATCGGCTACGAGAATCCGTTCAACCTCAGCAACAGCAATGGCAGCCTCAACTTTGACAACCGGCATCAGGTAGCCGGCGATCTGCTGTGGAGCCAGCCCTTCAAGGCATCGAACAAGGCTTTGAACGCGCTTGTCGCAGGCTGGACCCTGGGTCTGAAGATGTACATCTACAGCGGCGCTCCCTTCAGCGTGAGCGACAGCAAGATCGCATCGGACGTCAACTCTTCGGGAGTACTCACCCCGGTGGCGGATCTGGTGGTTCCCAGCGCCTTCGGCATGCACTGCAATTCCAGCAATTCGATCGGCCAGCCTTGCCTGCCAAAGACCGACTTTGCCACTTACCCCAACTCAGGCATCTCGTCGCCGATCCAGACCGACTGGGGCAACATCGCACCCGACAGCTTCCGCGGACCAGGGTACTTCGATATCGACACGACGCTGCAGCGGAGCTTCGCCATCCGGGAGAAGTTTAAGTTCGTCTTCGGCGTCCAGGCTTACAACGTGCTCAACCATCCGAACTTCGCCAACCCCTCGGGAAGCATTACCTCGGGCGGCTTCGGAACCATCACCGGCACTCTGGGTCCCCCTACCAGCATTTACGGTTCGTTCCAGGGCGCTTCGGTTTCGGGACGCGTGTTGGTTCTCACCGGGACGTTCAGTTTCTAACCGGACCGGGAATCGCTTTGCCTTTGATATCCCTTCTGGATATGGAAGGCAGAAGTCAGAAAAGGAACCGGTGGGGCAGGTTCAGGCCTGCCCCACTTTTTTGTTTGTCTTCGACTCGGAATCGGAGATTGACGCGCGCCCGATAGCTCACGCCCAGCGGCAGTCAGCCTACTTCCCTCTTGACTGAGCGTTCCACCGTGACGGTTCCCTGCCTTAATACCTAACCTGCATTTCTTCCAGACTCTCAGTGGTGACAAGGTGGCGCACGCACTCATGCCTGCCGCGCCGGCTCATGCCGACGCCCGGTCCCGAGAGGCTGTCCGTACACCGGACCTGCGTGTCGAGATGCGTCCCGGCACGGCACGCAGGAGTTGCGTGCGCCACTTCGGGCTACGTGTGAGAAATGCGCGCTAATGACGCGGGCCTTCGCGTTTGAGGATGCAGAATTGAGGATTTAAGGTTTGAGGATATTTAATTCTTGATTATTACGACGGGTCAATGTAGAATGTTCCCACAGGTGTTTATAAAGGAAAGCCCTGCATGTACCCGTGGAACGGGTTCCGGGGTCTTGCAAAGCGCCGTCCGGAGTCAGGGTTCGCCGGAGCGGTAGCGGTAGAAGTAAAGAGGTTACACCAGGAATCATTCGGAGTGCGGTTTTTTTTACGCTGGCGGTTTCTTGCGTCAGCTAGTGGGATTAGGTAAGCAAGGTTAGTTTCGAGACCAAGGAGGTCTCTTACATGAAGGGATTAACGCACTTGAGGCGTTCCTGGCTGGCACTGGCCGGCCTGGCTGTAATGCTTCTGTTCGTTGGCGTGCCTGCCGCGCACAGCCAGACAATGACCACTGGCGATATTGTGGGCGTCGTCACCGACGCCAGCGGGGCGGTCGTGCCCAACGCCAAGGTGACCGCCAAGTTCGCCGACACCAACGAAACCCATACGGAAACCGCTAATGGGAGCGGGCAGTATCGCTTCACGCTGATGCAACCGGGCGATTACTACGTGTCGGGCGAAGCTACCGGCCTGAAATCCAAAACAGAAAAATTCACTCTGATAGCGGGCCAGGCAACTGCCATCAACCTCACGCTCAACGTGCAAGGCACGCAGGAAGTGGTTGAGGTTGAGGCCCAGGCTGCCATCCTGCAGACCGAAAACGCCAACCTGGCGAGTGGCTTCAACACCAACCAGGTTACCAATCTGCCGACCATGGGCGGCGATCTCACCACCATGGCCTTCACCGTTCCGGGCATTTTGGTGCTGCCCGGCGGCGGCGCATCCGGAAACTTCAACGTCAACGGAATCCCCGGCGCCACCGCCCTGTACACCCTCAACGGCGCCGACGATATGGACCCGTATCTGAATATCAACAACTCGGGCGCCAGCAACAACACGCTGGGGGCCAATGAGGTCGCCGAGGCGGCCGTGATCCTCAACGCGTACAGCGCCGATTTCGGACGCATGAGCGGCGCGCAGGTCAACTGGATCGGCAAGACCGGCAGCAACATGTTCCACGGCAACCTGTTCCACAATTACAACGACAAGGAGTTCAACGCCAACGACTTTTTCAACAACCAGGAGGGCCTGCAGCAACCGCGGTCCGATTCCCACCAGTTCGGCGGCTCCTTTGGCGGTCCCATCAAGAAAAACAAACTGTTCTTCTTCTTCAATTACGAGAGCTTGCAGTATGCCCTGCCGGGTTCGGGCACGGTAGCCATTCCTTCTCCGCAGCTCCAGGCCTACACCCTGGCGCACGCCGACGCGGCCGCCTTGCCTCTCTATAACGATGCGTTTGCGCTCTGGAACGGCGCATCCGGCGCCAAGAGCGCTGTCCCCGTAGCCAATGGCAACGGACCCTTACAGGACGGCAACGGCCACCTGGGTTGCGGAACCGGCACCTTCTGGAACGCAGGCATTGCCGCGCCCGGCGGCGGCGGCGTGTTTGGCACCACCGTGCCTTGCACCTACGAATTCGCCGAAAACGTCAGCGAGACAAACAAAGAAAGCCTGATCACTATTCGCACGGACTACAACATCACCGACAAGCAGAAGCTCAGCTTGCGCTACAACTACGATTGGGGCCTTCAGGCCACCGGGCCGAGCCTCATCAGCCCGATTCTCAATGAGCAGAGCAACCAGCCCGCCGATAACGGCCAGTTGACGTATACCTACGCCTTCTCGCCTACCCTGGTGAATAATTTCATCGGTTCGGGCTCCTGGTACCAGGCGATTTTCGGCTACGCGAGCTTGCAAAAGGTCGAGGCTGCGATGCCGGAGACCATCAACGTGACAGACTTCTGCTGTTCAGAGGTGGGCACGGCCACCAACATGCCCCAGGGGCGCAACGTGGGCCAGGCTCAGTTGGTGGACGACCTCACCTGGATCAAAGGCAAGCACAGCCTTAAGGTTGGCGTCAATTACCGGTACAACAAGATCACCGATTACACCAACAACGAATCGGCTTTCAACGGATTTTACAACATCCCCGATTTGACCGATTTCACCACCGGAAAGATCGACGCCACGGGCCTGGGCGATTCCTTCACCCAGAGCTACCCGAATTTGTTGCAGGTGCACCTTCGTATGAGCTCGCTGGGCGCATATGTGCAGGATGAATGGAAGATCCGGCGCAATGTTACGCTGACGCTGGGTATCCGCCTGGAGCACGACGGCAATCCGGCCTGCCTGGATAACTGCTTCGCCCGCATGAACACGCAGTTCGGCATGTCGGGCTACACCGGCGGCGCCAGCGTCCCCTACAACCAGACCATCACCACGGGGTTGCACAACCTGTATCAGAGCCTGGAATCCGTGGTCCCGGAACCGCGCTTCGGTTTCGCATGGAACATCGATTCCAAGACGGTACTTCGCGGCGGCATCGGCTCGTTTGCCACCCTGTTCGCAGGTAGCGTGGCATCCAGCGTGTTCCGCAACCCTCCCAGCGTGTTTAGCGCCAGCGTCCATTTCGGTGAAGTCGGAATGCCGACCGATACCGCCAGTTCGGCCTATGCGGCGGCCGCGGCCCACAACACCTTCACCTCCGGATTCGGGAAGGGCTTTAATTACACCCAGATGGTGGCGGCGTTGGCACCGATTGCATACGCACTTCCCAGCTACTATTCGCCGCCGAACAGTTTCGTCCCGCCGAAAACCACGGAGTGGAGCATGGAACTGGAGCGCTCGCTGGATGCGCACGACGTCCTGGCCGTCACCTACACCGGCAATCACGGTTACGATCAGGCGATGTCCAACACCTGGGCCAACTCCTTCCTACTGCTGGCCAGCAACGGCTTAAACAAGTATTACGGTACGAACTTCGGCGGCCTGCCGACGGCCGCGCCGGATCCCCGTTTCCTCACCGTAACCCAGGTGCTGACGGCGGGCTACTCCAACTACGACGCCATGACGGTGCAGGTCCGGCACTCCATGAGCTATGGCTTCCAGGGCCAGTTTGGCTGGACTTGGTCGCACGGATTGGGCGACGCCTCAGTCTACAACCCTTACAACCTGGGCTTTGGCTATGGCAACGAGAGCATCGACGTGCGTCATGCCATTGTCAGCGACCTGGTCTGGACCGAACCGCACAAGTTCGCCAACAGCATTCTCAGCCAGGTGATCGGCGGCTGGAATTTCGGCTTGAAGCTCTATGCCTATACCGGCCGGCCCTTCACGTCGTCCGACAGCAAGCTCGCCGCGCAGATCAACTCCGGCGGTGGAACCGGCACTGCTCCGCCTGCCACCGTCATCAACCCCAGCCTCCAAACGGTGTGCACCGCGATTCACGGCAGCAGCACTCCGCCGTGCTGGACCCCCAGCGACTTCGAGACCTACAATTTGACCTCGGGCGTTGCCACGCCGATGCAGATGGGTTTCGGTGAAACCGGACCGGGCGTCTTCCGCGGACCCGGCTACTTCGATGTCGACACGCAGCTCAGCAAGAAGTTCTTCATCAAGGAGCGCTATGCGGTCGAAATCGGTGGCCAGTTCTTCAATGTCTTAAACCATCCGAACTTCTCGAACCCGACCGCATCCATCACTTCGGGTTCGCTCGGCACCACCTCCGGCACTCTCGCCCCGCCCACCAGCCCTTACGGTTCGGGCCAGGGCGCGATCGTTACCGGCCGCGTGATCGTCGTGGCCGCCAAGTTCAGCTTCTAACCGTTCCAATAACCGGTGGGGCAGGCTCACGCCTGCCCCGCCTTCCTTCCTGTTGTTTCTGCTATCTCCTACAACCTCCGCTTTACATCGCAGCCGCCGCGTGTTATTTAAGAGTAAATAGTCCGATAACGGGGGTAGTGATGACCGCTCGCAAAGAGATTGACGACTTTCTGACGGAGAAACGCGTCGCCATCATCGGCGTTTCGCGCAGCCCCAAGCATTTTAGCCGCAGCCTTTTCCGCGAATTCCGGCGGCGCGGCTATGAAGCCATCCCGGTGAACCCCGGCATGGCGGACGTGGAAGGCGTCCGCTGTTATGCCAACGTGCAGGATATCGAGCCGCGCGTGGATCGAGCGCTGTTGATGACCCCCTCGGCCCAAAGCGAGCGGGTCGTGCGCGAATGCGACGCCGCGGGCGTTTGCCGCGTCTGGTTGTACCGTGCCACGGGCCCCGGCGCCGTAAGCCCCGGCGCGCTCAAACTCTGCCAGGATCGCGACATCCCGGTGGTGGCCGGCGAATGCCCCTTCATGTTTTTCCCCGCCACGCAGTGGCCGCATCGCTTGCATGGCTGCTGCCGCAGGATTTTCGGCACGTATCCCAAGTAAAGGGCCGCGGGACAGGCCATCGCCTTTCGCGGTCTGCCGTTGCCGGCTGGAGTACGGCAGCCGGCAGACGACAAAAACCGATCGTCTATGCCACTCATGCCTTGGCCAGCACTTCCCGCAGTTTCTTGGCGAGGGTTTCGCGGCTGAAGGGCTTGGGCAGGAAATTCACGCCCGCATCCAGCACGCCATGGTGCACCACCGTATTCTCCGTGTAGCCGGAGAGGAACAGCACCTTCGTGCCCGGACGTCGTTCCAGCAACCGGTCCGCCAGATGACGCCCGCTCATACCCGGCATCACCACATCGGTCAGCAGCAGGTGGATGGTCCCTTCGTGGGTGTGGCCGATGTCCAGAGCCTGGGCGCCGCTGGAGGCCGTCAGAATCACGTAGCCCAGTTGTTGCAGGATGCGCACGGTCAACTCGCGCACGGCTGTCTCGTCTTCCACCACCAGGATGGTCTCGCCTCCGGAGCGCTTCGCGAGGTCGCCGTCGCCCTCCGCTGAATCGCTGGTGGGCTCGGCCACGCGCGGGAAGTAAAGCTTGAAAGTGGTGCCTCTTCCGGGCTCGCTGTAGACCCAGATATCGCCGCCGGTCTGCTTGATCATGCCATACACCGTGGCTAGGCCGAGGCCCGTGCCTTTGCCTTTCTCCTTGGTGGTGAAGAATGGCTCGAAGATCCGGCGGCGCGTCTCGGCGTCCATGCCGTGCCCGGTGTCGCTCACCGCAATCAGCACGAATTCACCGGGTTTTACGCCCATGTGGGTGCGCGTATAGTTTTCGTCCAGGGTTACATTTTCGGATTCGATGGTGAGGCGCCCGCCCAAGGGCATGGCATCGCGCGCGTTTATCGCCAGGTTTACCACGGCCTGCTCCACGTGGCCCGGGTCGGCCTTGATGTTGCCCGCGCCGGGGTCCAGCCGCATCACCAGTTCCACGTCCTCGCCGATCAGGCGGCGCAACATCTTCTCTGTCTGGGCAAGCACGGCGTTGACGCCGACCACCCGCGGCCGCATGATCTGGCGGCGGCTGAAAGCCAGCAACTGGTTGGTCAGGGCTCCGGCGCGGTCGGCGGCTTTGAGAACTTCTTCGGCATACCCGCGTAGCGGATCGAGCGCCGAGAGCTCATCCAGGATCATCCGGTTGTAGCCGGAAATCACCGTCAGCATGTTGTTGAAGTCGTGCGCCACGCCCCCCGCCAGGCGGCCCACGGCTTCCATTTTCTGCGCGTGCAGCAACTGCTCCTCGAGGTGCTTGCGCTGGCTGATATCGCTCACGAAGGCGATGGCGTAGCCGCCGCCCTCGGCTTCCACATAGCTGAGGCTCACCTCCACCGGGAATTCCGTGCCATTTTTGCGGCGCGCCGCCAGGTCCATTCCGGTCCCCATCGGGCGCATGCGCGGACGCGCGAAGTATTCCTCGCGGTCGTGGGCATGGTGGGTGCGGCGCGCATCCGGCACCAGCATTTCGAGCGGCTGGCCCAACAGTTCTTCGCGCGAGTAACCGAAGATCTCTTCCGCGCGGCGGTTGGCCAGCACGATCCGCCCCTCGCGGTTCACGGCCACAATTGCCTGCGACGCCGATTCCAGCAGGGCCACCACCAGGTGGCCGGCCTTATCGATAATCTCCGGCATGCCCCGGCTTGCGGCCTTGGCGAGCGCCGCCGGCGGGCCGGATTCGAAATGATCCATCGGAATACCCCAGAGTGCTGCCCCTATTCTCTACTAACGTGCCTTCCCGGTGCAAGAAGCGGCTCGTGGCTGTAGGATGAATACTTGGGGGTGGCCTGGCATGTTCCGACGCTTTTTGGCGGTTGCGCTGTGCGTGGCTCCTGCCGTGTTCGGCGCGGACAAGAGCATTCTGGAACTGCAGCGCGATGTGGCTGCGTTGCAGGAGCAAGTCCGGGGGTTGCAGAAGTCACTCGACGACAAGCTCGCGGACCTGGCGCAGAAGCAGGCCGACCAGGCGCGCGCCGCCGCCGAACAGACCGGCAGGTCTCTGGCCTCGATGGGTGATCGCCTGCAGAAGTCGCTCCAGGACCGTCAGGACCAGGAGGGTAAGAATTCGATCGCCATGGCGGGGATGGCAGCGCGGCTGCAAGGCGTCTCCAGCGATGTAGCATCCATCAAGGATTCCCTTGCCGATCTCAATACCGCCCTGGCCAAACTGGCCACGCAGATTGCCGACCTGGGCAACGCCGTGAAAACCATGCAGACTCCCGTGGCGCCTCCCTCCGGACAAGCCACGCCGGACCCCAATGCGCCGCAGATCTCCGCCTCGGACCTGATCGCGAGCGCGGAGCGCGACCGCAGCGGCGGGTCGCTCGACCTGGCGCTCCAGGAGTATCGCGACTTCTTGAAGTGGTATCCCAACGATGCGCAGGCTCCCGAGGCTCAGTACCGCACCGGCTGGATTCAGTATTCGCTGAAACACTGGGATGACGCAGCCGGCTCATTCGACCAGGTGGTGCAGAACTACCCGGAATCCAACCGGATTGCGGAATCGCTGTTCTACAAAGGAAAGAGCCTGGTGGAACTGGGTCGCTGGCCGGAGGCCAACGACGCGTTCAAGCTGCTGCGGCAGCGCTTCCCCGGGAGTCCGCTGGCCAAAGAGAGCGCGGGAATCAGACCGCCCGCAGGCAAGAAATGAGTGGGGTCCACAGACTACTTGGGTTGTAGCGCCGGCGGTCTTCGCCGCCGGTTCTTTCTTTGAAGATGGTCAAGCGCGCATAAGACACCGGCGGTCTTGCCAGACCGCCGGCGCTACCAGCGGAGAATGCCGCTTA